>NZ_JBLIYT010000011.1:0-235825 GCF_057480795.1 Pseudomonas sp. P110(2024)
GTGGGGCTTCCCCATGTGAGAGTAGGTCATCGTCAAGATTCATTTCGCAAAACCCCTATCTGCGCGAGCAGGTAGGGGTTTTGTCTTTTCCGCGTTCCAGGCGCGAACGCCGCGCTCCCGGTAGGAGCGGCCTTGCCGAGGCGTCGGACCGGTCGGAAAGGGGCCGCACAGGTCTTTACGCGAGTTGTGTCGCCAGTTCGTTGAAAGATGGACGGGCTAGTACATCGGGTTGCTGGCAGCGTTCAGCCAGTTCCCCTAACACTGTATCGGGCTTGTCGCAGCGCACCAGCAGTTCCTCGACAAGAATGCCGAAAGCCCTTGTTTCCAGGCGTTCGAGCGCGCGTGCGGGGAGACTGTCGTCCTGTGGATGGAACGAGGCGGCGCCGAAGTCGCCCAGCAGGCACTGGCCATTCGCATCGAACAGGATGTTGTGGGCATACAGGTCGCCGTGATTCAAGCCTCGACTGTGCAGGTGGGCGCAGACCGAGGCAATACCGGCAACGAGGTGTCGCAATGCTGGCAAGGTCAGTTCTCGTGTGCCGGGGTAACGGTCACGGGTGCAGCTGTCTAGGCTGGGTGGGCCGGCCAGGTTCGACCAGTGCGAATCGATCAATTGCATCACCAGCGCCGGAAGCTGCTGCGGGTGGTCGTCGATGCGCCCGGCCAGGCGTACCAACTGGGGGTGGTCACCGGCGGCGATACAGGCGCTCATCTCCGCCAGCGGCGAACCATCGCTGGTAATCGCGCCTTTGTACAGCTTGACCGCCACCGGTGCCGCCTGGCCGTTCCAGTGCGCACGGTGGATCACTCCAGAGGCACCACGGCCAAGCTCTTCTTCCAGGCGGATATCCTTCCAGTGAAGGGAGGGGCAGTTCTCCTGCGTTACAGGGGCGACAAAACCTGGCGGCAGGGGATTGTCGGCGTAGGCCAACCAAGCCAGGCGCGGCATGCGCAGCAGCCAGTCGGGCAGGGTGTCCAGCCGGTTGCTGGCCACGCGCAGCAACTCCAGCCGTACGCAATTGGCCAGGCCCTCAGGCAGGGTGGTGAGCCGGTTGCCGGCGAGCATCAGCTTCTGCAGCTGTGGGCAATTGCCCAAGGCCTCGGGCAATTGCTCCAGTGCGTTTTCTGTCAGCACCAATGAGCGCAGCGAGCGCGGCAGCGCCTGGGCGTCGACCCGGGTGATGCGGTTGTTCCTGAAACCCACTGTCTGCAGGGCTTGGCAACGGCCAATGGCGTGAGGCAGGTGGGTGAATCGGTTGTTGGAGCAGAACAACACCTTGAGGCGAGTCAGGCGGTGCAGGTCTTCGGGCAGTTCGCTCAGCCTGTTGCCGGAGAGGTCCAGTACCTCGAGGCTGTCGGCCAGGTTAAAGATCTCCCGAGGGAAATCGATCAAGTCCTGGCAGAGATTGAGGCGGGTGATGCCGCGCAGGCGGCCGGCGCGTAGGTCGTCGAGGGTATGCATAGGCTGTTCTGTCTTGATGAGTGGCCATTGTAAGCAGACAGGTGCGGCAAATCTGCATATGGGTTGCGACTTAAGTCCGATGGCGGGCGGGCCGCGCCGGTCCATACTCAGGGTTCGCCCTTCAATAACAACAAGTACCGGGTTGCGAACCAATGACTTATCAGCACAGCTACGCCCATTCCATCACCGATCCCGCCACCTTCTGGCAGGCCCAGGCCGAACAGCTGGCCTGGCAGCGCAAGCCTACCCTGACCCTGCAGCAGAACGCCGACGGCACCCACAGCTGGTTCGCTGATGGGCGCCTCAACAGCTGTCACCTGGCCCTCGATCATCAGATCGAGCAGGGCCGCGGCGAACAGATGGCGTTGATCTACGATTCGCCCGTGACCGGCGTGCAGCAGACCTTCACCTACCACCAGCTGCGCGACGAGGTGGCGCGCCTGGCCGGGCTACTGCGCTCGCTGGGCGTGGGCAAGGGGGACGGGGTGATCATCTACATGCCAATGGTGCCCCAGGCGGCGATGGCCATGCTCGCCTGCGCCCGCATCGGCGCGGTGCACTCTGTGGTGTTCGGCGGTTTTGCCGCCAACGAGCTCGCCCTGCGCATCGACGATGCTCGACCGACGCTGCTGCTGACGGCATCCTGCGGCCTGGAATTCGACCGGGTGATTGAATACAAGCCCCTGGTCGATCGCGCCCTGCAGTTGGCCCGTCATCAGCCGCGGCATGTACTGGTGCTGCAGCGTCCGCAGGCGCGCGCCGAGCTGCAGGCCGGGCGCGACCTGGACTGGCAGCAAGCGCTGGTTGGCGTCGAGCCGGTAGCGCCGGTGGCGCTCGACGCGGGTGACCCGCTGTACATCATGTACACCTCCGGCACCACCGGCAAACCCAAGGGCATCGTGCGCGAGAATGGCGGCAACGCAGTCGCCCTGTGCTACGCCATGCGTCATGTCTACGGCATGCAGGCGGGTGATGTGTGGTGGGGGATTTCCGATGTGGGTTGGGTGGTGGGTCATTCACTGATTGTCTACGGGCCGCTGATGAGCGGCTGCACCACGGTGTTTTATGAGGGCAAGCCGATTCGTACTCCGGATGCCTCGGCCTACTGGCGGGTGGTCGAGCAGTACAAGGTCAACGGCTTGTTCTGTGCGCCCACCGCCATGCGCGCGATTCGCAAAGAAGACCCGGAAGGCGAGTTGATCCGTCGCCATGACCTGGGCTCGTTGCGCCAACTGTTCCTGGCCGGGGAAAAGCTCGATTCGAGTACCCATGAATGGCTCGAGCGGGTCAGCGGCAAGCCGGTGCACGACCATTGGTGGCAGACCGAGACCGGTTGGCCGGTGACCGCGCCTTGCGTTGGCCTTGAAGGCAGCGCGGCGCGGCCTGGGTCGAGCAACCGTGCGGTACCGGGTTATCACGTGCAGGTGCTGGACGACGACGGCAAGCCGCTGGGGCCCAACCAGCAGGGCGCGATCGTCATCGCCCTGCCGCTGCCGCCGGGGTGCAGCCAGACGCTGTGGGGCGATCACGAGCGCTACCTGCAGGCGTACCTGCACAGCTACCCGGGCTATTACCACACTGGCGACGGCGGTTATCTGGACGAGGACGGCTTCGTTTACATCATGGGACGCACCGATGACGTGATCAACGTCTCCGGGCATCGGCTGTCGACTGGCGAAATGGAGGACCTGGTGGCGCGTCATCCGGCGGTGGCCGAGTGCGCGGTGATCGGTGTGCACGACGAGATCAAGGGCCAGGTGCCGTTGGCGCTGGTGGTGCTCAAGGACGGCCAGGGCATTGGCGAGACGCAGTTGCAGGGTGAGCTGGTGGCCAGCGTGCGCGAGCAGATCGGCGCGCTGGCTTGCTTCAACCGAGTGCGCTTGGTGAAACGCCTGCCCAAGACCCGCTCGGGCAAGATCCTGCGGGCGGTACTGCGCAAGATCGCCGATGGGCAGGACTACGTGCCGCCCTCGACCTTGGACGATCCGGCGGTGCTGGCGGAGATCGAGGGGGTGCTGTCTGATCTGCCCAGGGCGAGTTGAAGTCATCGCGGCGCAAGCCCGCTCTCACGCAATCCTCAGGGGCAGAACATGACGTGGGAGTGGGTTTGTCGGAGCGCAGGGTCAGGTCGGACCGGCCTGGTGCAACTGCCCCAGCCGGCTGCGGGTGCGCATGAGGTCGGCCAGCGCCCCACCCAGGCTTTGTTCCAGTGACCGCTTGGCGATCACCGTCACTTGGCGATCTTGGTCGTACAGCACGTCCACCAGGTTGACGAAGCGCTGCTGCGCCGCCAGCGAGCACTCGGCCAGATCGTCCAGGCCCTCGATGATCCAGTGGTCGTAGCGCTCGGCCAGGGCTAGGTAGTCGATCACCGCGGTAGGCTGTTCGCACAGGTCGTGGAAGCTGAACACGACCTGGCGTTCGTTGCTGGCCAGGACGCGCAATGGGCGCTGGTTGACCTCCAGTTGCAGCGGCTGCGGCATGGGTAGCCGCAAGCGCTCGCGCTGCTGCGAATTGCCCGGCCAGACATAATGCCCTTGGGTAAATCGCTGATGCGCGCGGTTGGCCGGCAGGCTGCGAAAATCCGTGTCCCCGTCCACCTCCAGCACCTGCATGCGGCTGTTGATCAGGCGGATCACCGGCAGGAAGCGCTGGTGGTACAGCGGGTTGGGCAGCAGTCCCTCAGGGGCGTAGTTGGAGGTGACCAGCAGGAGCACGCCACGGGCGAACAGGGCATCGAACAGCCGGGTGAGCAGCATGGCGTCGCCGATGTCGTGGACGTGGAACTCGTCGAAGCACAACACCTGGCAATCCCCCAGCAGCTCGTCGAGGGTTGCCCCTAGGGCGTTGTCCAGCGCTCGATAGCGATGCATTCCCTGGTGCAGGCGGGCGAAAAAGTCGTGAAAGTGCAGGCGACGCTTGGCTGCAGTCGGCACGGCCTGGAAGAAACCATCGAGCAGCCAGCTCTTGCCGCGCCCGACCGCGCCGTACAGGTACAGGCTGCGTGCCTGGCCTGTCTCGAATGCGGCCAGCTGCGCGGCCATCGCCGTGATCACCCGGCGTTGCCCGTCACTCAGGGTGTAGCCGCGTTCGGTCGCGCGGTCCTGGAAATTGTCCGCAAGGGTGGTATCCGCAGGCGGTTCGTGGCGCAAACGCTGGCCGAGCAGGCGCAAGGGTGCGGGAATCCAGGTGGGCAAGTGGCAGGCTCCTCGGAGCGGAACTGGGGCAGGGCATAGCTTGCGCGACGCCGTGCATTTTGACCAATCGAGAATCCACCGGGCAATGATCGTGAAATGCGATAGGTCATGCCTTGTGCTCCAGCTGGCGTTCGATCATGTACTTGATCGCCAGGCGACGCTCCTTGAGATGGCGCAAGTCGTCGTCCTGGAAGTTGCCCGCCGAGATCGACTCGGCGGCCAGGACCTGGTTGTCGATGTCCATGTACTCGTCGAGCAGGCGGTCGAGCTGCGGGTCGCGTTGGCGTCGCTGCTGGACGATCTCGCGAGGGTAGTGCAAGTCCTGGTAGAGGTCGTGGGAAACGGGCATGGCGTCCTCCTTGTGATGCGCCGACGGGGTCTATCTGATTGGAAGGGAGGAACGTAATTGTGTTGAAGCGAGGCGGGGGAATTACGACGAATGGTCGTCCTGGTCGCTCACGGGCAAAAACCCCGCGAAAAGGTTCGCTACAAGTAACCTGCTGTTTTTCTGCGTTTTTTTTAAAAAAAAGCTTTCCACTTCGAAAAAAGGTTGTTAAAGTGCCGGCCATTCCCAAGCAGCAACTCACGGTGCTGCAAGGAGTTGTCAGTGAGGCGGTGATTGATTCACTTGCCAGATCCGATACAGGGGCGTCGCCAAGCGGTAAGGCAGCAGGTTTTGATCCTGCCATGCGTTGGTTCGAATCCAGCCGCCCCTGCCATTTTCAAGCTGTACACTCTCCCCAAATCGCCTTTCGGCGATTTTTTCGTTTCTGCCTATCTATTTTCCAGAAGCTCGGCCAGTGCCTGGGCAAGAGCCTGCTCGCTTACCGGTTTCTGAATCACCAGGCTGCCGGGCAGTTCCAGCCCCTGCAACTCGGCATACCCCGTCAGGAATACCACGGGCAGGTCAGGGAAGCGCTGACGCGCAGCCAGCGCCAGTTGCGCACCATTGAATTCCGGCATGGCAAAATCGGTGAGTAGCACCTCTATTTCATCGTTCAGCAGTGCCAATGCCTGCTCGCTGCTGTGCGCCTGACGCACCTGATAGCCATGGCGCAGCAGAACGTCGCTCATCATCTCCCGTACCAGATGGTCGTCATCCACCAGCAGCACACTGCGCCTGCCGGCAGGCCGCGCCGGCAAAGCCTGCGTACTTTGTTCCTGGGTTGCCGGCGCCTCCGGTTGATGCACCGCGGGCAGGTAGACACTGACCTGTGTGCCGCGCCCCAGCGCGGTATCGATGCGCACGCCACCGCCTGACTGCTTGGCGAAGCCGAACACCTGGGCCAGCCCCAGGCCTGAGCCCTTGCCGATGTCCTTGGTGGTGAAGAAGGGCTCGAACACCTTGGCCAGCACTTCTTCACTCATGCCGCAGCCGGTATCGCGAATCGACAGTACAACGTATTCGCCCGGATCCGGGTCTTCCGGGCGCAGAGGGCGGGCACTGATCCGGCCGTTGCGGGTGGCCAGCGTCAGTTGACCGCCGTCGGGCATCGCGTCACGGGCATTGATGGCAAGGTTGAGGATGATCATTTCGGTCTGGGTAATATCGGTCAACGCCTGCCAAAGGCGGGTATCCAGGTCCAGCCGCACCGAAATGTTGCCGCCCAGTGTGCGTCGCAACAGCTCCTCCAACCCGGACAGGGTGCGGTTGAGGTTCACTGGCACCGGTTCGAGTCGCTGTTTGCGGGAGAATGCCAGCAATTGCGCAGTCAGCTTGGCTCCGCGCTCACCGGCTTCGCGGATGTGCTGAAGGCGGGTGAGGGCCTTGTCCAGTGAGCCTTTGTCCAGATCGCGCTGGAGAAAGCTGGCGCCGGTGAGAATGACCGTCAGCAGATTGTTGAAGTCGTGCGCCACGCCTGCGGTGAGCTGGCCGACAGCTTCCAGGCGCTGCATCTGTTGCAGTGTTGCCTCTATGCGTTCGCGTTCGGCAATTTGTTCGCGCAGGTTCTCGTTGGCCTTGGCCAGTTCCAGTGTAGCTTCGCGTTCGCTGGTTATGTCCCGGGCGACCACGTACAGCAGGCTGTCATCAGGAACCACCACCCAGGACAGCCAGCGTGGTTGGCCATTGGCATGCAGGATACGCCCGACGAAGCGGGCGCTGGTGTTACCCGAGGACAACGCGGCCAGTTCTGCGAGTAGTGCCTGCTGGTCGCTTTCGAGCACCAGTTGCAGAAGCGAAGTCTGGCCCAGGCGTTCGCGGGTGAAGCCCAGGCTGGCTTCCCAGGCCGGGTTCAGGGTGACCGGCGTCAGGTCCTTGTTCAGTACTGCCAGCAGGTCCTGGGACAACTCCCATGCGCGGTCGCGTTCCCGGGTACGCTGCTCGACCCGCTCACCCAGCATTTCGTTGAGCTGTTCCAAGGCGCGCGTGGCCTGGCGTTGCTGGTGAATATCCTGCAATACCCCGGAGAAGCGAACGCATCGGTTGTCGACGAACTGGCTCTGGCCGCTGGAAAGCAGCCAGCGAGGCTCCAGGCCATTGGGCTGGGCGATACGGAACTCTGCGCGGTACAGGCCGTCACTGTCCGGGCGCATGGCCTGCTCAACGGCTGCGCGGACCCTTGCCAGGTCTTCGTGGAAGATACCGTCGTAGAACACCTCGAGGGTCATTTGCGTCTCGGTGGGAAGGCCGAACAGCGTCTTGCAGCGGTCATCCCACAGCAGCAGGTTCTCCTGCGGGCGGAAATCCCAGCTGCCCATGCCTGCCGCGTCGATGGCGATGCGCGCCCGGGCCTCGACGTCGGCCAGTGCCTCCTCGGCACGGCGCCGACGCTGGCGCTCGTGTACCTCTGTCAATGCCCGGTGCACTGCCTTGGGCAGCAGGGGCAGGTTCTTCTTCAGCACGTAGTCGGTGGCGCCCAGGCGGATCATCTCGACCGCATGCTCTTCGCCATAGATGCCGGAAAGGAAGATGAACGGTATGTCCGGTGCCAGGCGCTGGACAATGGCCAGTACATCAGTGCCCGATGAGCCCGGTAGCACACAGTCGCACAGGATCAGGTCGTAGCTGTCTTCGCGCAGGGCATGCTCGACGCCGACATGGTCGAACACCAGCCGTGACTGGACCTGCAGCCCGCTGCGTTCCAGGCACAAAAGCGTCAGCTCGGCGTCCATCGAGCTGTCTTCGACCAGCAGCAGGCTGAGTGGTGCGCCTTGCATTGCCAGCTGACTCAATTGCTGCCGCGCCTGTTCAGGCGCAGCGAGCCGGGCGGTGGTTCGTTGAGTACCGCCCAGAACACGCCCAGATCGGAGATCGCTGCCACGAACTCCTTGAACTCCACGGGCTTGACCACGTAGGCATTGACGCCCAGTTCGTAGGCGCGCAATAGGTCGGGTTCTTCTCGCGAGGAGGTCAGCATGACCGTCGGGATGCTGCGCAACTCGGCGGTATCGCGCACTTGCTTGAGTACCTCAAGGCCATCAACCTTGGGCAGCTTCAGATCAAGCAGCAGCACCGCCGGGTTGCCATCGTCACGCTCGGCGTAGGTGTTGCGTCGCAACAGGTAGTCCAGGGCTTCGGCGCCATCGCGCAGCACGATGACCTCATTGGCCAGTTGGCTGCGCTCCAGTGCCAGGAGGGTCAACTCCAGGTCCCTGGGGTTATCTTCGACCAGCAGAATGGGTTTGAGCATGATAGGTGCAGACGCCTCAGGAATGCGGTTGATGGCGAGGAAGGGTGAAATGGAAGCTGGCGCCCTGGCCGACCTGGCCTTCAGCCCAGACCCGGCCGTCGTGGCGCTCGATGATGCGACGCACGCTGGCCAGGCCGATGCCGGTCCCTTCGAATTCTTCCATGCGATGCAGGCGCTGGAACACACCGAAAAGCTTGTTGGCATAGGCCATGTCGAAGCCCACGCCGTTGTCGCGCACGTACACCTCGGTCTCCAGTTCGTGCTGCACGGCGCCGATTTCGATACGCGCGGGGCGGCGTCCACGGCTGTATTTGATGGCATTGGCGATGAGATTGTACAGGGCCATGTTGATGAACGCCGGATCCGCGATGACTTTGGGCATGGAGGCGACCATCCAGATGATTTCGCGCCCCTGGTAATCGGGCTCGAACTCCTGGCGGATGGTATCGACCAGGGTGTTGAGGTCGACGTCCGCCAAGCGCAGCGCCGAGCGTCCCATTTGCGAGAAGTTTAGAAGGTTGTCCACCAGTGAACCGGCAAAATGTGCGGCCTCATCGATGTGGGACAGGAAGCGTCGACCGCGTTCGCTCAAGTGTTCGCCCTCGATTTCGCTCAGCAGCTCGGTATAGCCGGCGATATGCCGCAACGGTGCGCGCAGGTCGTGGGAGACGCTATAGGAGAAGGCTTCGAGTTCCTTGTTGGAGCGTTTGAGCTCTCCGGCCAGTTGCGCCAGTTCCTCGGCCTTGCGCAGGACGATGCCCAATACGGCCATGCGCAGTTCGAGCACGCCATCGACGATGAGGGGACTCCAGGGGGCGCTGAAACCACGCACTTCCTCCTCCCAGCGTTCGAAGCTGTGGCGTGGATTGAGGTGTCCTTGGGGGCTGATCGCTTTGTCCGGCCGTCCGGCCCAGTTGACCAGGCGGGTTTGCTCAGGGCGAAACCACACCAGGTAATGCGAGTGCAACTGCGAGATCGCAACGGCCAGTACTCCGCCGACACAGCTGGCGAGCTCCGGCAGAGCTTCGATGTCACGGCTCACGTTATCGGTATGGAACACCTCCTCTTCGCCGCGCTCGCCCAGCCAGTGCACCAGGGCATTGACCTGCGCCGCAGAAGGTGTGTCTCCGATCAGGTCGCAGCGCTCGGCGCTGATGATGGCTGCGCCACTGGCTCCGGCGAAGGCCAGCAGCACTTCGGGCTGGTCGAGCAGGCCTTCGCTCACGCTGTCACGATCGGCCATCGCCGCCAGCATGCGTACGATGCGCTCACGCAGCTCGAGCAGGGTACGGGTGCGGTCGTGGGATTCGCGTGACTCGATCTGCAGCGACAGGACACTGGCAAGCAATTCGCACGCGGTGCGCGTCTGGAAGTCCACCGGTCGGGGGCGCTCGTGGTGGCAGGACACCAGCCCCCATAGTCGACCGTCGACCACGATGGACAGCGACATGGAGGCCAGGGTGCCCATGTTTCGCATGTATTGCAGATGCACGGGCGACACGCTGCGCAGGGCCGCAAAGCTCATGTCCAGCGGCTTGCCGGTCATCGGGTTCAACGGCGGCAGCAAGGGAGAGGGCTGATAGTTGGCATCTTCGATCAGGCGGATGCGATTGACCCGGTACAACTCCCGGGCCTGGCGAGGAATGTCAGACGCAGGGAAGCTCAGCCCCAGATAGCTTGGATAGCCAGGGTCGGCCTCTTCGGCCAATACCGTGCCGTTGCCCTCGGGATCGAAACTGTAGGCCTTGACCCGTCCGAAGGCGGTGAGGCGTTTGATCTGCCGCACCGAATGCTGCAGCAGTTCCTCGACGCTGGTGGCTTTGTGCAAGGTGCTGACGAAAGCGCGCACCAACGGATAGTAGTCCCCCTGATAAACGCCCTCGGACTTATGGCTCGATTCGAATTCGAGAATCAGCACCTGATCATGCCGATGGGCGAGCACGCGCAGCAATGACTGGCTGGGTGCGTCCTGGCGCAAGTGCACGTCGCCAATGTGAAAAGGGAAGACGTCTCCTTGCGGCAAATAGCCCAGCTGGCCGCTCAGGTCGAAGTCAGCGCTGACCAGATCCGGGAAGGCCTGGCCGAGCAGTTCGCCTGCGGGTATGCCGAACCATCGCTCGGCGTTCTCGCTCGCCTGCAGGACGCGCAACGTGCTCTCGTCAACAGCCAGCAGGAAACCCTGGGGCTGAATGCTGCCCGGAACCTGGATCGGCTCCTGGGCGCAGCGCTCGATCGCCTGGTCGAGCGGGGTCTGGTCGGTCGTCACGGGACTCTCCTGTAGGTTCCGTCCATGCATGAGTCATGCGCTAGCACAAAATATTGCGGATGAACGGTACCAGAATGGTGGCCGCCATGCCGGAGTCTGGTCATTGGAAAGTGGGCGGGCGCCGAGGTTTCGTTCCAGACCGGAAAATTTCCTTCTGAGCCCTGCCGGTGATGGGCTGCGCGGCAGCCCCGGTGACACAAACCGGCAAGCACAGGTTCAGCCCTGCCATTTTCATTAATGCCAAAGAGGGGTAGGCCTTCCCCGGCTCGGATCCAATCGCGCTGCTACGCTCAAGCTCAATCCATACGCACAAGGATCGACCGGTGACGGAGCGCTTTGTGGCCCTGCTGTTGGGCCTGTGGTTGAGTGGCAACGCCATGGCAGCGGATTTCCTCGTCGAAGTGCAGGTGCGCGTGCAGCGTGGTTGCATGCTGGTCAACCAGCAACGCGACGCCGGTTCGCAGGCGTTGGGGCGCATCGACCTGGGCAGCGCGGCGCGCCTGGATGGCCCGGCTGCGCCGGTCAGTGGCGTGCTGCTCGCACAGCGCCCGCCGCGGTTGGAGTGCAACCCGGACACCCCGTACCAAGTGCGTGTCGATGGCGGCCAGCACGGCGGCGTCGGCGAAGTGCGCTACCTCGTAAGCCCCGATGCCCTGGCCCGGCCGATACCTTACCGGCTGTACCGTGATGCCGCCTGGCATCAGCCGCTGGCGGTGGACGTGGCGCAATCGGCGCGGGTACCGGACAGCGGCTCGGTGGAGCTGCCCCTCTACGCACGGATCGACAAGCTGGCCTGGGCCCCCCGCGCCGGGCTGTACGCCGACCTGCTCAAAGTTACGGTCACCTGGTAGGGAGGCTGCATGCTCATGGACGTGTTGCACCGTGGTTCGATCCTGCTACTGACCCTCGGCCCGCTGCTGCTGCCCAGCGGCGCGGCCCACGGCACCACCACCGGCTTTATCCAGGCACGGCTGGTGATCAGCGCCGCCTGCCAGATCAGCAGCGACCCGCAACCGGCCACCCTGGGCAACCCGGGCCTGATGGACTTCGGTGCCCGCGGGCCGACCTGGGACCAGCCGCTGACCAGCCGGGTCGACGAGGCCGGCGGCGAGGGCAGCCTGCAGATCAGTTGCTCGCCGCAGGTGCGTGCCTTCAGCGTGCGCATCAACGGCGGGCAGAACGGTGGCGACGGCGTGCGCCGCCTGCGCAACGGCCGCGAGCTCATTCCCTACCAACTGGCCATCGATCCGGGCGGCAACAGCCGTTATGGCATCGGCCAGGCCCGTACCTTCACCATCAGCGGCACCCAGCAGGTGCCCGTGCCCATCTATGGCGTGGTGGTCGCGCAACCGCGCGCGCTGCCCGCCGGGCTGTATCGCGACACCCTCAGGGTGACTCTGGACTGGTAACACGCAAGGAGACTCCGATGCCCAAGCACCTCACCCGCTACATCTTCGCCGGTCTTGGTCTGGCCCTGGCCGCCCAGGCCCAGGCGGCCACCGTGACCGGCACCATCAGCTCGACCCTGACGCTGACCGCCGCCTGCCAGGTCAACGGCAGTGGCGGCAGCTCGGGGCTGAACTTCGGCAGCCTCAACTTCGGCACCCAGGATTCGCTGTTCACCACCGCCAATGGCCAGGTGCTCGGCGGCGGAGGCGGGGCCATGAGCATTCTCTGCTCGGCAGGCACGGTGCCGACGATCAAGGTGCGTGCCGGCGCCCATGACTCGCAGTCTGCCGGGGGCACCCGGGCACTGGCCGATGGCGCGGGCAATTTCGTGCCTTACGACTTCTACACCGACGCCGGGCACACTCAATTACTGGCGATCGACGGCACCATCACCCTGCCGACCAGCACGGGCGTGGCGCAGACTGTCAACCTCTACGGGCAGGCCCGTGGCAAGGCCGGCCTGCCGGCCGGGGTGTACACCGACACGGTGGCGGTCGAGCTGAGTTTCTGAGCCATGCCGGGCGCGGTGCGGCTGCTGGCCGTCGGGCTGTGCCTGGCGCTGACGCAGGGTGCCCACGCGGTGACCACCAGCACCTTCCAGGTGACGGCACAGATCGTCGCCGGCTGCCTGGTGGTCGGCGGCGTGACCGCCTATGGCGTGCTCGACTACGGCACCAGCTCGGCGCTGTCCACCGCCACCCTGAGCACTTCGCTCGGCGGCAGCACCGTGACCTTCCAGTGCACCCCCGGCGTGGCCCTGAGCATGAGCCTGGACGGCGGCCAGAACAGCGCCAGCGGCACGCGCAATCTCAAGCGTTCGGGGGGGGCGCAACTGTTGGCCTACCAGCTGTACCGCGACGCCGCGTTCAGCCAGAGCCTGGGCATCGGCAGCAGCGTGGCGGTGAGCTACAGCGACCCGACGGCGATCAAGTTGCCGGTCTATGGCCGTACCACCCTGACCGGCACCTTGCCGGCGGGGACCTACACCGATGTCGTGCAAGTGACGGTGACCTGGTGAAAGGCCACTGCGGATAACAGAGAAGGAGAGGGGCATGGGGGCAGGCGCTAACTGGGCGCGTGGGGTCATCGGGCTGCTGCTGTTGGCCAGTGCACCGGCCTTCGCGGCCACTTCGGTGCTGATCTGGCCGATCGACCCGGTGCTGGAGGCCGACCAGAAGGCCGGCGCGCTGTGGCTGGAAAACCGTGGTTCTGCGCCGACCAGCCTGCAGGTGCGGGTGTTCGCCTGGCGCCAGGGCGAGTACCAGGAGCAGTTCCAGGCCCAGCGGGAGATCATCGGCAGCCCGCCGGTGGCCAATATCCCGCCGGGGCAGAAGCAACTGATCCGCCTGACCCGCACCGGCAGCTCGCCCGCGGGCCAGGAGCAGGCCTACCGCATCATCATCGACGAGATCCCTTCGCCGCTGCCGACCGATGCCGCCAGCGAGGGGCCGAAAGCGGCAATCCGCCTGCAGATGCGCTACTCGGTGCCGCTGTTCGTCTACGGCGAGGGGCTGTGGGGCAAGCCCGACCCAGAGGGCAGGCGCAGCGCAGAGGGCGTGGGCAAGCCGCAGTTGAGCTGGCGCGCGGTGACGGTGCAGGGCAAGCCCTATGTCGAGCTGCGCAACACGGGGCCGGTGCATGCGCGGCTGACCGACGTGGTGTTGCAGCAGGCCGGCCAGGACCGGCCGCTGGTAGAGGGGCTGCTCGGCTACGTGCTGCCCGGCGCCAGCATGCGCTGGCCGGCACCGGCCACGCCGGGCGCGGCCAGCGTGCTCAAGGGACGGGTCAACGGCCAGGAGGTGGCCCAGGCCATCAAACAGGGGCAATAAGCCGCGCTTGAACGGATCACAGGGGCCAGGGAGGACCCGGTAATGGTTGGAAGTCGTGTGTGAGCTGGGTGTGGGTGGCAACGCACCGGTTGTGCCTGGGCCTGGCGGTACTGGGGCCCGGCCTGGGCGTGGCCGACGAGCTGCCGCCGCCACCCTCGGAACAGGCCGCCATCGCCGACGCCACGCTGTACCTCGACCTGCAGGTGAACCAGGTGGCCAAGGCTGAGCTGGTGCCGGTGCAGCAGCGCGCCGGGCGCCTGTACCTGGCCAGCGAGGTCTTGCGCGAGGCGGGCATCAGGCTGCCGGGCGAACCCCAGGGCGAAGTGGCCCTGGACGAGATCCCCGGCTTGCACAGCGACTACGACAGCCAGAACCAGCGCCTGCTGCTGCAGGTGCCGCCGGCCTGGCTACCCGACCAGCAGGTCGGCGAGCGCAACCTGTACCCGGCCAGTGACGCCCGCAGCAGCTTCGGCGCCTTGCTCAACTACGACGCCTACCTCAACGACACCGACGAGGGCGGCAGCTACCTGGCCGCCTGGAACGAGCTGCGCCTGTTCGACGACTGGGGCACCTTCTCCACCACCGGGCAGTGGCGCCAGTCGTTCAATGGCGCCCAGGCCCAGGGTCGGCAGGGTTTCCTGCGCTACGACACCACCTTCCGCTACACCGACGAGCAGCGCCTGCTCACCTATGAGGCGGGCGACCTGGTGACCGGCGCGCTGCCCTGGACTACCTCGGTGCGGGTAGGCGGCCTGCAACTGTCCCGCGACTTCGGCGCCCGTCCCGACCTGGTCACCTATCCGCTGCCGGCCTTTGCCGGCGAAGCTGCCGTGCCGACCTCGCTGGACCTGTTCATCAACGGCTACAAGAGCAGCAGCACTGAACTGCAGCCGGGTCCCTATACCCTGACCAACGTGCCGTTCATCAATGGCGCCGGCGAAGCGGTGGTGGTGACCACCGACGCCCTCGGCCGGCAGGTGTCGACCACCTTGCCGTTTTATGTCACCAGTAGCCTGCTGACCAAGGGGCTGTCGGACTTTTCGGTGGCCGCCGGCAGCCTGCGCCGCGACTACGCCGTGCGTGATTTCGCCTATGGCCCGGGGGTCGCCTCGGCGACCTTGCGTCACGGGGTGTCCGACTATTTCACCCTGGAAACCCATGCCGAGAGCGCCGAGTCGCTGATGCTCGGCGGCTTGGGTGGCAACCTGCGCCTGGGTACCTTCGGCGTGCTCAACGCGGCGCTGACCCAGAGCCGTTTCGAAGGCGATACGGGCCAGCAGCTGGCGCTGGGCTACCAGTACAACAGCCGGCGCATCGGCTTCAACTACCAGCGCGTGCAGCGCCACGGCGACTACGCCGACCTGTCGCTGGTCGACAGCCCCTTCACCCGCCTGAGCCAGCGCAGCGAGCAGGCCACCCTGAGCCTCAACCTGGACCGCTACGGCAGCCTTGGTGCCGGCTATTTCGACGTACGCGCCGGCGACGGCACGCGCACGCGGCTGATCAACCTGAGCTGGAGCAAGCCACTGTGGCGCAACAGCAGCCTGTACCTGTCGGCCAACCGCGAGGTCGGTGACAGCCAGTGGGCGGTGCAGGCGCAGCTGGTGATCCCCTTCGACCTGCGCGGCACCCTGGCCTTCAGCGCCGAGCGCAGCAAGGACGGCCAGGACCTGCAGCGAGTCAACTACAGCCAGGCGGTGCCGGTGGGCGGCGGGGTGGGCTACAACCTGGGCTATGCCACCGGCGGCAACCGCGACGACTACCGCCAGGCCGACCTGACCTGGCGTCTGCAGTCGGTGCAGTTGCAGGTGGGCGCCTACGGCAGCAGCGGCGAAATGACCCGTTGGGCCGACGCCAGTGGCTCGCTGGTGCTGATGGATGCAGGCCTGTTCGCCGCCAATCGCATTGACGACGCCTTCGTGGTGGTCAGCACCAGCGGTTACGCCGACGTGCCGGTGCGTTACGAGAACCAGCAGATCGGTCGCACCGACCGCAACGGCCACCTGTTGGTGCCGTACAGCAGCGGCTACTACCGCGGCAAGTACGAGATCGACCCGATGGACCTGCCTGCCGATGTGCTGGCGCCGCAGGTGGAGCAACGCGTGGCGGTGCGCCGTGGCAGCGGCTACCTGCTGGAGTTCCCGCTCAAGCGTGTGCTGGCGGCGAGTCTGGTGCTGGTCGATGCTGACCAGCAGGAACTCAAGCTGGGCAGCCGGGTACGCCATCAGGAAAGCGGCGGCGAGGCGGTGGTGGGGTGGGATGGGTTGGTCTACCTGGAGAACCTGGCACCGCACAATCGCTTGCAGGTGGACAAGGCCGATGGCGGGCAGTGCCAGGTAGCCTTCGACCTGCCTGAAGGGCAGGGGCCGATTCCGCTGATCGGCCCGTTGGAGTGCCGATGAACTGGCTGATCCGCGGATGCCTGGCGGGTCTGCTGTCGCTGCCGGGAGCGGCCTGGGCGTTGTGCGCGTCGGTGGCCACCGCGCCGGCGGCCTTCGGCTCGGTCAACTCGACGCTGGTGCGCACCACCGTGCAGAGTGCCTCGACCACCAATGCCGGCCTGCAGTGCACCGGTTCGCTGTTGTCGCTGTTGACCAGCAATGATCATTTCTATGCCACCTTCACCTCGTCCAGCAGTGGGCTGGTGGGCCCGACCGGCGATGTGATCCCCTATACGCTCTACGCCGACAATACCACCAGTTATCCGATCAGCCGTGGCGTGCAGTTCGACTTCGCCCGCAATGGCATCATCGATGCCCTGGGCCTGCTCAACGGCACCACGCCCAAAGCCGTGCCGCTGTACCTGAAGACCGTGGTCGGTGCCAATGTCGCCGCCGGCCTGTACCAGGAAACCCTGAACATCGCCTGGAGCTGGAACTACTGCTCGGGGATTGGTATCGGTGCCATCTGCCTGGGGCGCGACATCGGCAGCGGCAACCAGACCCTGCTGGTCAGCCTCACTGTGACCAACGACTGCCAGATCACCACGCCCAACATCAGCTTCGCCAGCGCGCCGGTGGTGGCCGGATTCGGCACGGTGAACCAGAGCGTGAGCGTGTCGTGCACCAAAGGCAGCAACTACACGGTGGGGCTGGATGACGGGCAGAATGTCTCGGGCGGGCGGCGGCGTATGAAGTCCAGCGCCAACAACTACCTGGCCTACGATATCTTCAAGAGCGCCGGCGCGGTGCGCTGGGGCTCGGTGGGCGCGGCGCGGCGCTCAAGCAGCGATGCCGAGGTGAACCCCGGGGCGGGGACCGGGACCGGGAGCCAGGTGTTCAACTACAACGCCAAGGTGTACACCGACCAGGCCACGCCGCCGGCGGCGACCTATACCGACAGTGTGATTCTGGATGTGCAGTTCTGAGTAACACCACACCTGTGGGAGCGGCCTTGTGTCGCGAAAGGGCCGCTCTCACAATGGGACCGGGTTGCTCAGCGCAGATCGCCGACCATCTTCAGCAACGTCTCCAGCACCGCCCCGGCCAGCGCCTTGGAGCGCTCGCCCGACCAGCCGGTGCGCGGGTTCGGCGCATCGTCGTGGTCCTTGAACGGCATCTCCAGGGTCAGCGACAGACAGTCATGGGCCTGGCCCACGGCATTGCAGGCCAGGGTCATGTTGGCCTGGCCCGGCTCGTCGCGGGTGTAGCCGTATTTCGTCTGGAAGTCCGGGGTCAGGCTGCACAGGGTGCTGCGGAACTGCTCTTCCAGTTTGGCGAGGCGCGGCGTGTAGCCGGGGTTGCCTTCGCAGGCCGCGGTGAACACATGGGGGATCTCCTCGTCGCCATGGGCGTCGATGAACGCATCCACGCCATGCAGCTTCATCTGGCTCTGGGCGAAGAACACTTCGGGGCTCAGTTCGACGCTGGCGTCCTGCCAGGCGCGGTTGAGGTCCTTGCCCTTGAAGTTGGTGCGCAGGTGGCCGAGGAAGGCGCCGTCCGGGTTCATGTTGGGGATCAGGTACAGGTCGGCCTTGGCCAGCAGTTGCTGGATGACCGGGCCGTTGGCTTCGAGGGCGTCGATCACGCCTTCCATGAACCACTCGGCCATGTGCTCGCCCGGGTGCTGCTGGGCGATGATCCATAGCTTGCGCTTGCCGGTCGCACCACTGCCCGCACGCAGCAGGGGAATGTCGCGCCCTTGCACGCTGCGCCCGCTGGCCAGCAGCTCGACGCCGGGAATCTGCTTGGCGCGCTCGATCAGCTGGTTGTGCCGGGCGCGCGGGTAGGGCTCGAAGTAGGCGAACCAGGCCTGCGCCTGTTCAGCCTTGAAGTCGAAGCTCAGGGCCTTGCCGTCGAACTGGCTGGGCACGCGGAACCAGGTCTGCTGGTCGTACGAGGCCATGGCATGGTAGCCGGTCCAGGCGTTCTTGTAGGAGGACTGGTGGGCGTTGTCCAGGCTGAAGCGATGGACCTGGCCCGGGGTCAGGCCGCTGGCCTTGAAGTGGAACCACTGGAAGTGGTCGCTGTGGGTATCGGGGCGGATGTTCAGGTGGACGTGCGCAGGGTCGCTGGCGTCCAGGACCAGGATGTTGCCGGAGTCGAAATCGCAGTCGATGTGCAGCGGGGAGAGCGTCACGGTCATTGCCAGCCTCCTGTTGGCGTTGTTGTGTCCGTACTCTACACCGCTTGGCGGCGGGGGTGCGCAGGTAAATTGACTCGGAGCAGCGTGGCTGAGGCGTGGGTGCGGGCTACCGGGTTCAGGTCAACAGCCCCAGCGCCACGAGGGCGGCAACACCAAGCCCGACGGCAATCGAGCAGCCACCCAGCGACAGCGCCGCACGCCCTTGCCGGTACCAGCCGTCGTGGCCCAATTGCCGGGCAGGGGCGAGCAGGCTGCGCCAGCGCAGTTCGGTTTCGTGGAAGGCGCGCAGGTGGTCGGGGTCGGCATCCAGCCAGCGGCGGAAGTCGATGCGCTCGCTGGCGGTCACCTGCGGGCTCTGCAGCCGCACGTACCATTGGCCGGCGATGCTGGCCAGCGCGTCGCCTGGGGCGCGGGCGGTCTGCAGGGCCTGGTTCATATGGCGTTCGATGCTGATCAGCGGCAGGTCCAGGCGTTCGGCGATGGCGGCGAAGCCCAGCTGGTCGAGGCGGTTGAGCAGGAACACTTGCTGGACCCGGCGCGGCAGACGCTTGAGCGCATGCAGCAGCGCGTCATCGCCATGCTGTTCGGCGGTGTGCGGGTCGTGCTCGAGGGGCAGCAGCAGGCGGGTCATGGACAGCTCCTTGCTCATTAAGGAAAGGGGTGGGGGCGTCTTCCTTGACGCGAAATCAGCTTAGGCTTTGTACGAAAAGGGCCTGCGCGACGATCATGCTGCGTTGAAAACAGGCTCGGAATGCTCATTTACAACCCGTAAACTCCGCTTCCTCGCCTGTTTTCGCCTTGCCTGATCGCCGCTCGGCTCCTTTTCGTACAAAGCCTAGGCTAAACGAGATTGATTCTCAAGTGCTGATTCCGCAAAGATTTGTAATGAGCATTCACGTCCTGACACAGTTTTGCTATCATCGCCGCCATCAACGATCTTCATTAGCCTGAAGAGCCAAAAAAAATGACCCGGCAAAAAGCCGGGTCAAAAACCGTGATTAGCCTGATGAGGAGATAATCTGAGCGTCCGACCTGAGGACGTTGCAGGTTATCCAGCGGGTCTCGCGACCTGCCGAGTGCAATAATAATCGTTATCATTTGCCAGTCAAATGATTTTTCCGCGATTTGCTAAAAAATATCTAACTGACGCACGCCTCGTCCCCGGCAATCGGGGCTTTTGCCGTTCGTCGGCTATCACGTTCTCCCTTCACATCGATGCCTTTTCCGTGGCGTGGCACTGCTCCAGCAGGGCGCGGGCCATGTTGACCATGTGCATCAGCGCAAACACCACTTCCCGCGTCGTGCCCTGCAGATGGTTGCCGGTTTCCTGTGCCGTGGCCGACGCGCAGCGCAGCAGGGCCATGGCATGGTCACAGGCCTGGGCGTTGCTGACGCCTTCGCGCAAGGTCCACAGCGAACGCTCCAGGTCGCGGGGCGTGGGGGTGGGGTTGAGGTAGAAATCGAGGGCGCGGCGGGCTGCTTCTTCGTCGAGATCTGTTTCCGTTTCTTTCGAGATGCTCATCCTGATTACCTGCGAATACCAATAGGGGAAAGGTGAAGCTCGATTCTAATACCTAAAGTATTGAAATGTGTTTGGACAAATACTACTTGATGTGTATTGAACGCAGGGAGGCAGTCCGTATCGTGCCTGCGATGAATATGGACAAATGGATAGCCCTGGTCCGGGAACGGATCGAGGAACTCGATATCTCCCAGGAGCAGCTTGCCGAACGCGTTGGGGTCTCCCAGGGCAGCATCGGCCATTGGCTGAAGAAACGCCGTCAGCCTCGGGTCGACTCGATGAACCGTACGTTCATCGAGTTGGGCATGCCGCATTACCAGGTCAGCATGCAACTGCGTGTGCTGGGACAGGTGGGCGAGGAGCGGGCGCGTTATGGCCTCGAGGACGAGGATGATGATGACGGGCTGGCAAAATACTTCGTGTGTTTCCGCTATCCGGTACGTGACTGGAGCACCTTGGGTCAGCAGGAGCAGGAAGCGCCGGAGGTCTTCGAGCAGACCGACTACCTGGCCCAGGGCAAGGCGTTCTGGCTGACGGTCGAGAACGACACCATGAGTGCTGCCAGCGGCAGGAGCGTGCCCGAGGGGGTTCGAATCCTGGTTGATGACGGCGTGGCCGCCGAGCCGGGGCGCCTGGTGATTGCCCGACTGCCTGGCAAGTCCGCGATCTTTCGGCAGTTGACCGAGGAGGGTGGGCAGCGGTATCTGAAGGCGCTCAACAATGCCTATCCGACCCTGGTCTGCGAGGAGGGCTGCGAGTTCCTTGGTGTTGTGGTGCGGATGCACGGGGTGCTCTAGGTTCCCACGCAGGTCGTGTTGGGGCTGCGAGGTGCCAGGCGGGGGGCCTTCAGTGCTCTTGAGATCGAGCGCTGCCCGCGCGGCGCATCGCGACGCAAGGCCGCTCCCACATCTGTTTCGGGCCAGTCAATCCTGTGCCATTACCTGGTCCGCCTCGTTGGTCCGACGCGGTCCCAGCATAGACACTGCTGCCGCCCCGCCTGTCTCAAGACATGCGCCAGGGCGGGCAACCATGGCCTGACAGGTTCGGCACGTTGCAACAAATGTGGGAGCGGCCTTGCGTCGCGATGCGCCGCGCGGGCGGCGCTCGATCTCATAGGCGAAACAACCCTTTCGGCGAACACATTGCCGCCGTTACTCCGCCTCCAGCTCGACCAGCACTGTCCCCTCGCTGACCATATCCCCCTCCTGGCAAAACAGCGCCTTCACCGTCCCGGAGTGGGGCGCCCGAATGCTGTGCTCCATCTTCATCGCCTCCAGCACTACCAGCGCGGTACCGGCCTCGACCACCTGTCCCGGTTCGACCAGCACTCGCACGATGCTGCCATTCATGGGTGCGCCCAGCCCGCCCTGATGGCTGTGGCTGGCTTCTGCCGCCGCAATCGGGTCATGGGCGCTGATGGCGTGCAACTCGCCGGCCCATTGCAGGTACAAGGTGCCGCCCCGACGCACCGCCAGGTGACGACGGCGCAGGCCGTCCTGGTCATGACACAGCTGCTCCCTCTCCAGCCGATAAGTCGAAGGCGCGCTGCGCTCCAGTGCCACCGCCTGTTCATGCCCGTCGCACTGCAAATGCAGGCTGCTGCGCGCCGGCAAGCCCAGGCGCAGGCCATCGCGGGCCGCCCACGGTGAAGCGCGGTCGTCCTGGCGCTGCAGCGCTGGCTCGCCTTGCAGCCACGCCTCGGCGGCCGCCTCCCAGAACTGCGCCGGCAGCGCCTGGGGCGCAGGCAGCAGCACATCCTGGTGACGCGGGATGAACCCGGTGTCCAGCTCCGCCTCGGCAAATGCCGGGTGTGCAAGGATGCGGCGCAGGAAGGCGATATTGGTCTTCAACCCGCCAATGGCGAACTCATCGAGCATCGCCAGCAAGCGCAGGCGCGCCTGCTCGCGGTCCTGGCCCCAGGCAATCAGCTTGCCCAGCATCGGGTCGTAGAACGGCGACACCACGTCGCCCTCGCTGACGCCGCTGTCCACCCGGCGGCCTTCGCCCGGCGCCGACTCGCGGTACAGCGCCAGGGTGCCGGTGGCCGGCAGGAACTCGTTGGCCGGATCCTCCGCGTACAGCCGCACCTCGATGGCATGGCCGATCAGCGGCACCTGCTCCTGGGTGAGCGGCAGCGGTTCGCCGCAGGCCACGCGGATCTGCCAGGCCACCAGGTCGAGCCCGGTGATGGCCTCGGTGACCGGGTGCTCCACCTGCAGGCGGGTGTTCATTTCCATGAAGAAGAACTCGCCGCGGGCATCGAGCAGGAACTCGACGGTGCCGGCGCCCACGTAGCCGATGGCCTGGGCGGCGCGCACCGCGGCCTCGCCCATGGCCTTGCGCCGCTCGGGGGACAGGCCCGGCGCCGGGGCTTCCTCGACCACCTTCTGGTGGCGACGCTGGATCGAGCAGTCACGCTCGTTGAGGTACAGGCAGTTGCCGTGCTGGTCGGCGAACACCTGGATCTCCACATGACGCGGTTTGAGCACGTACTTCTCGACCAGCATCCGCGCATCGCCGAACGACGACTGCGCCTCGCGCTGCGCCGAGGCCAGGGCGTCGGCCAGCTGGCTCTCGTCCTCGACCACCTTCATGCCCTTGCCACCGCCCCCGGCACTGGCCTTGAGCAGTACCGGGTAGCCGATACGCTCGGCGGCGGCGCGGAAAGTCTCCAGGTCCTGGGCCTCGCCGTGGTAGCCCGGCACCAGCGGCACCCCGGCTTGCTCCATCAGTGCCTTGGCCGCCGACTTGCTGCCCATGGCATCGATGGCGCTGGCCGGTGGGCCGAGGAAGATCAGCCCGGCCTGCTCGATGGCGCGGGCAAAACCGGCGTTCTCCGACAGGAAGCCATAGCCCGGGTGGATCGCCTGGGCGCCGCTGGCCTTGGCCGCGGCGAGCAGCTTGTCGATCACCAGGTAGCTTTCGGCGGCCTTGGTGCCACCGAGGTCGACACGGATATCGGCCTCGCGACTGTGGCGCGCATCGCGGTCGGTGGCGCTGTGCACGGCCACGGTGGTCAGGCCCATGGCCTTGGCGGTGCGCATCACCCGGCAGGCGATCTCGCCGCGGTTGGCGACCAGCAGGGTGGTCAGCGTGGGTCGGCTCATGGGCGCGGCTCCTTGTTGTCTTGCCAGGCGGGGCGGCGTTTTTCCAGGAAAGCGCGCAGGCCTTCCTGGCCTTCGGCGCTGACGCGGATGCGGGCGATGGTGTTCTCGCAGTAGCGGCGCAGGGCCGGGCTCAGCTCGCCAGCGTCCACCTCGCGCAGCAGGTCCTTGGTGGCGCGCAGCGCCTGCGGGCTGTTGTGCAGCAGGTTGTCGACCCAGGCCTCGACCTGGGCGTCCAGCTCGCTGGCAGGGTACACCTCGGCCAGCAGGCCCAGCTCACGGGCGCGCACGCCGCTGAAGCGCTCGGCGGTGAGGGCGTAGCGGCGGGCGGCGCGCTCGCCGATGGCCTTGACCACGAACGGGCTGATCACCGCCGGGGCCAGGCCGATGCGCACTTCCGACAGGCACAGCTGCGCATCCTCGGCGCCGATGGCCATGTCGCAGCAGCTGATCAGCCCCAGCGCACCGCCGAAGGCCGCGCCTTGCACGACGGCCAGGGTCGGCGCCTTGAGCCGGTGCAGGGCATACATCAGCTCGCCCAGTTCGTGGGCGTCGTCCAGGTTGGTGTTGAAGTCCAGTTGCGCCGACTGCTGCATCCAGGCAAGGTCCGCGCCGGCACTGAAATGCCGGCCGCGGCCGCGCAGCACCACGAAACGCAGGCTGGCGTCCTCGGCCAGGCGGTCGAGGGCGACGATCAGTTCGCGGATCATCTGCGCGTTGAAGGCGTTGTTCTTGTCTTCCCGGCTCAGCCACAGGGTGGCGAAGCCGCGAGGGTCCTTGACCAGTTCAAGGGTGGCGAATTCGCTCATGGGTCACATCCGGAAAATGCCGAAGCGGCTCTGTTCGATCGGGGCGTTCAGCGCGGCGGACAACGCCAGGCCGAGCACATCGCGGGTCTGCGCCGGGTCGATGACGCCGTCGTCCCACAGCCGGGCGCTGGAGTAGTAGGGGTGGCCCTGGCGCTCGTACTGGTCGAGGATCGGCTGCTTGAGCTTCTTCTCGTCTTCGCTGCTGAACACTTCGCCACTGCGCTCGCTCTGTTCGCGCTTTACCTGGGCCAGCACGCCGGCCGCCTGCTCGGCGCCCATCACGCCGATGCGCGCGTTGGGCCACATCCACAGGAAGCGCGGGTCGTAGGCGCGGCCGCACATGCCATAGTTGCCGGCGCCGAAGCTGCCGCCGATGATCACCGTGAACTTCGGCACCTGCGCACAGGCCACGGCGGTCACCAGCTTGGCGCCGTGCTTGGCGATGCCGCCTTCCTCGTACTTCTTGCCGACCATGAAACCTGTGATGTTCTGCAGGAACAGCAGTGGGATGCCGCGCTGGCAGGCCAGTTCGATGAAGTGCGCGCCTTTTTGCGCGGCCTCGGCGAAGAGGATGCCGTTGTTGGCCAGGATCGCCATCGGGTAGCCGTGCAGGTGGGCGAAGCCGCACACCAGGGTAGTGCCGAACAGCGCCTTGAACTCATCGAACACCGAACCGTCGACCAGGCGAGCGATCACCTCGCGCACGTCGAACGGCTGCTTGGCGTCGGCCGGGACCACGCCGTACAGCTCCTCGGCGTTGTACAACGGCGCGATCGGCGCCTGGCACTGCAGCTTGCCCTGCTTGTGCCAGTTGAGGTTGGCGACGCTGCGCCGGGCGATGGCCAGGGCGTGCTCGTCGTTGTCGGCATAATGGTCGGCCACGCCGCTGGTGCGGCAGTGCACGTCGGCGCCACCGAGGTCCTCGGCGCTGACCACTTCACCGGTCGCGGCCTTCACCAGCGGTGGGCCGGCCAGGAAGATGGTCGCCTGCTGGCGCACCATGATCGCCTCGTCGGCCATGGCCGGCACATAGGCGCCACCGGCGGTGCAGGAGCCCATCACCACGGCGATCTGCGGGATCCCCAGGGCACTCATGTTGGCCTGGTTGAAGAAGATCCGCCCGAAGTGCTCGCGGTCGGGGAACACTTCGTCCTGGCGCGGCAGGTTGGCGCCCCCGGAGTCCACCAGGTAGATGCACGGCAGGCGGTTCTGCAGGGCGATGGTCTGGGCGCGCAGGTGCTTTTTCACCGTCAGCGGGTAGTAGGAGCCGCCTTTGACCGTGGCGTCGTTGGCCACGATCATGCACTCCACGCCTTCGATCCGGCCGATGCCGGCGATCACGCCGGCGGCCGGCACGTCTTCGCCATAGACTTCATGGGCGGCCAGCTGGCCGATCTCGAGAAACGCCGAGCCTGGGTCGAGCAGGCGGTCGATACGCTCGCGGGGCAGCAGCTTGCCGCGCGAGGTGTGCCGCTCCTGGGCCTTCGGCCCGCCGCCCTGACTGACCTGGGCGAGCAGGCCGCGCAGGGCCTGGACCTGTTCGAGCATGGCCGCGCTGTTGGCGGCGAATTCCGCCGAGCGTGGGTTGATCTGGGTATGCAAGGTAGCCATGGACGCCGGTTCCTTGTGCTCAGCGGGTTTCGTTGAACAGTTCGCGGCCGATCAGCATCCGGCGGATCTCGCTGGTGCCGGCGCCGATCTCGTACAGTTTGGCGTCGCGCAACAGGCGCCCAGCCGGGAATTCATTGATGTAGCCGTTGCCGCCAAGGATCTGGATGGCCTCCAGGGCCATCTGCGTGGCGCGCTCGGCGGTGTAGAGGATCACCCCGGCGGCGTCCTTGCGGGTGGTTTCGGTGCGGTCGCAGGCCTGGGCCACGGCGTAAAGGTAGGCGCGGCTGGCGTTGAGCTGGGTGTACATGTCGGCGATCTTGCCCTGGATCAGCTGAAACTCGCCGATGCTCTGGCCGAACTGCTTGCGATCATGAATGTAGGGCACCACCAGGTCCATGCAGCTCTGCATGATGCCGGTGGGGCCGCCGGCGAGCACCACGCGCTCGTAGTCCAGGCCGCTCATCAGCACGCGCACGCCGCCGTTGAGCTGGCCGAGGATGTTTTCTTCCGGCACTTCGACGCCGTCGAAGAACAGCTCGCAGGTGTTGGAGCCGCGCATGCCGAGCTTGTCGAACTTGTTGCTGCGGCTGAAGCCTTTCCAGTCGCGCTCGACGATGAACGCGGTGATGCCGTGGGGGCCCTTGTCCAGGTCGGTCTTGGCGTAGATCACGTAGGTGTTGGCGTCGGGGCCGTTGGTGATCCAGGTCTTGCTGCCGTTGAGCACGTAGTGGTCGCCGCGTTTTTCGGCGCGCAGCTTCATCGATACCACATCAGAGCCGGCGTTGGGCTCGCTCATGGCCAGGGCGCCAATGTGCTCGCCGCTGATCAGCTTGGGCAGGTATTTGAGCTTCTGCTCGTGGGTGCCGTTGCGGTTGATCTGGTTGACGCACAGGTTGGAGTGGGCGCCGTACGACAGGGCCACCGAAGCCGAGGCGCGGCTGATCTCTTCCATCGACACCACGTGGGCCAGGTAGCCCAGGCCGGCGCCGCCGTATTCTTCCGGCACGGTGATACCCAGCAGGCCCATGTCGCCGAACTTGCGCCACATGTCGGCGGGGAACAGGTTGTCGTGGTCGATCTGCGCGGCACGCGGCGCCAGTTCGGCGGCGACGAAGGTGCGCACCTGGTCGCGGAGCATGTCGATGGTCTCGCCCAGGGCGAAGTTCAGGCTGGGGTAATGCATGTGCGGGCACCTTCTTGTTCTTGAAATGGGAGCGGTTGCTGCGGCGTTGTGGGAGCGGGCTTGCCCCGCGATGCCCGTCAGAACGGCCAGCGGTATTGCCTGGTCCGGCCTCATCGCGGGGCAAGCCCGCTCCCACAACGCCGTCATGTCTGCGGTTGACGTTAACGTAAACCTGCCTTCCGGGACTGTCAATCGCAACGTCACCTTTACGTAAACGTAAATCTGCGCCAGAGTAACTACCGCCTGCTTCAGTCATGCCCAGAACAACCACAAGAAGGGACAACCATGCCTCAACCAAGCTACACGCGCGGCCGTCAAGACAAACCCTTGCTCACCCTGACCATCGGCCAGGCCTTCGATGCCACCGTCGCCCTTCACGGCGAGCGCGAGGCGTTGGTGGTGCGCCACCAGGGAGTGCGCTACAGCTGGCGCGAGCTGGCCGCCGAGGTCGATGTGCACGCCCGGGCCTTGATGGCGCTGGGCGTGGAGGTGGGCGAGCGGGTCGGCATCTGGGCGCCCAACTGCGCCCAGTGGTGCATTCTGCAACTGGCCAGTGCCAAGGTCGGCGCCATCCTGGTCAACATCAATCCGGCCTATCGCGTGGGCGAGCTTGAATACGTGCTGCGCCAGTCCGGCTGCCGTTGGCTGGTGTGCGCCGATGCCTTCAAGTCCTCCAACTACCACGCGATGGTGCAGGCGTTGGTACCTGAGCTGGCGCTACATGCCGTGGGCGAGTTGGCCAGTGAGCGCCTGCCCGACCTGCGCGGGGTGATCAGCCTGGCCGCCGAGCCGCCCATGGGCTTCGTGCCCTGGACCGCGCTGGCTGGGCGGGCAGGGCAGGTGGAACCCGCCGTCTACGAAGCCCGGCAGCAGGGCCTGCAGTTCGACCAGCCGGTGAACATCCAGTACACCTCCGGCACCACTGGCGCGCCCAAGGGCGCGACCCTGAGCCACTACAACCTGCTCAACAACGGCTACATGGTCGGCGAGAGCCTGGGCCTGACCGAGCAGGACCGCATGGTGATCCCGGTGCCGCTGTACCACTGTTTCGGCATGGTCATGGGCAATCTCGGCTGCATCACCCACGGCAGCACCCTGATCTACCCCAACGACGCCTTCGACGCCGAACTCACCCTGCGCGCAGTGGCCGAGGAGCGCGCCAGCATCCTCTATGGCGTGCCGACCATGTTCATCGCCATGCTCGATCACCCCAGCCGCCCCGTGCTGGACCTGTCTACACTGCGCAGCGGCATCATGGCCGGCGCCACCTGCCCGATCGAGGTGATGCGCAAGGTCATCGAGCAGATGCACATGGCCGAGGTGCAGATCGCCTACGGCATGACCGAGACCAGCCCGGTGTCGCTGCAGACCGGCCCGGACGATGGCCTGGAGCTGCGCGTGACCACCGTGGGCCGCACCCAGCCGCAGCTGGAGACCAAGCTGGTGGACGCTGAAGGGCGCATCGTTGCCCGGGGCGAGATCGGCGAGCTGTGCACCCGGGGCTACAGCGTGATGCTCGGCTACTGGGACAACCTGCAGGCCACCCATGACGCCATCGACCCGGCCGGGTGGATGCACACCGGCGACCTGGCGGTGATGGACGACGAAGGCTACGTGCGCATCGTCGGGCGCAACAAGGACATGATCATTCGCGGTGGCGAGAACATCTATCCGCGCGAGCTTGAGGAGTTCTTCCACACCCACCCGGCGGTGGCCGAGGCGCAGGTGGTGGGGATTCCGTGCAGCAAGTATGGCGAGGAGGTGGTGGCGTGGATTCGCCTGCATCCTGGGCACAGTGCCACGGCGGACGAGTTGCAGCAGTGGTGCAAGGCGCGGCTGGCGCATTTCAAGACGCCACGGCATTTCCGTTTTGTCGATGAATTTCCGATGACAGTGACGGGGAAGGTGCAGAAGTTCCGGATGCGTGAGATCAGCGTGGAGGAGCTGGGGGGCTAGGCATCGCCTTGTAGACCAGGTCGACCAGCTCGGCAAAGGTGGTGTAGGTCTGGACTTGATCGGGGATCAAGATGCCGAATGTTTCCTCCACGATGGCTTGCAGTTCCACCACGTCGAAACTGTCGGCGCCCAGTTCGTCCATGGCGATGTTCGGCCGGATCCGGTGCGGGCTCTGTTCGAGGAGGCCAGCGAGGATCCATTGCAGGTGGAAGGCGATGTAGAGGCGCGAGCGCATGCCGGAGGTGACCGTCAGAGGGTGGTGCTTCTCTGTACTTGGCTTCGTGATCGGGCGCCACTGGCAGAAATACCAGGTGTATCGGGCGCGGCTTTGTGCTTGTCAGGACCGGCCTCATCGCGGTGCACACCCGCTCCCACTCAGGCGACACGGCACTTGTGGGAGCGGGCTTGCCCGCGAGGGGCCGGTTCAGGCGGTCAACCTCTCACAACCTTGTCTATCCTCAAGCTTTCACTGGCGGCTCCTGGCTCGGCGGATCGCCCACGGTCGGCGGCACGGTTGGCTTGATCGGCAGCTCGTCCGGATCCTCCTCGGGCACCGGCGGCGGCAAGGTCGGGTCGTCGATGTTCGGGTCGGGTGTCTCCGGTGGAATGGGAATGTTCATGGGCCTGGCCTCGCGGGATGAATGAAGCGTTGTCGCAGGCTTTGACCCAGGCCTGCGCCCGACGCTCATTTTTTTTGAACCCCCGCGCGCCAACAGGGCTCTGAACCCTTACCGCCACCAGCCCAGGGGAGCAGGTCGATGTCTGGTAAAGAGCCGTTCGAAAGCGTGGCCATGGCTAACGATCACCCGGACCAGGCCATCAGCCTGGCCCAGGCGCTGCTGGCCCCGCGCATCGTGATCGAGGACGCAAGCCCGGTGCTCGACGGCGGCACCTTCGCCGCCAAGGCGGTGCGCGGGCACAAGGTCGAGGTGAGCGCCAAGGTCTACACCGACGGCCATGACCGCTTGGCGGTGAGCCTGAACTGGCGCCAGGCCCACAGCAGGCGCTGGCACTGCGTGGCAATGCACTCGCCGGGCAACGATCTTTGGCAGGCAGAGTTCACCCCCGCCGATCTGGGCTTGCACCTGTTCAGCATCGAGGCCTGGATCGACCCGTTCGCCACCTTCTGCCACGACCTGGAGAAGAAGTACGCCGCCGGTGTGGACGTGAAGCTCGAACTGGAGGAGGGCCGGCTGCTGCTGGGCCAGGGCATCGAGCGCAGCGACGGGCTGTTGCGCGAGCAGCTTGAACGGTTGCAACAGCGCCTGCCGGATTTGCTGGTGGATGACCAGGTGGCGTTGCTGTTGCATCCTGATGCCGCCCAGCTGATGGCCGAGGCCGAGCACCGCAGTTACCTCACCCGAAGCCGCGAATTTGCCGTGGACGTGGACCGCGAGGCGGCGCTGTTCGCCAGCTGGTACGAGCTGTTCCCGCGCTCTGTCACCGACGATCCTGAACGTCATGGCACGTTCAATGACGTGCACCAGCGCCTGCCGATGGTCCGCGACATGGGCTTCGACGTGCTGTACTTCCCGCCGATCCACCCCATCGGCATGAAGCACCGCAAGGGCCGCAACAATGCCTTGCAGGCCGAGCCCGGTGACCCCGGCAGTCCCTACGCCATCGGCAGCCCCGAGGGTGGGCACGATGCCATCCACCCGCAGCTGGGCAGCCGCGAGGACTTCCGCCGGCTGGTCGCCGCCGCCGCCGAGCATGGGCTGGAGATCGCCCTGGATTTCGCCATCCAGTGCTCCCAGGACCACCCCTGGCTCACGCAGCACCCCGGCTGGTTCAGCTGGCGGCCCGATGGCAGCATCCGCTACGCCGAGAACCCGCCGAAGAAGTACCAGGACATCGTCAACGTCGACTTCTACGCCCCTGAATCGGTGCCGAGCCTGTGGCTGGCCTTGCGCGACGTGGTGGTCGGCTGGGTGGAGGAGGGCGTGAAGACCTTCCGTGTCGACAACCCGCACACCAAGCCGCTGCCGTTCTGGCAATGGCTGATCGCCAATGTGCGTAGCCAGTACCCCGAGGTGATCTTCCTCGCCGAGGCCTTCACGCGCCCGGCGATGATGGCGCGCCTGGGCAAGGTGGGCTACGCGCAGAGCTACACCTACTTCACCTGGCGCAATACCAAGCAAGAGCTTCGTGAATACGTCGAGGAGCTCAACCAGCCGCCGTGGAGCCAGTGCTACCGGCCCAACTTCTTCGTCAACACGCCGGATATCAATCCGTTCTTCCTGCAGACCTCGGGCCGTGCCGGCTTTCTTATCCGCGCCGCGCTGGCGACCATGGGCTCGGGCCTCTGGGGCATGTACTCGGGTTTCGAGCTGTGTGAAGGCACGCCGCTGCCGGGCAAGGAGGAGTACCTGGATTCGGAGAAGTACGAGATCCGCCCGCGCGAATTCACCCAGCCCGGCAACATTGTCGCCGAGATCGCCCAGCTCAACCGCATCCGTCGGCAGAACCGCGCCCTGCAGACCCACCTGGGGGTGGTGTTCCTCAACTGCTGGAACGACAACATTCTCTACTTCGCCAAGCGCACGCCCGAGCGTGACAACTTCATCCTCGTGGCCATCAGCCTCGACCCGCACAATGCCCAGGAGGCCAGCTTCGAGTTGCCGCTATGGGAGCTGGGGCTGGACGATAACGCCGATACCCAGGGCGAGGATCTGATGAATGGCCACCGTTGGACCTGGCATGGCAAGACCCAGTGGATGCGCATCGAGCCGTGGCACCAGCCGTTTGGTATCTGGCGCATAGAAAAGCTGCGCTAATCCCCTGTAGGCGCGGCCTTGCCGAGGCGTCGGACCAGTCGGAAAGGGGCGCAAAGCGGCCCCAGGTTCTTAGCGACATGACAGATTGCTGGGGCTGCTACGCAGCCCTTTCGCGACACAAGGCCGCTCCTACAGGGTGCGTGTCGAAACGGAAATGAAAGGAGTCCCCAATGGCCAAGCGTTCCCGCCCGGCAGCCTTCATCGACGATCCGCTGTGGTACAAGGACGCAGTGATCTACCAACTGCACGTAAAATCGTTCTTCGACGCGAACAACGACGGCATCGGCGATTTCGCAGGCCTGATCGGCAAGCTCGACTACATCGCCGAACTGGGCGTCAACACCCTCTGGCTGCTGCCGTTCTATCCCTCGCCACGGCGCGACGACGGCTATGACATCGCCGAGTACAAGGCCGTGCACCCCGACTACGGCAGCATGGCCGACGCCAGGCGCTTCATCGCCGAGGCGCACAAGCGCGGCCTGCGGGTGATCACTGAGCTGGTCATCAACCACACCTCCGACCAGCACCCCTGGTTCCAGCGCGCCCGGCATGCCAAGCGTGGGAGCAAGGCCCGGGACTTCTACGTGTGGTCGGACGATGACCAGAAGTACGATGGCACGCGGATCATTTTCCTCGACACCGAGAAATCCAACTGGACCTGGGACCCGGTGGCCGGCCAGTACTTCTGGCACCGCTTCTACTCGCACCAGCCGGACCTCAATTTCGACAACCCGCAAGTGCTCAAGGCAGTAATCGGGGTGATGCGCTTCTGGCTCGATATCGGCGTCGATGGCCTGCGCCTGGACGCCATCCCCTACCTGATCGAGCGCGACGGCACCAATAACGAGAACCTCCCCGAAACCCACACCGTGCTCAAGGCCATCCGCGCCGAGATTGATGCCAACTACCCCGACCGCATGCTCCTGGCCGAGGCCAACCAGTGGCCCGAGGACACCCGCCCGTACTTCGGCGAGGGCGACGGCGACGAATGCCACATGGCCTTCCACTTCCCGTTGATGCCGCGCATGTACATGGCCCTGGCCATGGAAGACCGCTTCCCGATCACCGACATCCTGCGCCAGACCCCGGAGATCCCGGCCAACTGCCAGTGGGCGATCTTCCTGCGCAACCACGATGAGCTGACCCTGGAGATGGTCACCGACCGCGAGCGCGACTACCTGTGGAACTACTACGCCGAGGACCGCCGCGCACGCATCAACTTAGGAATTCGCCGGCGCTTGGCACCGCTGCTGCAACGCGACCGGCGGCGCATCGAGCTGCTCACCAGCCTGCTGCTGTCGATGCCCGGCACCCCGACCCTGTACTACGGCGACGAACTGGGCATGGGTGACAACATCTACCTGGGCGACCGCGATGGCGTGCGCACCCCCATGCAGTGGTCGCCGGACCGCAACGGCGGTTTCTCCCGGGCCGATCCGCAGCGCCTGGTGTTGCCGCCGATCATGGACCCGCTGTACGGTTACCAGACCATCAACGTCGAAGCCCAGGCCCACGACCCGCATTCGCTGCTCAATTGGAACCGCCGGCTGCTGGCGGTGCGCAAGCAGCAGAAGGCCTTTGGCCGTGGCAGTCTGAAGATGCTCACGCCGAGCAATCGCCGGGTGCTGGCGTACATCCGCGAATACACCGATGCCGACGGCAACAGCGAAATCGTGCTGTGCGTGGCCAACGTCTCGCGGGCGGCCCAGGCGGCGGAGTTGGAACTGTCGCAGTACGCCGACAAGGTGCCGGTGGAGATGCTTGGCGGCAGCGCCTTCCCGCCCATCGGCCAGCTGCCGTTCCTGTTGACCCTGCCGCCCTATGGCTTCTACTGGTTCGTGCTGGCCAGTCACGACCGCATGCCCAGCTGGCATGTCCAGCCTGCCGAGGGGCTGCCCGAGCTGACCACCCTGGTGCTGCGCAAGCGCATGGAGGAACTGCTCGAGTCGCCCTCCCGCGAAACCTTGCAGGCGTCGATCCTGCCGCAGTACTTGCCCAAGCGTCGCTGGTTCGCCGGCAAGGAAGGGCCGATCGACCAGGTGCGCCTGCGCTATGGCGTGCGCTTCGCCACCCCGGCGCTGCCGGTGCTGCTTGGCGAGCTGGAGGTGCACAGCGAAGGCGTGGTCACCCACTACCAACTGCCCTTCGGCCTGTTGCCAGAGGAGCAGATCAATGCCGCGCTGCCTCAGCAGCTGGCGCTGTCGCGGGTACGCCGCGGCCGGCAGGTGGGGCTGATCACCGATGCGTTCGTGCTTGAACCCTTCATCCGCGCCGTGCTCCAGGGCTGCCAGGACGGCCTGCGGCTGGGCTGTGGCGATGGCCTGGGCGAGTTGCGCTTCCACAGCACCGAGCAGTTGGCCGCGCTGCAGCTCGATGCGCAGAGCGAGGTGCGCTACCTGGGCGCCGAGCAATCCAACAGTTCGGTGGTGGTCGGTGGCAGCCTGGTGCTCAAGTTGATCCGTCGGGTCAATCCGGGCACTCACCCGGAGCTGGAGATGAGCGCCTACCTGACCGCCGCCGGCTTTGCCAATATCTCCCCGTTGCTGGCCTGGGTCAGTCGCGTGGATGAGAGCGAGCAGCCGCACCTGCTGATGATCGCCCAGGGCTACCTGAGCAACCAGGGTGATGCCTGGGACTGGACGCAGAACACCCTGGAGCGGGCGATCCGCGACCAGATGGAGCCCGGCAACGTCGAGCCCGAGGCGCATACCGATGCCCTGGCCGAGCTGACGGGGTTTGCCGCCTTGCTCGGCCAACGTCTGGGCGAAATGCACCTGCTGCTGGCCGCGCCGAGCGACGACACAGCGTTCCAGTCCCGCCCGAGCGATGCCAGGGACAGCGAGCGCTGGAGCCGGCAGATCAGCGCCGAACTGACCCGCGCCCTCGACCTGCTGGCCCAGCACCGTGACACCCTTGACCGCGACAGCCAGGCGCTGGTCGACGACCTGCAGCAACAGCGCGACGGCCTGCGTCAGCACGTCGACAACCTCGCCCGGCAAGCCCAGGGCGGCTTGCTGATGCGCGTGCACGGCGACCTGCACCTGGGCCAGGTACTGGTGGTGCAGGGCGATGCCTACCTGATCGATTTCGAGGGCGAGCCGGCGCGCCCGCTCGACGAGCGTCGGGCGAAGCACAGCCCGTACAAGGATGTCAGCGGCGTGCTGCGCTCCTTCGACTATGCTGCTGCGATGATCCTGCGCAGCGCCTCGGCGGTAGACCTCTCCGAGGCGGCGCGCCAGGCCCGCCAGCGGGTCGCCCGGCAGTACCTGCACCAGTCGCGTCACGCTTTCGTCGAGGCCTACGGGCTGGCCACCGCCGCCATGCCCCACGCCTGGCAGCAGGCCGAGGGCGAGCGCGCCGCGCTGGAACTGTTCTGCCTGGAGAAAGCCGCCTACGAAATCACCTATGAAGCCGAAAACCGGCCCAACTGGCTGGCCGTGCCTTTGCATGGCCTGCATGGACTGATCAGTACCTGGGGAGAGTCTTAGATGAATGCAACCACGCGTGACAACGGCGGCCTTCGGCAACGGGACCTCGATGCCCTGGCCCGCGCCGAGCACGCCGATCCATTCGCCGTGCTGGGTCCCCATGACGATGGGGCGGGCGGCCTGTTCGTCCGCGCTTTCCTGCCCAATGCCCTGAATGCACGCCTGCTGGCGCGCCATGACGGGCAGGTGCTTGCCGAAATGGTGCAGGGCAGCGTGCCGGGGCTGTTCACCGCGCACCTCGATGAGGCACGGGCCTACCTGCTGCAGATCGGCTGGGCCGGTGGCGAGCAGGTTACCGAGGATCCTTACAGCTTTGGTCCGCAACTGGGCGACATGGACCTCTACCTGTTCGCCGAAGGCAATCACCGCGACCTGTCCGGGCGTTTCGGCGCCCAGCCGACCGTGGTCGACGGTGTCGCGGGCGTGTGCTTTTCGGTGTGGGCGCCCAATGCCCGGCGGGTCTCGGTGGTCGGCGACTTCAACAACTGGGATGGCCGCCGTCACCCCATGCGCCTGCGCCACAGTGCCGGGGTGTGGGAACTGTTCGTGCCCAGGCTCGGCGTGGGCGAGACCTACAAGTTCGAGGTGCTGGGCGCGGACGGCGTGCTGCCGCTCAAGGCCGACCCCCTGGCCCGCGCCACTGAGCTGCCGCCGAGCACCGCCTCGAAGGTGGCCGGCGCCCTGGCCCACGACTGGCGCGACGGCCAGTGGATGGAGCAGCGTGCCCAGCGCCACGCCTACAGCGCGCCGCTGTCGATCTACGAATTGCACGCCGGCTCCTGGCGTTGCGAACTGGACGATGCCGGCGAAGTCGCGCGCTTCTACAACTGGCGCGAGCTGGCCGAGCGCCTGGTGCCCTACGTGCAGGAGCTGGGCTTCACCCATATCGAACTGATGCCGATCATGGAACACCCTTTCGGCGGCTCCTGGGGTTACCAGCCGCTGTCGCTGTTCGCGCCGACTTCGCGCTATGGCAGCGCCGAGGACTTCGCCTTCTTCGTCGATGCCTGCCACCAGGGTGGCATCGGCGTGATCCTCGATTGGGTGCCGGCGCATTTTCCCACCGACGAGCATGGCCTGGCGCGTTTCGACGGCACCGCCCTGTACGAGTACGAAAACCCGCTGGAAGGCTTCCACCAGGACTGGAACACGTTGATCTACAACCTCGGGCGCAACGAGGTGCGCGGCTTCATGCTGGCCTCGGCGCTGCACTGGCTCAAGCACTTCCACATCGACGGCCTGCGCGTGGACGCAGTGGCCTCGATGCTCTACCGCGACTATTCGCGCAAGGCCGGCGAGTGGGTGCCCAACCGCCACGGCGGGCGCGAGAACCTCGAAGCCATCGACTTCATCCGCCACCTCAATGGTGTCGCCGCCCACGAAGCGCCGGGCGCGCTGATCATCGCCGAGGAATCCACCGCCTGGCCCGGGGTCAGCCAGCCGGTGCAGCAGGGCGGACTGGGTTTTGCCTACAAGTGGAACATGGGCTGGATGCACGACACCTTGCACTACATCCAGAACGACCCGGTGCACCGCACCTATCATCACAACGAGATGAGCTTCGGGCTGATCTACGCCTATTCCGAGCATTTCATCCTGCCGATTTCCCACGACGAAGTGGTCCACGGCAAGCACTCGCTGATCGACAAGATGCCCGGCGATCGCTGGCAGAAGTTCGCCAACCTGCGGGCGTACCTGGCGTTCATGTGGACCCACCCGGGCAAGAAGCTGCTGTTCATGGGCTGCGAGTTCGGCCAGTGGCGCGAGTGGAACCATGACCAGCAACTGGACTGGTACCTGCTGCAGTACTCCGAGCACCAGGGCGTGCAGAAGCTGGTGGCCGACCTCAACCGGCTGTACCGTGAACGGCCGGCGCTGCACGAACAGGACTGCCGGGCCCAGGGCTTCCAGTGGCTGATCGGCGACGATGCGCACAACAGTGTGTACGCCTGGTTGCGCTGGAGCAGCCAGGGCGAGCCTCTGTTGGTGGTGGCCAACTTCACCCCGGTGCCGCGGGAGGGCTACCGGATCGGCGTGCCGTTCGGTGAACGCTGGCAGGAGCTGCTCAACAGCGATGCCGGGCTGTATGCCGGATCGAATGTGGGGAATCTCGGCGGGGTGGCCAGCGAGGCGATCGCCAGCCATGGCCAGCCGTTATCGCTGGCGCTGAACCTGCCGCCATTGGGGGTATTGGTGATGAGCCCCGCCTGATGGCGGCGTCGCCAGTAGAGAGAGGGGCCATACTGAAACATCAGGACCCAAATTCATCCTTTTGCCATCAGGCCGGCGCGTCCTAGGCTAACCCACCTAGGCGCGCGACCTTTCCTACCAGAGGTGAAGCATGAATCCCACCTTGCCAATGCTGGGCCTTGGCTGGTTGCTGGCCCTGCCGCTGCAGGCGGCGCCCCTGCCAGGGCCGTTGCTGGCCGCCAATGACAGCAACAATCCATACAACAGCCCGATCATGCGCGCCAACCCCAACAGCCGCCAGGGCAGCGTGCCCGCCACGCCACCGGTGCGCGGCCCCTCCACGCAACCCAATCCGCGCCCGCCGACCCTGGACAACCGCGGTATCGGCAATGGCGACAACCTGCGGCGCGAGCAGCAAACCCCGAATCTGGAACCCACCCGGCCACCACGTGACACCCAGCGCGTGCCGTGAGCCCCTTCGAAGGAGTCGAGCATGACGCCACGCATCTTGATGATCTCCCTGGCGGCCGCCAGTCTGTTTCCCGTATTGGCCCAGGCGGCCGCCGAGCAGCAGTTTCCCAGCGAGGAGGGGCAACTGACCGTCAGTACCGTCGCCGACGGCCTGCGCAATCCATGGGCCCTGGCCTTCCTGCCGGGTGGCAAGGACATGCTGGTCAGCGAGCGCCCCGGCAACCTGCGTATTGTCAGCGCCGAGGGCAAGGTGGGCCCACCGCTCTCTGGCGTGCCCAAGGTGTGGGCCGAAGGGCAGGGCGGCCTGCTCGATGTGGTGTTGTCGCCGGACTTCGCCAAGGATCGAACGGTCTATCTGTCGTTCGCCGAGGAAGGCCCCGACGGCAAGGCCGGGACTGCGGTCGGCCGTGGCCAGCTGTCGCAGGACCGGGCGCGTCTGGAAAACTTCACGGTGATTTTCCGCCAGCAGCCCAAGCTCTCAGAAGGCAATCACTTCGGTTCGCGGCTGGTGTTCGACCGTGACGGCTACCTGTTCATCGCCCTGGGCGAGAACAACCAGCGGCCCACCGCCCAGGACCTGGACAAGCTGCAGGGCAAGGTCGTGCGTATCCTGCCCGATGGCGAAGTGCCCAAGGACAATCCCTTCGTCGGCCGCGACAACGTGCGCCCGCAGATCTGGTCGTTCGGCCACCGCAACCAGCAGGGCGCGGCCCTGAATCCCTGGACCGGGCAACTGTGGACCCACGAGCACGGCCCCCGTGGCGGCGACGAGATCAACATCCCGCGGCCAGGCAAGAACTACGGTTGGCCGATCGCCACCCACGGCATCAACTACTCGCTGTTGCCGATCCCGGAGGCCAAGGGCAAGCATGTCGAGGGCATGGTAGACCCGCACCATGTGTGGGAGAAATCGCCGGGCATCAGCGGCATGGCGTTCTATGACAGCCCGACCTTCAAGGCGTGGGACCACAACCTGTTCATCGGCGCGCTGGCGACCCGGGAGTTGATCCGCCTGCAGCTTGATGGCGACAAGATCGTGCATGAAGAGCGCCTGTTGGGCGACCTCAAGGCGCGGATCCGTGACGTGCGGGTTGGGCCGGATGGCTATGTGTATGTGCTGACCGATGCCAAGGATGGGGCATTGTTGAAGCTGGGGTTGAAAGACGATTGATGCCGGTGAGGGCGTGTCGCGTGGCAGCAGGCGCGCCCGCGACAAGGCCGAAAGTGTCGTACCATGGCGGGCATGACGCCCGAATCCTTCTACCAGCAAGCACTCATCGAACGCGGTTTCTTTCCTGATCCGGCTCAGGCGGCGGCCGTCACTGCATTGCAGGGCTGCTTCGATGCCCTGGTCCAGGGCAAGCCGACCCAGGGCCTTTACCTCTGGGGCCCGGTCGGCCGCGGCAAGACCTGGTTGATGGACCTGTTCCACCGGTGCCTGCCGCTACCCGCCCGGCGCCAGCATTTCCACCACTTCATGGCCTGGGTCCACCAGCGTCTGTTCCAGCTCAACGGCACCGCCGACCCGCTCAAGGCCTTGGCTCGAGCGTTGGCCGGCGAGATCCGCGTCTTGTGTTTCGACGAGCTGTTCGTCAGCGATATCGGTGACGCGATCATCCTCGGACGGCTGTTCCAGGAGCTGTTCGACGAGGGCGTGGTGATCGTCGCCACGTCCAACCAGCCCCCCGATCAGTTGTATCGCGACGGTTTCAACCGTGAACGCTTCCTGCCGGCCATCGCCGCCATCGAGCGGCACATGCGGGTGCTGTCGGTGACTGGCGAGCAGGACCATCGCCTGCATCCAGGAGCATGGCGGCAGCGCTACTGGGTGGCGCCGGCGGGAGCTGGCGGGGCGCTGGCTGCGGTGTTCGAACAGTTGAGCCCGGATGATCCCGGCAGCGAGCAGACCGTGCAGATCGGTTCGCGCCATGTGCGGGTCGTGCGCCACAGCCCCCGGGCGCTCTGGTGCCGATTCGCCGATCTGTGCGAGCAGCCCCTGGCCGCCATGGACTTCATGGCGTTGTGCGACCGTTTTCCGGCCATTCTGGTAAGTGACGTGCCGGCCCTGGGCGGCGTGCAACAGGCCGGGCGTATCGCCCGTGGCACCGAGGATGGCGCGGCCCGGGTCGAGGCCGGCGATCGCCAGCTGCCGACCCTGGCGCCCAAGGATGACAGCGTGCGCCGTTTCATCGCGCTGGTCGACGAGTGCTACGACCGTCGGGTGGCGTTGTACCTGGAGGCCGAGGTCCCGCTGGAAGCGCTCTACACTCAAGGGTATCTGGCGTTCCCGTACCAACGGACCCTGAGCCGGCTACGGGAGATGCAACTGCAACGCTTCGCCTGAAGGAGCCGACCATGGAGCCGCTGTCGCATCATCTGCTGACCCAGGCCTACAACAATGGCTGGGCCAACCACCGCCTGTACAAGGCTTGCCTGCAACTGACCCAGGACGAGTTCGTCGCCCCCCGTTGCAGCTTCTTTCCCTCGATCAAGGCTACCCTCAACCACCTGTTGACGGTGGACTGGTTCTACCTGGATGCCCTGGAGTGCGAGCAGCGCGGTGAAGCTCCCGATCCGGATGGCGAGCGTTTCTTTGTGCCTGAGCAACCCTTTGCCACCTGCACCGACCTGCAAGCTCAGCAGGTTCAGGCCGATCAGCGACTGATCACCTATTGCCGGCAATTGCGTGACGACCAGCTCGGACGTTATGTCAGCATCGTGCGGCCAGAACGGATGCAGCATGAGTCGCGTCTGCGCTTGCTGTCGCACCTGTTCGAGCACCAGATCCACCACCGTGGCCAGGTCCACGCGATGCTCAGCGACACGGCGGTAAGGCCTCCGCAACTCGACGAGTTCTTCTGCGAGGAGGAGGCGTCGCTGCGCGCCGAGGACTTTGCCGCTCTGGGATGGAGCGAGGCGCAGATCTGGGCGCAGCGCTGAACGCTGCTCAGGGCGTTTCGCTGTCGGCCAGGTCGTGGGCGCCCTGAACCAATTGTTCCAATTGGTGATGCACCATGGCGCGGTCCATTTTTACCAGGGGCTGGCGGTTCCATAGCACATGCATGCCCGTGAGCGGATCGACTCCGAGCATGGGCTTGCAGAGCTCCTGGCAGAACAGGTTCTGCTGACCCCAGCATACGCCATCGATGGCGGGAAGTTCGATGAACATCAGTAACTGGTCGGCAGGGTGCTCGGTCACGTTGCACACATGGGGGCCTACCCGCAGGCTGATCACGGGCTCGAAGGCCACAGGGGGCTCCAGCTTCAAGGCCGCGTACAGCTGGGTCAGTGCATAGTCATAGTTCTTGCCTGGCATGGCGAGTTCTCGTTGGAGGGGGCCGCCACGGTAACGACCATGCCGCATGCTCGACTATCGGAGGCTGTCGTCGTTTTTTAGCTGTTGGCTTGCGTCCGCCTTCTGCCGTGCGCCAGGTTCCGTGAACTTCCTACAAGTAATGGCGAAATACCTCCACCCATACGAGGACAATCCCTGCGTTCAAGCATGGGAGGGCATCGTAGCCTATGGCCATGTCTACACCCGTTGAGCTTCGACGTGGTGTGTAAAGGGCTCTACGGGAAGTAAGGCCTGGTGCGAGAGGGATTTCTCCAGTTGAGGACTGGTGAGTGCAAGGGCGGCAGTTGGATGTTGTCGGGGCGGGTTTTGCATCCCAAGGGCAGGAAGGCTTCTACGCGGTCATGACCGGTGAGCTGGCCGTACGCGAAAAAGACAATGTCATCGATCTACAGGCCGGCGAACTGCTATTCGTCAAGCGCGGCACCTACCTGGTGGCGATCCGATGGCAGGCGTGCCAAGTCCTGTGGCTGCCGCTGGATGTGAATTTCGTGCAGGCGTTCATGCAGCGTCACGGTAAGGAATTGAGCCATCTCGAGCGCTACGATAAACCCTGTGTGAATGCCCTGCGCCTTCAGCCCTGCAGCATGGCGCGGGAGTGCGTGACCCGTCTGGCGGCGCTCGGTGGCGAAGGGCCTGCGTCGATGCTGGCGATGCTGCGTCTTGAGGAGCTGCTGCTGTTGCTGGTGTTCGGGGCGCAAGGTCGGACGCTGCTGGCGGCTCTGCGCCAACAGGGCAATCGCCATGTTGATCGGCTGCACGCCTTCATGGAGCAGAACTACCTGCGCGAGTGGCGCCTGGACCAGTACGCCGAGGCCTTCGGGCTGGGCCTGACGGCGTTCAAGAGCCTGTTCTGCTCCTTCTACAACTGCTCGCCACGCGCCTGGATCACCGAACGTAGGATCGTCCATGCGCATCACCTGTTACTTAACACGCGCATGAGCATTGTCGACATCGCCATGGAAAGCGGCTTTTCCAGCCAGTCGTATTTCAGCCAGAGCTACCGTCGGCGCTTCGGTTGCACGCCCAGCGACGCCCGTCGCTAGACGCCCCCCGACCTCGCATGGACAAGACCCGCATGAACAGACTTCCAATGCAGTTGGCCCGCCGCCTGGGCATGGCGCCCTGGCTGGCCGATGACGCTGGCAGCTACCACCTGTGCATCGATGGCCATGGCCTGTGGCTTGAACCGCGGGGCGTACAGCTGATGGTCCGCAGCTCGCTATCGTCGGTGGTCGGGCATGGCGCCAGTCTCGATCATCAGGCGCTGAGCCGCCTGATGGGCATGGTCACTGCCTGGGCTGCGCATTGCCCACAGCGGTTGGCGCTGACGCCTGACTCAGAGCTCATGCTCGAGGCTTGGATCGACGTGTCACAGGGCGATGTCGACACCCTCGAGCAGGTGCTTGGGGTTCAGGTCGCCCTGCTGAATGTCCTGTGCGCGCAACGCTGCAGCCAAACACCTGTGATTGTCCGAGGGCCCAGCGTATGGCTGCCATGAGATCGCTTGCCACCGGTTTGGCAGTCCTGCTGGTCAGTTTATTCGCCGAGGGCGAGCCGCTGGATTGGGCTGACGAGCCGTTCCACTATATCGCTCAGGGCGAGAGTCTGCGTGACGTGCTGACCAATTTTGCCGCCAACTACCAGGGTTCGGTGGTGGTCAGTGACAAGGTCAGGGACCAGGTGAGCGCCACGTTCGAGCAGCCGGATCCGCAGGCGTTTCTCGAGCAGGTCGCGGTGCTCTACAACCTGGCCTGGTACTACGACGGCGCGGTGCTGCATGTCGACAAATCGAGCGAAGTCCAGACACGGCTGATCCACCTGGACAAGGTGCGCGAGCCGCAACTGCGCGTCGCGCTCCAAGAAGGTGGTGGCTGGACCTCGCGCTTTGCCTGGCGCGCCGCAGCAAGTGGACGGCTGGTGTACGCGTCAGGACCGCCCCGCTATCTGGACCGGGTCGAGCAGACGGTCAAGGCCCTGGAGCAGCAGGCGAGTCTGCAGGACGAACTGGGCGGCAACCTCAGCGTCGAGGTGATCCCGCTCAGGCATGCGATGGCCGAGGATCGTGAGATCGACTATCGCGATCAGAAGGTGGCGGTGCCTGGCGTGGCCACGATCCTCTCCCGGGTGCTGGCCGATGCCAATGTGGTGTCGGTGGAAGGCCAATCCATGGGGGAGGGGGCACAGGTTCGCGCAGGTCGGGCCGTGGTCCAGGCCGAGCCGTCGCTCAATGCCATCATCGTGCGTGATCACGCCGAGCGCCTGCCCATGTATCGACGGCTGGTGATGGCGTTGGACCGGCCTGCTGCTCGGATCGAGGTAGGCCTGACAATCCTCGATATCAACGCTGAACACCTGGATGAGCTGGGCGTGGAGTGGCAGTTCGGTATCGGCAAGCATCAGCTGGTGGACCTTCGTACCCGAGCGGGCGTATCGGAAACCACGTTGACCGGCAGCCTGGTAGATAGTCGGGGCTTGAACCGGCTGTTGGCCAAGGTGACCCTGATGCAGGGCGAGGGCCATGCCCAGGTGGTGTCGCGACCGACCTTGCTGACCCAGGAAAATACCCTGGCGGTGATTGATCACAGTGAAACCTACTATGTACGGGTGATGGGTGAACGCGTTGCCGAGCTCAAGGCGATCACCTACGGCACCTTGCTGAAGATGACGCCACGTCTGATCCGCAGTGCGGACCGGCCGGAAATCAGCCTTAGCCTGCATATCGAGGACGGCAGCCAGAAGCCCAACAGCACCGGGCCCGACGGCATCCCCACCATCAGCCGCACGGTCATCGACACGCTGGCCCGGGTCGATCTCGGACAGAGCCTGATGATCGGCGGCATCCATCGCGACGAGACCAGCGAAAGCATCCGCAAGGTCCCGCTGCTGGGTGACATTCCCTTCCTGGGCGCCTTGTTCCGTTATCAGTCGAGCAACACCCGTCGTTCGGTCCGGCTGTTCCTGATCGAGCCGAGGCTGATTGATTCCGGGCTTGGCGAGCGTGCCTGAAATGACCTGGAAATTGCGGATCTACAGTGGTCTGAATGCCGGCGCCGAGGTGTCCTTGATGTCGGGGCGGGTGGTCATCGGTGCCGATCCTGCCCTGGCCGACCTGGTCCTGGTGGATACAGGCATCGCTGCCGTGCACCTGGTGCTGATGGTCGAGCCCCATGGCGTGCGCCTGCTGGAGTGGGGGTCGGCTGAACCACCTACCCAGGACGGGCGGGAGGTGGCTGCGGATGTCGAGCTGCAGGCCTTGGCGATTCAAGGTTGTGGTCCGTTGCGCTGGGCATTTGGCAACCAGGACGAAGTGTTCAGCGAGCGGCTTGTGGTGCAGGCCCCTGCGCCCTGGATAGGGCGCGGCTGGTTCATGGTGCCCGGCGCCGGTCTGATCTTGCTGCTCGTTTTGCTTACCCGATTGTTGGTGCCCGAGGCAGAGGCACAGGACACGCCGGCAGCAGTGATTGCCCCAGTCGGGCAACCCGCTCAACCCCAGGAGCAAGCCCGGACGCGGCTGGCGCAGCTGCTGCGCGACTGGCGACTGGAGGATGCCTTGAGCGTGTCGGACCAGGGGCACGCCCTGGTGTTGCGCGGGGCGCTGCGCGAGCGCCAGCTTCAGGACTACCAGAACCTTCAGCGACAGTACCGCGAGGCATTTGGCGACTACCCGTCGTTGCGGTTGGTCGACGAGGGCAGGGCACCTTCCGCGAAACTCGATTTCCCTGTTCGAGGCGTTTCACTGGGGCGGTTGCCTTACGTGACGCTGACCGACAACCGCCGTTATCCAGTGGGGGCACTGATGCCCTCCGGCATTCGCATCCTGGCCATCGATGGGCAGGCGATCACGCTGAGCAAGGGCGGTCGGGACTATGTGATCAACCTGAAGGAGAGACCGGCGGATGATGGATGAACTCATGCGGGAGGTGCGTGACCGACGCAAGCAGGCACGCATGTTCTCCGTGCTGGAGCACGCACGGCAGGCCTGCGCCAGGCAGCTGTCTGAGCCGCTGCCACCCCCTGCGTTCCAGCGCTTGCACCACCAACTGGCAGCCCTTGACGCAGCCTTGAAGATACTCGAAAAACTGGAGGAATACTGAAATGACAACGATCAGCAGCGGGTTCCACGACGGTACCAGCAACACCATGGACATGGTCCACGAGGGCATGGTCAAGCAGGCAAGGCAGGCCAACAAGGCGGTTCTCGACTCCCTGCAGAAGCTCAACGAGAAAAGTGACGATCCCGCTTTGCTGGCTGATATGCGTCATCGCTCGAACATCTGGTCGAACGTGTTCCAGGTCGACGCGACCCTGGGCCAGACCTTCAAGAACACCATCAGCAGCATTCTGCAGAAGTTCTGAGCATGAACCATTCCGTGAACAATCTGCTGGCCCGCCTGGGCCTGCTGGGTGTCGAGCATCGTCACCATGAAGAGGCGCTTTGCATCGCGCAGTGGCTGGCCCGGGAGCCTGAGACAATGGAAGCTGCCTGTGCGATACGTACTGCCTGCCTGATGGGGCTGGGGCGTTGCGAAGAAGCCTTGGCGCAGGGCAACCAGGCGCCTTGGCCATCGCTGGGGCCTTGGTTGGCGCTGTGTGAGCGTCAGTTGGGCTATATGGCAGCCCTCGAGCGGCGGCTTGAGGGCATGGCGCAGAGCGGTAATCCTGATCTGGTTTACTTTGCCCAGGGCATGCGCGCCCAGGTGGTGGCATGAGTCCGCTGGCCTCGACGCTTGTGTTTGCTGGACAAGGTGCACAGATCGCGATGCACGTGCACAGCGATCAGGATGCTGCCGAGTTCCAGGCAAGCCTTGTTGAACATCAACCTCGCGAGCAGGTGTATTCGGAACTGACACAGCAAACGAGGCTGCAAGTGCTCGCCATGGCGATGGACCTGCTGAATGATTCCTTCACGGTGGAGGGAGGCTCATGAGTGGTATCACCGAGGTGACCCAGATGGTCACCGATCTGCAGTCGCTGGCGGCACCGGCTGCCGACTCCCGGCAGGTGGCCGAGTTCGAGCAAGCGCTATCCGGCGCCTCCGGCAGCCCCGGGGATGGACTGCTGCACCAGATAGGTCAGCTCCACCAGCAGCATGCAGAAGCCCGGCTGAGCGCGCAGGCCAGTCTGGTCTCGCGCACGGGGGATCCCGTGGCACTGATGGATGCTCACTGGGCACTGATTCGCACAAACCTGCAGGTGGAGTTGATCGCCAAGGGCGTGGGGCGCACCACGCAGAACATCGAAACTCTCATGAAAGCCCAGTAGGTGCCGTGTGAAAAGATCATGGCAGTGCATGCTGCTTCTGGCGGTGCTGGCGCTGGGGGGATGCAGGGTCGAGCTTTACCTCGGCCTCGGCCAGCGCGAGGCCAACGAGATGCTCGCAGTGTTGGACAGCGAGGGCATCGACGCGGTGAAGGCCCAGGACAAGGATGGCAAGGTGAAGATCCTAATCGACGAAGCCGACATCGGCCACGCGGTGGCGGCGCTCAAGCGTCAAGGCTATCCGCGGGAAATGTTTTCCACGGTCAATGATGTGTTCCCCCGCGACAGTCTGATCTCCTCGCCGTTGGAAGAGCAGGCGCGGCTGACCTATGTGAAGTCCCAGGAGCTGTCGCGGACCCTGTCGGAGATCGATGGCGTGCTGGTGGCCCGGGTGCATGTGGTGCTTCCGGAGCCCCGTGATGGACTGCGCACGCAGAACGGTGCGGCGTCGGCGTCCATCTTTATCAAGCACGCGGCGGATGCGGCGCTGGGGATGTACATCGGGCAGATGAAGCAGCTGTTGAGCAACAGTATCGAAGGCCTGGACTACGAGCGCATCAGCGTGGTGCTGGTACCGTCTACCCAGGCGCGTCAACCACTGGCGGGCCCGCGCCATGTCACGCTGTTATCGATTCAGGTTCTGGAAGGCTCGCGCTGGCGCTTGCTCACGCTGCTGGGTGTGCTGCTGGGGATGCTGGTGCTGAGCAACCTGGCGCAGTACCTGTGGTGGCATCAGCGGGCACGCACATGACCGAATTCCAGCTTCGCTATTGCCCGGCGAATTACTTGCACTTGAACCATTGTCCTGGAGCCCTGAGCCAGGTAGCCCCGGCATTGCCGCTTTGGCGGGAGAGTTGCACGCTCAACGGTTGGCTGATGTCTGTGCTGGGACTGTCCGAGCCTTTCGACGTGCCAGAACGGCTCGGTAAGCTGGCTTATTATCCGCAGCCGGTGTTTGAGCGGGTGCTGTCAAGTTTGGGGGGACTGCTGCATGGTCGGGCCATCAAGCAGCTGCTCGACCCTGAAGGTCAGACGCGGTTGCGCCAGGCGCTCGACCTGCAAGACCTTCGCTATTGCCTGGAAAAGTGGCCTCTGGTCATCGGCCCTTGGCCTGCCGGCTGGGAACAGGTATTGCCAGCCGGCGACCTGGATGCGTACCTGCCCGGTTGTGGCTTGGCATTCTGGCTGCAGGCATGCGGCGAGGTCGATCCAGGGTTCGCTCGGCGCATGGCCCTGCGCCTGCCAGGCATGACTGCTGTGCCAACTTGGCCGATGGACGCTGAGCAACGCGACTTGGCCCGCACCCTTTGCCTGAAAGTGGCCCGAGACAGGAGCCCGGAATGTTGCCATTTATTGAATTGAATGAGGCCCGGCCGATGATCGACCCGAGCCTGAACGTATTGCGCAGCGCTGACTATCAGCAGTACCTCGATGCCCGCGGACTGACCGACAATGCATGTCAGCGTGCCCGTGATATCGATGCCCGGGCCGATGCGGTGCTTGAGGAGCATCAGCGGCTCGGACGGGAGGTCGGGCTGGAAATGGCCGCCATCGAGCAGGCGGCGTTGCTGCACGGGACACGTTTGCACTGCGACGCGTTCTATCGCCAGGTCGACCGGCAGATGAGCGAGGTGGTGCGCCAGGCCGTGTGCAAGGTGCTGGGGCAATACCCTGATATCGAGCTTACATTGGCTGCGACCCGTCAGGCGCTGGCGCAGGTTCAGCCACGGGAAGCACTGTTGCTGCACGTAAGGCCCGATCAGTTGTCCGAGGTTAGCCAGCGTTTGGATGAAGTGCTCGCGCTATATCCCGAGGTCGGGTCTGTCGAGGTATGCGCCGATGCCAGGCTTGCGCGAGGCGGATGTCGTCTGGAGACCGCAGGCTGCGTGATCAATGCCAGTATCGAAGGGCAGTTGGCCGCGTTGCATCGGGCGCTGACGCAACGGTACCTTGATGATGAGGCTGGAGCGCCATGAACGAAGCCGTGCTGGCCGCAGCCGCGCGGGCGCTCCATGATGATCAGGAGCGTGATGCGTTACTCCAGGTGTTTTGGAAACAGCTTCGCCAGCCTGCTCGGAATCTGGCGAGGGAGAGAGCAGAAGCCATGCCTGTTCGCCGGCCACTGCCTCAGCGAGGGATCCTGGTCTAGTGTGGTGTATCACAAATAGTGACCATAACTCGCGGCGCTTTTTGCGCTCATGCGGGGTTGAAAACAGGCTCGGAATGTTCATTTACAACCCGTGAAATCGAGCACGACTTCGGCCGTTCCTCGCCTGTTTTCGCCTTGTCTGATCGCCACTCGGCTACTGTTCGTACAAACCCCGGGCTTCCAACTCCGATTGTCCTGGACCTGTGGGATAGGGGTTGCCAGTGGTTTGCGGTTATCTATGCAATCTTCTCTTGCGCCTGCAACCAGCGAATCACCTCAGCGACCGGCTGGATCAAGTCACCTGGAATGTACTGCTCCACCAGGCTATCCGCGAACAGCGCCCGGGCCAGGGGAATACGTTCGAGCACCGGTATCCCTTCCTCTTCGGCGATCCGCCGGACCAGCAGGGCCTGTTCGTCGGTGTACTTGAGGGTGACCAACGGCAGGGGCGTTTCCCCGGGCCTGTAGCGCAGGCCCACGGCGATATGGGTCGGGTTGGCGACGATGACCGACGAGCGCCTGACGTCCGCGCGCAGTGTGCCGTTGTGTATCTCGCGATGGCGCTTGCGACGCTCGCGCTTGAGCTCCGGGGCACCCTCCATCTCCTTGTGCTCGCGCTTGACCTCTTCCTTGCTCATGCGCAGCTGTTTCAGATGTTGCCAGCGTTCAAGACCATAGTCGGCCGCCGAGATCGCCAGGAAACCCACGGCACAGACCCCGATAAGGTTGCCCATCAGGCTGCCCAGCAACGGCAGGATGCACTCGATGCCGCACGACGGCACCCGCAGCAGCGTGCGCAGCTGATCGCTGAGCAGGCCAATCACCAGCGCGCCGAGCAGCAGGACCTTGAGCGCCGACTTGAGAAAATCGAGCAGGTTCCTGATCGAGAAGATCCGCGTCACCCCCTCCAGCGGGCTGACTTTTTTCAGGTCAGGTGTGAGCGATTGGCCGCTGAAGACGAAACCGGTCTGCAGCAGGTTGCCGGCGATGGCGGCCAGCACCGCGGTCAAAAGGAACGGCAGGGTGAGCCATAGCAACTCATGCAGCAGTTGCTTCAGCATCAGCTCCAGCGCTTGGCGAAAGGGCAGATGGAGCAGGGGGGCGGGCAGCATCATCAGCTCACCAAGATGCCCGAGAAAGTAGTCGGGAAAGCCCATGGGCAACGCGACCAGGCTCAGGATGAGTACAGTGGAGACCAGCTCCTTGCTCTTGGCCACCTGGCCGTTGCGGCGCGCATCGCGCAATTTCGCTTGTGTGGGTTGTTCGGTCTTTTCGGTGCTCATGGCTGCTCCAGCAAAGGGCCGAGCAGGCGTACCTTGGACAGTGCGATGAAAACCTGGCTTTCGGCCTGCGTCATCAGCAGGAACAGGTACGGCACCAGCAGCGCGCTGCAGACCAGGCTTTTGATCGGCATGGACAGGATGAACACGTTCAGTGACGGTGCGAAGCGGCTGACCAGGGCGAGGCCGAATTCGGCGAGGAACATGGCAATCAGCAATGGCGCGGCGAACAGCACGCAGAGGCTCAGCAGGTAGTCGAACTGGGCCAGGAAGAACGTATTCCACTGGTCGCCGATGTACGGGTAGAAGCTTGCCACCGGCCAGCTGGCATAGCTGCCCAGCAGCGCCCCTAGCAGCCCCAGGAAGGCGCCGCCGGTGAAGAACAAGGTAACGAGCGTCTGCGCCAGGAAGGCGCCGGTGGGGCTGGTCTGGCTGCCCAGAAGCGGGTTGAGGGTGGAGGCCAGGGTGGCGCCGCGCTGGTTGTCGATGAGAAAGCCGCAGGCCTCCAGGGCCCAGAACGGGATGGCCACCACGAAGCCCAGCAGCAGGCCGAGCAGCACTTCCTTGCCGATCAGCAGCCCCAGCTGTAATCCGTCCAGCGCAACGGGTAGGGTACCGGCCACGCTGGGGTAGATGAACAGGGCCAGCGAACAGGCCACGCCATTGCGCACCAGCGCGCCGCCCAGTACCTGCTTGCCGAGGATCGGCAGCAGCAGAAAACAGCCGAACAACCGGGGCAGGATCAGGCTGAAGCCCAGCAGCATCTGTTCAAGCGTCTGGACCGTCATCGTGCCGAGGAAATTCGGTTGAGCACCAGATCGGTGTAGCGGTACAACTCGCTGCCCATCCAGTCGGCAGTGACGAACAGGGTGACGACCACCGCCACCAGCTTGGCGACAAAACCTAGGGTCTGCTCCTGTACCTGGGTCAACGCCTGTACCAGGGAAACCAGGGTACCGACCAGCGCGGCCATCAGCACCGTCGGCAGCGACAGGACCAGCACCAGCCACAGCGACTGGGTGGCGAAGTGCAGAACTTCGGTATTGCCCATGTCAGCCTCCGTAGCTCAGCACCAGGCCATGGGAAAGTCGCCCCCAGCCGTCGAGCAGGACGAACAGCAGCAGCTTGAAGGGCAGTGAAATGGTCACGGGCGACACCATCATCATGCCCATGGCCAGGAGGATGTTGGAGATGATCAGGTCGATGGCGATGAAGGGCAGGTAGATCAGGAAACCTACCTCGAAGGCCCGGCTCAGCTCGCTGATGGTGAACGCCGGCAGCAGCACCAGCAGGCTGTTGCCGTCGACCCGCTCGGCATAGTGCTGGGGCCAGAGTTGGCGGGTGCTGTCGAGGAAGAAAGCGCGTTCGCGCTCGTTGACCTGGCTGTCGAGAAAAGCGCGAAACGGCGCCATGCCTTCGTCGAGAAAGCGCTCGACCGAACGGGCATCGCCGAGGGTGGTCTCATGGGCGTTCAGGTAGTCGTAGGTGGCCATGCCCACCGGGGCCATGACATAGAGGCTGAGGATGATCGCCAGGCCATACAAAGCCATGTTTGGCGGGATCTGCTGGACACCCAGGGCATTGCGCAGCAACGAGAAGACCACGGCCATCTTCAGGAACGAGGTGGCCATGACCGCGATGAACGGCACCAGCGACAGCAGCGCCAGACCGAGGATCAGGCTCAGTTCGTCCGGCAGCTGGATCATGTCGGTTGCTGCTCCAGCAGGCGGTCGACTCGCACCCCGAGGCGGCCGTCGATCTGCACCAACAGACCGGTGCCGATGCAGCGCTGGTTGGCGAGGATGCGCACCTTGGCATCCACAGGGCTATGCAGTTCAATCAGCGCTCCAGGTTGCAGGGTCGACAGTGTGTGCAGGTCGAGGGTCTGGCGACCGACTTCGAAGCTGACCGGGATGGGCAGTTGCTCCAGCGCTTGCAGCGTAGTGTCGGCCACAGGGGGGGTATCGTGCATGCGGACTAGCTCCAGATGTGTGTCTTCGAGTTGCAGCTCGGCCCAGGGGTGGCCATCGAGCACGCCCAGCAGTCGCGGGGAACTTGGCGTACCGGCAGGCAGTAGCAGGATGTCGCCCGAGCCCAGGTTGCGCAGGTCGTGCAACGTCAATTCGAGGGCGCGCCACTGCAGCGAGAGGTTGAGCTGGATGTTCAGGCGTTCGCGTAGTGGACGCCGTGGCAAGGCTGCCAGCATGTGCTCGCTGTCGCCTTGTACCCAGCAGGGCAGCAGGCCCTGCGCGCTTCTCAGCGTCACCTGCAGACCGGGTATGCGGTCGATTCTGTCTGCCGGCTCGATGCCCAGGCATTGCAGGCCGGGTAGGCGAGGGGTGTCCCGTTGCAGCACCGCCAGCTGCAGTGCGCTGGGGAGGCTGGCGAAGTCGGCTGCCTGCAACTGTGGTGCGAGCCATTGCGCCAGCTGCTGCCGACGACACAGCAGGCGAGCCGGCACGCCGTGCCAATCGATTAGCACGGTCAGGTCCAGGTCATCGCCTGGAGTGCTGACGCTCAGCGAGACCTGCCCTTGATCGTCGGCATAATGGGGTTGGCGATGGCTCAGTGACTGCTGCAAGCGCAGTTCCTGAGTGTGGGCGACAGGCAAGTTCGATGTACTCATGGTTCAGGCCAGCCTTCGTCCTCTACATGGCGCTTGTTGCGCGAGCCTTGATGGTTGTCGCCATTTGCGCCAAAGCCGAGGCTGACCGGCTGTGCGGGATCGAGTCGTTGCAGGCGCTCAAGCAGGTCCGTACCGGCCACCTGCAATTGCCGCAGGGCGGCCGACGCAGCCTGGATCTCCACCTGCAGGCCAGCGCTCGCAGGGTTCATGCGTACTTCGACATGGCCCAGCTGAGGTAACTGCACCTGCAACAGGGCCTGTTCGCGGTTGCCAGTCCTGCTGGCGAACAGTTGCAGTTGCAGGCGCTCAACAAGCGTCTGCAGATCCTGGACGGGGGCAGCGACAGTTGATGACAGGCCCTTGTCGATCAGGGGGCGCTCGCTCGATGGGATGGGGGGGGCAAGGATTGGGTCGATATCGCGGAGTAGCAGACGATCCGGCACGTTGTTGGTATTGTCGTGGACATTTTGAGGGCCCGCCTCGGCTCGACGTGCTTCGGTCAATGAGGTTGGCTCGACTGCATCAGGTATCGCTGGCATGGGCTCCGGAAGGGGACGTTCGATGACGTCCTCGAGCAGCGCAGGTCGTTCTGCTGCGCAGGCGCGCGGGCACTTTGCGATCAAGTCAGCCATGTTCAGGACCACTTGGGTGACAGGGCGTTCAGGGCAGGCTTCGTCCTGGGTGGGTCGATGGCCAGTCTCCTGCGGCGTCCTGCGCTTTATCCGTGGATCTTCCAGCAGGTGTTCGAACAACCGTCGCTGCTCGTTGCATGGCCTAAGTCCAGGCGTTTCAGGCAATCGGTTGTCCGGCAGCGCAGGGACAGGCTGGGTGTTCAGCATGGAGAACCTCCCTGGCCATGGCGCTCCTCCACTTCGAGCTCCTGGCTGTGCTCTGTACGCCGAGCGGTTTGCCGGGAAGCTTGCTCGTGCAGCTGCTTGAAACTGTCCAGCTGTTGTCTGGCCTTGGCGAGCTTCGTTTGCGCCTGCTGGCGTGCCGAGTGCTGGCGCATCAGCGCGTCCTCGCAGGCCACGACCTGTCCACGCAGGCTCGCTTCGCGCTCACCGAGCAGACCGACCTGTCGACGCCAGTGCTCCAGGCCATGGAGGTTGGTCAGGCGGCCCATCTGCGCATCGAACAGACGCTGTTCCTCCTCGAGGGCCCAGCGCCGATAAGTCAGATGCACTTCGAGCGATTGCGCCTGGTCCGCCTGGGCTGCCTGCAAGCGGACCTGTTGAGTGTGCGCTTCGCGCTCGGCCCGTTGCAGCCGGCGTTGCATGATGGATAACAGGGCGGTCAAGGACACCGGGCGATCTCCAGCAGTTGTTCGAGGCTCTGTTGCAGCGAACTGCGCTCATGCGGCGCCTGGCACAGCCAGGCGCGAATGGCATCGCGCTTGTCGATGGCCTGATCCACGGCAGGGTCCTGGCCTCGGGTGTATTCGCCGACTCGCAGCAGCAGCTCGACTTCTTCATAGCACGCCATCCACTGGCGCAACTGGCTGGCGGCGGCGCGGTGGGCAGGGCTGACCACCTGGTGCATCACCCGGCTGACCGAGCGCAGCACGTCGATGGCCGGGTAGTGGTTGGCCGCCCCCAGTGCCTGGGACAGCACGATATGGCCATCGAGGATCGAGCGGGTTTCCTCGGCGATCGGTTCGTTCAGGTCATCGCCTTCCACCAGCACGGTGTAGAGCGCGGTGATCGAGCCCTTGTCCGCGTGCCCGGCACGTTCGAGCAGGCGTGGCAACTGGGCAAACACCGACGGCGGAAAGCCGCGTCGAGTCGGCGGTTCGCCCGCGGCCAGGCCGATCTCCCGCTGGGCCCGGGCGAAGCGGGTCAGCGAGTCCATCAGCAACAGGACCTTGCGGCCCTGATCACGGAAATACTCGGCCACGGTGGTGGCGACGAAGCCCGCACGGGCCCGCTCCATCGCCGGACGGTCGGAGGTCGCGACCACCAGTACCGCACGGCGCAGGCCCTGTTCGCCGAGCTCATGGTGAATGAACTCGCGCACTTCTCGGCCGCGTTCGCCGATCAAGGCGAGGACGATCACGTCTGCCTGTGCGTTGCGCAGCAGTGAGGCCAGCAGCGTGCTCTTGCCGCCGCCGGCGGGTGCGAAGATGCCGACGCGCTGCCCTTCAGCGCAGGTGAGCAGGCCATCGATGCAACGGATGCCCAGGCTCAAGGGTGTGTCGACCAGCTTGCGGCTCAAGGGAGCCGGCGCATCCCGATGTACCGGGTACCAGGCTTGCGGCGCGGTCTGTACGTTGCCGTCGAGCGTGTTGCCCAGGCCGTCGAGTACCATTCCCAGCAGATGATCACCCACACCGACGCGATGCTGGCTACCGGTGGGGCAGACCTCGGTGCGCGTGCAAAGCCCCTGTATGTCGCCCAACGGGGCGAGCAATGCCTGGTCCTGTTGCAGGCCGATGACCTCGGCCAGCAGTTCCTGCTCATGGTCCGGCCTACGCAGCCGGCACAGTTCGCCGACCCGCACCCCAGGCGCCAGTGCACGGATCAGGGTGCCGGTGACCTGGGTGACCTTGCCGTTGACCTGGACCAGGGTGACGTCGTTCACGGCGGCTTTCAGGGCCTGGGGAATCTGGAGCAGCGATGGCGACATGGGAAGGGTGTTGGTGCGCAAAGGAAGGACGCCATTCTAGGAGGCTTGCCATGGGGCGGATTTCACTGTGAGTCGCATGTTTTTAGATTTCGGCCGCCCTCTTTGACGCCTTCCGAAAGGCTAAAAAGAAGCGCCCGGCAATGACAGTAAGGCTCATGGCAGGCCTCTAGCATGCCGCTCATTCATGTAGTTCGATAATGAGGTGGGCATGAGTGTAGGCATCGGCTTAGCGCAGGTTGAATCGGCGGTGGTCGTCGGGGGCGGATGGGAAGGGCAGGCAACCATCCAGGTGCGGCAGGTAACCCCGATGGGGCAGCAGGTCGAGATGGCGGAAGAGGTGTCGATGGCGTTCTCGTCGTTGGCCAATGCCCGGCTCGGTGCCCGTAGCCGCATCACCGATGCGCGCCAGCATGGCTTGCAGGCAGGCCAGGCGGCCGAGGAGATGCTGGCCAAGGTGCCGGATGTGCAGCGTCGTGCCCTGGATGAACTGGTGGCCTGGTTGCGCCAGCATCCCGATCTGACGCCGGGAGAGTTGCAAGCACGGCTGGATGGGTTTTCAGGCGAAGCCTGCCATCGCTACCTGGCCTTGGCCTATGCCCGTGCCGCATTGGGCAATATGGCTGATGACAGCGGCTTGCCTGGGAAGCTAGATCAGGCCATGGCGGGCATGGCGCAGGCGCAGGGCCGGATGATCGAGCTGGGAATCGAGATCGGTCCGCTGGCCCAGGCTACCCAGGAACAGGGGGTCGCCGAAGTGGCCGCGCTGCGTGGGGTGTACTGCGATTTTTTGTGTGGTTATCGCGGTCTCAAGCACGCCTGGGATGAGCTGCGCGCACGCTTCGGTGACGCGGCCATCGGCGATGTCGCCCAGTTCATGCTCAACGGCCTGGCCAGTCATATCAGCGGGCCGTCCTCGCACCTGGACAGCAATCAGCTGCAGCAGGTCATCGGCGACATGAAACTGGTGCATGCCCTGAAGAAACTGGAAAGCGACACTACCGCGCTGTTCCGCCAGCTTGCCGGAGAGCCCAGTGGCGTACGGGCCTTCTGATCTGGTCAGCGACCTCTTGGCGCTGATCGACAAACGCTGGGCCGGCGAGCAGGACATCCTGCGCCTGCTGGCCGTGCTGCCGCTTGCTCCTGGCGGGCAACGCATCCACTGCCTGCGTGAACTGCAGCGCATCTTCCGGCTGTTGCCTCTGCAGGTTTTCAGCGATGAGACCCAGCGCGAGCACCTGCTGATGGTCTGTCAGTTGACCATGGACCGGCTCATCGACGATGAGGAAGCGTCGCTGCGTGGCGTGCGGGAGGAATGAGCATGGACCCTTGTAGCGAGGCCATCGTCCGGTTCTGCCGCGATCAAGGCGTGGTACTGGCGCATCTGCCGGAAACACGGCTACGCCTGGATCTTCCGGATATCGGTGTCCTGCAGTTCGAGCGGCTGGCGGGCCAGGTGACGCTTTGGCTGAGCTTTGCCGTGCAGGGCGCATTGTTCGAGCATGCCATGTCGAGTGCCCTCAGGCATGTCCAGGACCACCAGGTACCTGGGCAGCTGTTGCGATGCGGCCTGCTGCCTGACGAACGTCTGGTGTTGCTGGTCAGTCTCGATGAACGTCGCGTGACGAAACAGGTATTGCACGAGGCTTACCAGTTGCTGTCGCGGATGCGCGTCGAAGTGCTTGCGGCATGAGCCTGATAGAACGAGGCGGGCAGCTCCATGCCCCGTGGCTGCAATCCTTGGCAGCCGACACCGTGTTCCCCCGATCGGTTGGCGAACCGCTGCCGATGCCTGGGCAACCTGTGCAGGCACACCTGCGTGAGCTGTACCCGCAGTATCGGATGGCAAGCCTGCGGCTGTCGTACGCCAGTCCCGAACAGGAGCTGCGTGCCCTGTACGACCCACATCGCTTCGCCATGACGCTGGGCTCCCTGGCAAAGCAACTGCTGAGCGCCAAGGAGCGCCAGGCGGCGGTACTGCTGCAAGCGTTGCTGGCCGACCGGCACGCGCTGGCGTGCTACGCGAACCTTCTGCTCAAGGTATGAACAGATGCAATTGACGATCGAACAGTGTGATGTCCTGCAACTGTTGGCCTGGCTTCATCTGCGATGTGGACGACCTGACGGTGCGCAAACATTGCTGGAGGTGCTGTTGCGGGTTGATCCCGATCACCTCGCCGGGCGGCGCGCTTCGGTAGTGGCCGCCCTCGAGCTGGGCGACTGGGCGCGCGCCGAGCAGCAGTGCCTGACGCTGCGTGACGCCGGCGAGCAGCAGGCATCCTTATGGCTGTGCTTGAGCCAGGCGCAGCAGATGGCGGGCCGCCTGGAGCAGGCGCAGGCCACCTTCGCCGAGTACCTGCGACTCAAGGATCAGTCATGAACACCTTGACCCGGATGCTCGGCCATGTCGGCGCGCGCAAGGACCTGATGCTGGCGGTGATGCTGCTGGCAGTGTTGTTCATGATGATCCTGCCGTTGCCGCCGCTGTTGCTGGACCTGCTGATCGCCCTGAACATTACCATCGCCGTCGTGTTGATGATGATGTCGGTGTACGTTGTCTCGCCGCTACATTTCTCGGTGTTCCCGTCGGTGCTGCTGGTCACCACGCTGTTTCGCCTGGCGCTGTCGATCAGCACCACGCGGATGATCCTGCTGGAGGCCGACGCCGGGCAGATCGTGCAGACCTTTGGCGACTTCGTGGTCGGCGGCAACCTGGTGGTGGGCTGCATCCTGTTCCTGATCATCACCATCGTGCAGTTCCTGGTGATCACCAAGGGTGCCGAGCGGGTGGCGGAGGTCAGCGCGCGGTTTTCCCTCGATGCCATGCCGGGCAAGCAGATGAGCATCGACGGCGACCTGCGCGCCGGGGTCATCGACGTCAACGAGGCCCGTTCGCGCCGTGGCGAAGTGGAAAAGGCCAGCCAGATGTACGGGGCCATGGACGGGGCGATGAAGTTCGTCAAGGGCGATGCCATCGCCGGTTTGGTGATCATCGTGGTCAACTTGCTGGCTGGGCTGGCCATCGGCGTGATGCAGAAGGGCATGACGGCGGCCGACGCCTTGCAGCTCTACGCGGTACTCACCGTGGGCGACGGCATGGTCAGCCAAGTGCCGGCGCTGCTCATCGCCATCACCGCGGGCATCATCGTCACCCGCGACGGTGAAGGTGCCCGCGACCTGGGGGCGAACATCGGCAGCCAGGTGATGGCGCAGCCCAAGGCCTTATTGATCGGCGGCGCGCTGCTGGCATTGTTCGGTATTATCCCAGGGTTTCCGACGTTTACTTTCTTCAGCCTGGCGCTGTTGGTTGGCGGCGGTGGCTGGTGGGTAATCCGCCAGCGACGCATCGAGGAGGACGGCCGGCAGCAGAGCGGTGGCCTGCCGGCGCTGTTGGCCAACGGCGCCGGCGCGCCTACGCTCAAACCAACCGGCAGGGCGAAGTTGGCCGGTGATACACAAGCTTTTGCTCTGACCGTGCCCTTGCTCATCGATGTGGACAGTGGCCTGCAAGCCGCCCTTGAAGCCGTCTCGCTGAACGACGAGCTGGCGCGGGTGCGCCAGGCGCTGTACCTGGATCATGGCGTGCCGTTTCCCGGCATCCGCCTGCGTTTTACCAGCGCGCTTGGCCCCGGCGAGTACCGCATCCTGTTGCAGGAAGTGCCGGTGGCGCGTGGGCGGCTCATGCCGGAACGGCTACTGGTGCAGGAAAAACCCAGCCAGTTGGCGCTTGTCGGCGTGTCCTATGAGGAAGGCGAAGCCCTGCAGCCGGGGCGTGTGGCGCTATGGGTGGAGCAGGCGCAGCGTGAGCGCCTGGAGCGCGCCGGGTGCGCCTTCCTGGCGATCGACCAGGTGCTCGCCTGGCATCTTTCGCAGGTTTTGTGCGAGTACGCCGGGGATTTCATCGGCATCCAGGAGACCCGCTACCTGCTGGAGCAGATGGAGCAGGGCTATGGGGAACTGGTCAAGGAGGTGCAGCGCATCCTGCCGTTGCAGCGCATCACCGAGGTCTTCCAGCGGCTGGTGGGCGAGGGCATCTCGATCCGCAACATGCGCTCGATTCTCGAGGCTCTCGTGGAGTGGGGGCAGAAGGAAAAGGATGTGGTGCAGTTGGCCGAATACGTGCGCAGCAGCCTCAAGCGCTACATCTGCTACAAGTACGCCAGCGGCCACAACCTGCTGCCGGCCTATCTGCTGGACCCTGCGGTCGAGGAGATGATCCGCAGTGGCATCCGCCAGACCAGCGCCGGCAGCTACCTGGCGTTGGAGCCGGCGCAGAGCGACGCCTTTCTCGCCCAGGTGAAAGCCGTGGTGGGCGACCTGCAGGATGTTCAAGCCAGGCCCGTGCTGGTGGTGTCGATGGATATCCGCCGCTATGTACGCAAGCTGGTCGAGGGCATCTATTTCGAGCTGCCGGTGCTGTCGTTCCAGGAGCTCACCACGCAGATCAACATCCAGCCGCTGGGGCGAATCGGCTGACGCTCATCGGGTGTCAGAAAGCGTTATCCGGAAACTACAAAATCGCGGCCGGGCCTGACGGAGCGGTTGTTCGCCCTTCAATAGACTCATCTGCATGTACCCCAAGAAGGGTACCTGGCCAACCGGATACAGATGATGAGCAGTTCTATTGAAGCAAGTAGTCGCCCTGTCCCATTGCCGTATGTAGACCGTGTCGCGCCGCCGGACACCTGGCAAGACATAAGGCGCCTGGAGGAGATCCTGGATCAACACGGGATCATGGCCATGGGCGGCCAGGGGCAGCCGCTGGACCTGGTACATCGAGCGCAGGCCATCGAGCAGTTGTTGGGCCCCGAGGGGCAGGCGCGCCTGGCGCAGAGTCGTCCCTATTTCGAGGGGTTGCTGGCGCGACCGCTGCCTGAGCAGCATGTCGATGCGCTTTGCCAGTTGCTCGAGGCTTATGCCGGCTGGTTGCCGGGAGCTCCCTTGCAGTTGCAGAACCTGGGTGAGCGCTTGCGCATGGACGAGCTGGTGATGGCGGCGATGGGCCTGCGCATGCGCAAGCAGAAGGTCGAACGCACCGAGCTTAGCGAGCAGCTCAGGTGCCTCACGGCGGAGCTGAAGATCTTCAGCGTGATCCAGTCGAAGGTCAACGTGGTGATGGCTGACAAGGGCACCTTCAAGCTGGAAGACGGTAGTTTCAACCTCTTCGACCGCAAGCTCTATGACCTCGATGCGGACAGTTGGGAGAAGAGTTTCGAGCGCCGACTGCTCTCGAGCCTGGACACGTTCAAGCCCACCTTCAACGGCTCTGGGGTCGTCACGGTGCGGCATTTTCTCGAGGGCACGCAATCCGTCACTGCGTCGAGTGCAAGCGGTAGCCGCCTGCACAAGGTCAGTGGGCCGATGACCGATCTGAAAGCGCAGTACGCCTGGGACAAGGACAACAACCCGTTGGCCAATTTCTCCCAGGCATTGAGCGACCGCACCCGCATCGTCAACGACAAGGTGACCGAACAGACCACCCTGCTCAACGACGTGGGTTCGCGCTACACCACCTCCACCGAGGTGATGATGAAGTTCGTCGAGACCTGGTTCTCGATGCTGTCCAAGATTCTGCAGAACTGAGGTAGGAGATGACAGTAGTACAACAGATGGCCGGCGGCGATGCTGATGCCAACAACGTCGATGCGATCGAGCGCTTCTTCGGCGATGGCGGCACATTCGCCATGCTGCGCGGGGTTTGCGTGGCACAACTGGAAACGCTTTATGCCCAGGCGTTCAACTTCTACCAGGCGGGACGGCTGGAGGATGCGCTGACGATGTTCAAGGGGCTGGCGGCACTCAACCACTACGATCCCCGGGCGTTTCTGGGCGTGGCAGGTGCCTACCAGGCCCTTGAGCGCTACCAGGATGCATTGCCGGCCTATGCCTATGGCGCGATGCTCGCGCCGCAGGACCCGCGTTTCACCTTCCATGCCGCTCAATGCCACCAGCACCTGGGCGACCTTGCCTCGGCGCGCAGCGGTTACGAACAGGCGCAGATCCTGGCGGTGGACAGCGAACATGCCGGTCTGGCAGGTCAGGCACAGGTGCTGCTCGAGGCCCTGCAGCAGAAGGAGGGCGCACGTCATGCGAGCTGAACTTCTTCCTGTGGAGCAGCCGCTCCTGATGCCGGCTGAAATCGAATCGGAACCGCGTCTGCCGGGTGCGGCGATCCAGTTGCCCGGCGAGACCGGCACACCGTCCAGAATCGCAACGATCAAGCAGGACATGAATGTCCGGCTGGATCCTCCGGCGCCACTGGCGACGGGACAGCTACAGGGGCAGGTAGTCGACAAACTGTTCGACGCCGAAGGCCTCATGCAACCGGTGCTGGTCGCGGTACCCGATGTCGGGGCACTGATACTTGGGCAGCTCGCCGGGGACATCTCCGACGCTGAGTTGGATATTCGCCTCACCGAACTGCTGAGCCAGTTGGGTGCTCGCCAGACCGAGCTGAATCTGCAGCAGGTACGTCAGCTCACCGAGCAGAACCGCCAGCAGATGGCGCTCAACGCGCAAAAGATGGAGGAGGTGGCCCAGCGACACCGGGATGCTGGCACGGCGAGCGTGTTCGCCAAGGTTTTTGGCTGGGCCGCCGCCATCGTCTCCATCGTGGTGGGGACCGTCATGGTCGCCACCGGCCTGGGCGCCGTCGCGGGCGCGCTGATGATCGCCGGTGGCGTCATGGGCGTGGTGTCCATGTCGTTGAACCAGGCCGCCGAGGACGGGCACATCTCCAAGGAGGTAATGAAGTACCTCGGGCCGGTGCTGATGGCGGTGGAAGTCGCCCTGGCGCTGGCCTCGGTGGTGTTGACCTGCGGCGGTAGCCTCGCGGTGGTCGCTGCCCGGGTGGCCGGCAAGGTGAGTGGCAAGGTCGCTCAGGCGGTCCTGTCGGTGGGCCAGAAGATCCAGAGCGTCGCCTCCACCGGTGTCATCTCGACCGCCAGCGCGGGCACCCAGGCCAAGCTGCAGATGACCCTGACAGGCGCCAGCATGGCGACCACCACGCTGTCCAGCGCCGGGCAGGCGGCCAGTTCGATCATGCAGGGTCTGGCGTTGCGCAGCGAGGCCCAGCTGGCGGAGATGCGCCTGCTGCTGGACCAGGGACACAGTTTTCTCGAGCAGTTGGCCAAGGCGCTGGAACAACTGCTCGCGGGGAAGGAGCAACGCTTCGAACAACTGCTGGAACTGTTGAACAACCGCAGCAAAGCCTGCGCCGATATTGCTTGCCGAAACGTCATTGCCTGATCAAGGAGTCAATCATGAGTCTGTCTATTTCCACTATTGATCATTCGTCCCACGTGAATGCCCAACTGCCGGTCACCGAGGGGCAGAAGGTTGGGCAGCCGCTGTGGGCGATGCTGGCCATGCCCGGTGCAGCGACGAGCGCGGCATTTGCCGAGAAGCAAGGGCGGGTAAGCCTGGATACGCCGCAGGCTACGCCCTGCAGCCAGGACCTGGAGAGCCTGCTGGCGATTCTCCGAGCCGCCATGCAGGTGCGCGATGGCAATGCGCAGGGGCGCAGGACCCAGGCCGAAGTCAGCGTGCTGGCGAGCAAGGAACAGATCGGCTGGATGAGAACCGCCAGCAATGCGCTGTTCGCCTCGGCGGCTGTCAGCGGTGCATTGGGTATGTTCACCCTGGTCAGCGGTACCACCGGGATGCTCAAAAATCTGGGGGATGCGCGGACTATCAAGGGAGTGGAGCAAGCCAGTCATGCTGCCGAGTTTGCCAAGCCCGGTGAGGTGACGATGGCCTCAAAGAAGCTGATCGCCGAGAACCGTATCGAGGTCAAGCATCTGCAGAACGGCATCGACACCCGCAATACCACATTGCACACGCTCAATGGCGTGGCCCAGAGTGGCGCAGCCTTCGGCACGGGCATCGCCCATGCCATCAAGTCGTTGCAGGATGTCTGGGCCAAGGAGCAGGAGCTTGAGGCGGCGGTTGCCGGTAACCAGAAGGAGTTGTTCCAGCGCTGTACCGATGATTTGGCGAAGATGATCGACCAGGTGCGTCAGCTGATCCAGGAAATCCTGCGCAATGACAACCAGGGGCTCAGGGCTGCTGGCATCATGGCCTGAGAAGACCCGGTTTCTTGAAGGATGTTAGACGCCGCAAGTGTCCAGGCTCTTGCGGCTTTTTCATGCTTGCGTATCAACCAATACCGTGCCATCACACCAACGCCGAAAAGTGCAAAAAAGGCGATAAGGGCTGATGGGGCCTGATGTGCAGCGCCAGTATCGTTTGCTCAGCTTCCACCATGCTGGAGGCAAATTACTGCGGAGAAGACTTTTGTTCTTGCTGGAGTGAGAGCGGTCTTTTCCACAAGTTAAACGATGCTGCAAGAAGAGGTTTGCACGATGATTGAATCGGTTTCAACCAGTTGGGTGTGTGGCGCCGACCTGGACCCCGTCAACGCGGGCAGTGACTGCAAAGAGGTAAAAACCAGCGAAACGGCGCAGCGCCTGGCACGTCACGAGGAACCGCAGAAGCATGGCATCCTGATGCGCCTATTCATCGCGATTGCCGAGTTCCTCGGCTTTCGTTCCAGTGTGGCGACGGGGGGCGCGCAGGCCGCGGATTCGACGTCGGACGTGATGCGCTCTTTGAACGAGCAGGTGGCCAAGGGGCTGCCGGATGTCATGAGGTCGCAGGCCAACGGGATACTGGCGAAGCAGGAGCATCTGCCCACCGAGCAGTTCATGACCAGTTACACGGAACAGCTCACGGGTAGCAATATCATGCGTAACGCCAACTGCCTGTTGTCGAATATCGACATGCTGGGCAAGCTTGTGCCTGAGCTTAAGGTCGAGACAAGTATTAACAAGGTCGATATTGTCGGTGGGTACACCCTGATTGCAGCCCAGTCTCCGGACAGTATCGCGCTTATGCAGAACGACTCGATGGCTGCCGCCAAGGTGCTCGATGCGGTAATTTTCCTGGCCTCGCGATTTGCCGAGTTTCCGGATCCCGAGCAAGTGGGGGCTGAAGCGGTGGTGGAGTTTGTCAAAGAGGTCGATGCCGAGTTCATCGAACGGTTCGCCCAGAAGCCTGATCCAGTGGCGCCAGTTGTCGTGGGGGATGCAAGCGACCATACCCATCCGGTGGTGGCCGGCACATTAGCCCACGCGAGCGCGGCACGGCCTGTGGAGCCTGAAGTGGCTTATCACGCGACGACCATCGAACAGTCTGATCCGGTAACGTCGCTCCAGGCCGTCAAGCTCGACTTTGTCAAGATTGATGATGAGGTCGCTCTGCCTACGCGTAATGACTTCAACGCGACCATCCATTCGCTACAGCGGCCGGCTAGTCCGCTCTCGCAGTCGTTCGAGCACCTGGAGCATCTTGCCGAAAAGGGCAGTGCTGCCGAAAAGGCAATCGCTTCAATGGTCCTGGACCACACGGCGGTGGGGCAGTCCCACTCCTTCGGCGACCTCTTCGGGCAGCGTAAACTGGAGCCCAATCTGTTGCAGTTCCACACCGCGCAATCGTTCATGGACACGTTGCAGAATAAGCTGGACAAGGCAGGGCGCCTACTTGGCAACCTGCAGGCTGCCAACGCGGCTTGAGCGTAACACTGGCTGAGGCCTTCGGGCTTCAGCCAGCCCTTCGAATCCCTCCGATCACCCTGTGTGAAACCCGCCCAGGGTGATCATTGCCACCACGATATAGCGCCCGCCCTTGGCCAGGGTGACCAGCAGTACGAAACGCCAGAACGGCTCGCGCATGATCCCGGCGATCAAAGTCAGCGGGTCGCCGATCACCGGCATCCAGCTCAGCAGCAGCGACCACTGGCCCCAGCGCTGGTAGCGTTGCTGGGCGCGTTCCAGCTGGCTGGCGCTGAACGGAAACCAGCGGCGTTCGCGCAGGTGATCGACGGCCCGGCCCAGCAGCCAGTTGACGATGGAACCGAGCACATTGCCGAGGGTGGCCACCAGCAGCAGAGTTGCCCAGGCACTCGGTTCGCGAATCAGCAGTCCGACCAGCACCGCTTCGGACTGCAGCGGCAACAAGGTGGCGGCGCCGAAGGCGCTGAGGAACAGCGCCCCAAGGCTGAGCATCAGTAGCTGGCGACCACGGTATCCTGGCCATCCAGGGTCACGCCGATGACTTGGTAGGCGTCCTTATGGTCACCCATCTCCATGCCCGGCGAACCCATGGGCATGCCCGGTACCGCGATACCCTTGAGGTCGTTGCGTCTGGCCAGCAGGCGTACCTGTTCGGCCGGCACATGGCCTTCGACGAACTTGCCGTCGATCACCCCGGTGTGGCACGACGCCAGGCGTGGCTCGACGCCCAGGCGTTGCTTGACCGCGCTCATGTTCGGTTCGACATGGTCGTTGACGGTGAAACCGTTGTCGCTCAGGTGCTTGATCCATTCCTTGCAGCAACCGCAGTTGGGATCGCGGTAGACATCGATGGTCTCGGCGGCCTGGGCCAGGCCGGTGACGGCCAGCAGGCCGAGGGTTAGCAGGTGTTTGCGCAGCATGGTGGAGCTCCTGTGAAACAGCATGATTCATTGGCCAGGTGGCGGCCTGGTGGGAGCGCCTGTGCTTCAGAAGCGCAGGCGTAACCCCACCACCAGCCGAGTTTGGCCGATGTCCTCGCCATTCTCCCGGGCCTGGTCGGCACGGTCGCCGTGCAGGCGGTTGAAGCTGACGCCGACATAGGGCGCGAACGCGCGGGTGATCTCGTAGCGCAGGCGCAGGCCCACTTCGCTTTCGGCCAGCCCCGAGCCTTGCTCGCGCCCGGCATCATTGCGCCCGAAGAAGTTGGCTTCGACGGTCGGTTCGAGGATCCAGCGATTGGTCAGCAGCATAGCGTAACCGGCCTCCAGGCGCAGCGCGGTCTGCTGTCGCTCGCCGGCGTAGGCGGTGGCTTCCAGCTCCAGGCCGTAGAGCGGCGTGCCCTGGATGCCGAAGGCGGCCCAGCCCTGACCGCTGGCGGGCTGGAAGTCCTGGCGCACACCGCCGACCAGTTCCCACCAGGGGCTGATGGCATGGCCCCAGAGGGCCTGCAGCTCGGCCTTGTGGGTCTTGCCTTGTTCCCGCTCACCCTCGGTGCGCAGCCATAGGCGGTCGATATCGCCGCCGACCCAGGCAGTGGCGTTCCAGTTCAGGGCGCCGCTGCTTTCGAAGTTCTGGTATTCCAGCTGGTCGACGATCACCGCCCAGTTGGTCGCCTGGTCGTGCACCTGATGCCCCGGAAGCGGCGGGAAAGCGGCACGGCGGTCGGCGTCGGTGATCACCGGAAGCGGTGTGCGCGGTTGGCTGGGGGGCGTCGCCGTGTGGTTCATCTGGCTGTGGTCCATGGGCATGCTGTCATGGTTCATTTGGCCGTGGTCCATCGGCATGGTGCCATGGTTCATGTGGTCCATGCCCGCGGCCAGGGCCCGTTCACTGGCCAGCAAGGCCATAAGCGCGACACCGGTGACGATGTGGCGGTTGCGGTTCTCATTCATCGACCCGTACCTCGCGGAACATGCCGGTCTCCATGTGGTAGAGCAGGTGGCAGTGGTAAGCCCAACGGCCCAGGGCGTCGGCGCTGACGCGGTAGCTGCGCCGGCTTCCGGGTGGCATGTCGATGGTGTGCTTGCGCACCAGGAAGCGCCCTTGTTCATCCTCCAGGTCGCTCCACATGCCGTGCAGGTGGATGGGATGGGTCATCATGGTGTCGTTGACCAGGATGATGCGCACCCGCTCGCCGTATTTCAGGCGCAGGGGCTCGGCATCGCTGAACTTGATGCCGTCGAACGACCAGGCGAAGCGTTCCATGTGGCCAGTCAGGTGCAGCTCGATGTTGCGCGACGGTTCGCGCCCGTCCGGATCGGGGTAGGGGCTGCGCAGGTCGGCGTAGGTCAGCACTCGGCGGCCGTTGCCGCGCAGGCCAATACCAGGATCGGCCAGGTTGGCGCGGGGGGCCATGGTCTGCATGTCCACCAGCGGGTTGTCGATCTCGCTGGCGGGGTGGCCTTGCATCATGGTCATACCGGCCATGTTCGAGTGGTCCATGCCCGCCATGTTGGCGTGGTTCATCGCTGGCATATTCGAATGCTCCATCCCACCCATGTCGCCGTGCCCCATGTCGTCCATGGTCAGCACCGGGCGCGGGTCCGGCTCGGGTACGGGGGCCTGCAAGCCCGCTGCACGGGCCAGGGTGCCACGGGCGAAGCCGGTGCGGTCCATGCTCTGGGCGTACAGCGTGTAGGCGGGCAGGTCGCCCACGGTGACCAGCACGTCGTAGGTTTCGGCCACGGCGATGCGTAGCTCGTCCACGCTCACCGGTGTCACCGGCAGGCCGTCGGCGGCGATCAGCGTGAGTTTCAGGCCTGGAATGCGGAAGTCGAAGTAGGTCATCGCCGAGGCGTTGATCAGGCGCAGGCGCACGGTCTCGCCGGGCTGGAAAAGGCAGGTGAAGTTGCCGTCCGGGGGCTGGCCGTTGAGCAGGTAGGTGTAGCTGGCGGCGCTGATGTCGGCCAGGTCGGTCGGGCTCATGCGCATTTTCGCCCAGGTCCAGCGGTTGTCGACGGCCTTGCCCCAGCCGTTTTGCGCGACATCGTCGACGAAGTCGCCGACCGTGCGCTTGTGGTAGTTGAAGGCGTCGGACTGCTTCTTCAGGGTGGCCATCAGCGCTTCTGGCGCCTGGTCCGACCAGTCGCTGAACAGCAGCACATGGTCGCGCTGGTACTGATGCGGTTCAGGCTCGCGGGGCTCGATGACGATGGCGCCGTACACGCCGGCCTGCTCCTGCAGCCCGGAGTGGCTGTGGTACCAGTAGGTGCCGCTCTGGCGCAGGGTGAACTGGTAGAGGTAGTCGCCGCCGGGTTCGATGCCAGCGAAGCTCAGGCCCGGCACGCCGTCCATGTTGGCCGGCAGGATGATGCCGTGCCAATGGATCGAGGTGGGCTGGTCCAGGCGGTTGCGCACGCGCAGGGTCACGGTGTCGCCCTCGCGCCAGCGCAGCTGCGGGCCGGGCAGGCTGGCGTTGATGGTCTGCGCGGTGCGCGGCCGGCCTGTGATGTTGACCGGGGTCTGGCCGATGAACAGGTCGAACTGCTGGCCGCTCAGCTCGTGCAGCGGCAGGCGGCCCTCGGCGGCCTGGGCCAGCGGGCGCCAGAGGCCGAGGCCGGCCAGGGCGCTGGCGGCACCCAGGCCCTTGACGAAGGTGCGGCGGGTTGGAGTCGGTGGCATGGCGTGCTCTCGCTACGGAACTGCCACGATCCTCGCCGCCCGCGCCTGTCAGCCACCTGAGGCGCGGATTACAGATTTGTCAGGCAGCGGCCTCGCCACTCTCCAGGTCGCGCATCAACAGGCCGAACTCCAGCGAGACCTGCTCGGGAATCGGCAGGTACACCACATGGCCGTCGCCCGGCGCCACCTCGATGGCCTGCTGCAGGCGGTCACATAGGCGGTGCAGGTCGAAGTGGTAATTGCCGCGCGGGGTCATCAGCTCCAGGTGGTCACCCACGGCGAAGCGGTTCTTCACCTTCACTTCGGCCAGGCCGTCCACGCGCACTCCGGTCAGTTCGCCGACGAACTGCTGGCGCTCGGACACCGAGTTGCCGCGCTGGTAGTTCTGGTACTCGTCGTGCACGTGGCGGCGCAGGAAACCTTCGGTGTAGCCGCGCTGGGCGAGGGACTCGAGGTTACTCATCAGGCCGCGGTCGAACGGCCGCCCGGCCACGGCGTCGTCGATGGCCTGGCGGTAGGACTGCACGGCGCGGGCACAGTAGAAGTGCGACTTGGTGCGGCCCTCGATCTTCAGCGAGTGCACGCCCATCCGGGCCAGGCGCTCGACGTGCTGGATGGCGCGCAGGTCCTTGGCGTTCATGATGTAGGTGCCGTGCTCGTCCTCGAAGGCCGGCATCTCTTCGCCGGGGCGGTTGGACTCCTGGAGCAGGAACACCTGCTCGGTCGGCGCGCCGAGGCCCAGGGTCGGCTCGCACTCACGGACGATATCGCCGGTGGCATTCTCGGTGGCCGGGGTAGCCTGGTACTTCCAGCGACAGGCATTGGTGCAGGTGCCCTGGTTGGCGTCACGCTTGTTCATGTAGCCCGACAGCAGGCAGCGCCCGGAATAGGCCATGCACAACGCGCCGTGCACGAACACTTCCAGCTCCATCTCTGGCACCTGCTGGCGGATCTGCTCGATCTCTTCCAACGACAGCTCCCGCGACAGGATCACCCGGGTCAGTCCCAGGCCTTGCCAGAACTGCACGCTGGCCCAGTTCACCGTGTTGGCCTGCACCGACAGGTGGATGGGCATCTGCGGGAAGTGCTGGCGTACCAGCATGATCAGTCCCGGGTCGGACATGATCAGTGCATCCGGGCCCATTTCGATCACCGGCGCCAAGTCCTTGAGGAAGGTCTTGAGCTTGGCGTTGTGCGGGGCGATGTTGACCACCACGTAGAAACGCTTGCCCTGGGCCTGGGCCTCCTGGATGCCGAGGGCCAGGTTGGCGTGGTCGAACTCGTTGTTGCGCACCCGCAGGCTGTAGCGCGGCTGGCCGGCGTAGACCGCGTCGGCGCCGTAGGCGAAGGCGTAGCGCATGGTCTTGAGGGTGCCGGCGGGGGCGAGCAGTTCGGGCTTGGCGAGAGGGGTCATGGTGCGCACCGGGGGCAAAAGGCGCGGATGCTAAGACGGAGGCGATGTTCAGGTATTGATCTGGATCAACGGCACTTTTGCCGGCGCGCGGGGCACTAAATTGTTGAGCCCTCGAGGAATGCCCATGAACGAAACCTTATTGCAGAACAAAGCCCTGACCGTGCTGCTGGCACTGGTGACCATCGCCTTCATCTGGATCCTGCTGCCGTACTCCGGCGCGATCTTCTGGGCGGTGATCCTCGGGATTCTTTTCGCGCCTCTGCAACGCCAGCTGTTGCTGCGCTTTGGTGGGCGGCGCAACCTGGCCACGGCGACGGCGCTGGTCACCTGCCTGCTGATCGCTGTATTGCCGGTGATCGTCATCGGCGCCCTGCTGGTGCAGGAGGGCGCGACGCTGTACCAGCGCATCGAAAGCGGCCAGCTGGATATCGCCGGCTATATCGAGCGCGGCAAGGACATGCTGCCGGCCTACGCCCAGCATTTCCTCGACCGCATGGGCATGGGCAACCTCGATGGCCTGCGTGACAAGATCACCAAGTGGGCGACCCAGGGCAGCCAGTTCCTCGCCGGGCAGGCGTTCAGCTTCGGCCAGGGCACCTTCGAGTTCCTGGTGAGCTTCGGCATCATGCTCTATTTGCTGTTCTTCTTCCTGCGCGAGGGCGCGGAGGTGGCGCGCAAGGTGCGCCAGGCGGTGCCGCTGCCCGAGCAGCAGAAGCGCCGCCTGCAGTTGAAGTTCAAGCGCGTGGTGCGGGCCACGGTCAAGGGCAACCTGCTGGTGGCGATCACCCAGGGGGCGCTGGGCGGGCTGATCTTCTGGGTGCTGGGCATTCCCAGCGTGCTGGTGTGGGCGGTGCTGATGGCGTTCCTGTCGTTGCTGCCGGCGGTGGGCGCGGGGATCGTCTGGGGGCCGGTGGCGTTGTACTTCCTGCTGACCGGGGCGATCTGGCAGGGGATCGTGCTGACCGCGTTCGGTGTGCTGGTGATCGGATTGGTGGACAACCTACTGCGGCCAATCCTGGTGGGCAAGGATACGCGGATGCCGGATTACCTGGTGCTGGTGTCGACCTTGGGTGGGTTGGCGGTATTCGGGCTCAACGGGTTTGTGATCGGGCCATTGATCGCGGCGTTGTTCATCTCCAGCTGGGCGATCTTTGCCTCGACCAAGCCGCAGGTGCAGTTGCCTTCATGAGGACCATCGTGGGGCAAGTCGCATCGGCGCACCGCCATTGGCGATTATCGGAAGCTGTAGGAAACCCCCGCATACACCCCAAACCCTTCACCCGGCGTCGAGCGGGCGATGTCTTGCCCGGCATCGTTGTACCCCGGCGTCACCGTCGCCGCGTAACGTTTGTTGGTCAGGTTGCGCAGGTCGAGCCAGGTCTGCCAATCCCGTTTCGGCGAATCCCAGCCCAGGCGCGCGCCGAGCAGGGCGTAGGCGTCGGCGTGGTAGCTGTTGGCGTAGTCCACCTGCACCTTGGAGGCCATCTGCGTGTTAACCCCGGCATGGAAGCCGCTCGGCCAGTCGTAGCGCAGTTCGGCCTGGTAGTAGTGCATGGGGATGCCGGGCAGGCGGTTGTCGCCGAACGTGTCGTCGTCGCGGTAGTGGAAGTCGCTGAAGGTGTAGGCCTGGCGCAAGCTGAGCTTGCCGGTGCCCGGTTGTTCCCAGAGCAGGCTGTCCAGGCCGGCCTCGATGCCCTGGTGCACGGTGGGGCTGGCGTTGAACTCCTTGAACGGCAAGCCTTGCACGACTTCCACGTTTAACAGTTCGTGGCGTACCTGGGCGTAGTACCAGGCCAGGTCCCAGCGTCCCAGTGCCGAATCGCCGCGGGCGCCTAGTTCCAGGGTGGCGGCGGTCTGGTTCTGCATCTTCATGGGTTGGTTGGCGACTGGCGCACTCCAGACCAGCGACCACGGGTGCGGCGGCTCCACCGAGCGACTGAGGTTGCCGTAGACCTGCAGGTCCGGGCGGAGGTCGTAACGCAGGCCCAGGCGTGGGGCGTAGTCCCAGTCATGCTGACTGACCTTGCCGCCACTGGTTGGGTAGGTGACGTCGCTTTCGCGGCGGGTGTAGATCATCGCCAGGCCCGTGGTCAGCCACAGGTCCGGAATCAGCTCCAGGTCGTTGCCTGCATGCAGCACGGTGTCCGAACCCTGGTAGCTGAAATCGCGGGTGCGGGCACCGAAATTGTCGCCGCCGGGGCGAGCGAACTGCGAAGCGCCGCTGTTGGGCAGGTGCTTGGTGGTGCGCCAGCCGAGGGTGGTCTTGCTCTCATGACCGAACAGGGTGTCGCGACGCAAGTAGTTCAGCGTGCCACTGACATCGGTGTAGGCGACCTTAAGGCGCATCGGGCCTTCGCGCAGGTCCATGGGGTAGTCGTGATAGACCAGCCCCGCCTCCAGGCGCGAATCGTCATCCAGGAAGAAGGTGGTCTTGTTGCCCACCCAGGTGCTGCCCGGTTGCGGGCGTCTGTCGTCGCGGGCCAGGTAGGCTGGATTGGCGGCACGGGGATGGTGCTTGATCTGGTCCTTGGTCAGGCGTCCGGCCAGGTCGTTCTCGGTTTCCCGGTAGCGCAGGTAGAAGCGCGTCTCCAGGTTCGGGTTGAAGCGGTAGCCGACGTTGGCGGCGATGCCCTTGGCGCTGCCGCTGCTGTGGTCCTGATAGCCGTCGTACTCGGCATCGGTCAGGGCCACGTAGTAGTCGAGGTTGCCCAGCACCTGTCCGGTACTGATGTGCCGGCGCTGGTAGCCACGGCTGCCGACTTCGTAGCGCACCTGCAAGGGCGCGGCATCGTGACCGGTGTGGGTCACATAGTTGATCGCGCCACCCAGGGCCAGCGAGCCCTGGTCGAAGCCATTGGCGCCGCGCAGCACCTCGGCGCGGCTCAGCCACAGCGGTTCGAACAGTTCATAGGGCGTGCCGCCCGGGCCGGTCAGCGGCAGGCCGTCGAACATCGTGTACACGCCCGAGCCGTGGGCGCCCGGCGCGCGGTTGATGCCCGAACCACGGATCGACAGCTTGATGCCGTCGTTGCCCGCCGACTGGGCGAACACCCCCGGCTGATAGGCCAGCACGTCCTGGTTGCTGGCCACCCGGCCCTGGCCCACCTTGTCCATGTCCACCAGGTTGCTGGCGCCGGGGATTTCGCGCAGCTGGTCGGCGGCGGCTTCCAGTTCGGATTGCTGCCGGTCCTGGATCAGCACCTGGTCGAGTTCGACGCGATTGGCGGCCTGGGCGGTGCCGGCGACGAACAGGGCCAGCAGGGAGTAGGGGAGGGTGGGGCGCATGGGTACGGGGTTCCAGATCGAATGCGGGAGTCTGACGCTGCAAAGGGCAGACGAAGCACAGTGGTCGATCGGTAATGGCCATGGGGCCGCAAAGCGGCCCCAAAAAAGAACACCCCGCCGAGGCGGGGTGTCTTGTGACGCAGTCAGCCGATCAGCCGATCAGTTGCAGACCCGCCTGCTGCACCATCTCCAGCAGCGGCTGCGGGTACACACCGAGCACGAAGGCGAGGATGGCGATGGCCAGCAGCATCACGCCGCCGGTGCGCTGTTCCCACTTCAGCGGAGCGTCGTGGCGACGCAGGTTCGGCTCGACCAGGTACAGGGTGACCATGACGCGCAGGTAGTAGTACACGCCGATGGCGCTGCCGATCACCAGGGCGCCGACCAGCCACCACAGGTGCGACTCGACGCCGGTGGCGATGATGTAGAACTTGCCGATGAAGCCCGCGGTCAGCGGGATACCGGCCAGCGACAGCATCATCACGGTCAGTACCGCGGTCAGGTACGGACGGCGCCAGAACAGACCGCGGTACTCGTACAGGGCGTCGGCGTCACGGCCGGCATACGGCGAGGACATCAGGGTGATCACGCCGAAGGCGCCCAGGCTGGTGATCACGTAGGTGACCAGGTACACGCCCATGGCTTCCAGGGCCAGGCCTTTGCTGGCGACCAGGGCGATGACCAGGTAGCCGAAGTGGGCGATGGACGAGTAACCGAGCAGACGCTTGAGGTTGCTCTGGGTCAGCGCCAGCAGGTTGCCAATGATGATCGAGGCAACCGCGATCACCGCCAGCACGGTGCTCAGCACGCCGCTGCTGGCGGCAGGGGAGAGCATGAACAGGCGCACGACCACGGCGAACACCGCGACCTTGCTGGCGGTGGCCAGGAACGCGGCGACCGGCGCCGGGGCGCCTTCGTACACGTCTGGGGTCCACAGGTGGAACGGCACCAGCGACAGCTTGAAGGCCAGGCCGACCAGCATCATGCCCAGGCCCAGTTGCGCCAGCAGGCTCGGCATGCTGGTGGCGGCCAGGGCCTTGCCCAGCTGGTCGAAGGTCAAGCTGCCTGCGTCAGCGTACAGCAGCGCCATGCCGAACAGCAGGAAGGCGGAGCCGGCGGCCGACAGCACCATGTACTTGATGCCGGCTTCCAGCGAGCGCTTGTTGAAGAAGGCGTACGCCACCAGGCCGTAGACCGGCACCGACAGCAGCTCAAGGCCAATGAACAGGCCAGCCAGGTGGTTGGCGCTGACCAGCACCAGACCGCCCAGTGCCGACATCAGCAGCAGCAGGTACAGTTCTTCACGGTTGCCCGGGAAGCCCTTGGAGCCTTCGCCCAGGTAGGCGTGGGCGAGGGTGACGCAGGCCAGCGTCGCCACCAGGATGATCGCCATGTACAGGCAGGCGAACTTGTCGATGGTCACAAGCGAGGTGACTGCCAGCGGCGCGACCTTGAGCGCCGGCAGGATCGACAGCAGGGCCAGGTTCAGGCCCACGGTGGACAGCAGGAAGGTCTGCGAGTGGTTGCGCTTCCAGGCGATCGCCAGCATCACCACCACCGTGGTGAGCGTGGTGATCAGCATCGGCGCCAATGCGATGAAGTGTTGAGTGGTGAATTCCATAGCGCTCTTACCGGGCCGAAGCGAGTTGAGTGAAAGCGGAACCGAGCCACTGCTGCACACCGCTCATGGTGGCGGCAGAGGTGTCCAGGAACGGCTGCGGATACACGCCCAGCAGGATCAGCAGGCCCGCCAGGCCCAGCACCATGATCAGCTCGCGACCGTCCATGCCGGCCAGCACGGTGTCGGCCTTGGCCGGACCGAAGTAGGCACGGTGGATCATGATCAGCGAGTACACCGAGCCGAAGACCAGGCCGGTGGTGGCGATCACGGTGATCCATGGGACGTGGGCGAAGCTGCCGATCAGGATCAAGAATTCGCCGACGAAGTTGCCGGTGCCCGGCAGGCCCAGCGATGCGGCGGCGAAGAACAGGCTGATGGCCGGAAGATAAGCGATGCGGTGCCACAGGCCACCCATCTCGCGCATGTCGCGGGTGTGCAGGCGCTCGTACAGCTGGCCGGCCAGGATAAACAGCGCGGCGGCCGACAGGCCGTGGGCCAGCATCTGGATCACCGCGCCCTGCAGGGCCTGCTGGCTGCCGGAGTAGATGCCGATCAGCACGAAGCCCATGTGCGAGACGCTGGAGAACGCCACCAGGCGCTTGATGTCGGTCTGGGCGAAGGCCAGGAAGGCTCCGTAGAAGATGCCGATCAGGCCCAGGGTCATGGCGATCGGCGCGAACTCGGCCGAGGCGTTCGGGAACAGCGGCAGGGCGAAGCGCAGCAGGCCGTAGGCCGCGGTCTTCAGCAGGATGCCCGCCAGGTCCACGGAACCTGCGGTCGGCGCCTGGGCGTGAGCGTCAGGCAGCCAGGAGTGGAACGGCACCACCGGCAGCTTCACCGCGAAGGCGATGAAGAAGCCCAGCATCAGGAGGTACTCGACGCCGGCCGGCAGTTCGGCCTTGAGCAGGTCGCTGTAGTTGAAGGTGATCACGCCAGTGCTGTTGTAGTTGACCAGCACCAGGCCGAGGATCGCCACCAGCATGATCAGGCCGCTGGCCTGGGTGAAGATGAAGAACTTGGTCGCCGCGTAGATGCGGGTCTTCTTGCCGTCGGAGGAGCTGTGACCCCAGAGCGCGATGAGGAAGTACATCGGCACCAGCATCATTTCCCAGAAGAAGAAGAACAGGAACAGGTCCAGGGCCAGGAACACGCCGACCACGCCGCCGAGGATCCACATCAGGTTGAGGTGGAAGAAGCCGACGTGGCGCTGGATCTCTTTCCACGAGCACAGCACCGACAGCACGCCGAGCAGGCCGGTGAGCAGGATCATCAGCAGCGACAGGCCGTCGAGGGCCAGGTGGATGCTGATGCCGAAGCGCTTGATCCACTCGACCTTGTATTCGAGGGCCCAGGCGGGCTCCGCGCCAGGGGCGGGAGCCAGGGTGTAGTTGCCGTTCGCCCACAGCCACAGGCCGATGCCGAGCAGCAGGGACATGGTCAGCAGCGCGATCCAGCGCGGCAGGGTGGCGCCGAAGCGCTCACCCAACCAGCACAGGAAGCCGCCGATGAAGGGGATCAGGATCAGCCAAGGCAAAATCATGACGGGTTGGTTTCCTTTGGCAAAGTCGCAAGATTCATAGTCATACCGCGGCCACTACCACGGCACCGAGCACCAGCACGGCACCCACGGCGATCGAGGCGGTGTACCAGCGCAGCTGGCCGGTCTCGGTCTTGCTCATGGCGACGTGACCGCCGCGAGCCAGGCGAGGAATGAGGCCGATGCTGCGGTCAACCGGGTCCTTGCGCAGGATGTGGCTGATCAGCAGGTAAGGTTTGACGAAGAGCTTGTCGTAGATCCAGTCGAAGCCCCAGGCGGCGAACCACCAGGCCGACAGGACGCGACCGATACCGCTGTTGGCAACTGCGGTGACGAAGCGGCGCTTGCCCAGGAACAGCAGGGCCGAGAGCAGGATACCGGCGATGGCGATGGCGCCCGAGGCGATCTCCAGCGAATGCTTGGCTTCGCCACCGGCGTGGCCTGCGCTTTCAGGCAGCACGCCTGCCAGCGGCGGGTGGATCCAGGCGCCGATGAAGGTCGACAGCACGATCAGCACGCCCAGCGGCAGCCAGTGGCTGATGCCGTGGCCGGCGTGGGCTTCGGTCTTGGCTTCGCCGTGGAAGGCGATGAAGATCAGACGGAAAGTGTACAGCGAGGTCATGAACGCACCGACCAGGCCGGCGTACAGCAGGCCGCTGTTGCCGCTGGCGAAGGCTTCCCAGAGGATCTCGTCCTTGGAGTAGAAGCCCACGGTCAGGATCGGCAGGGCGGCCAGGGCGGCGCCACCGACCACGAAGCTGGCGTAGGCCAGCGGCAGTTTCTTCCACAGGCCGCCCATCTTGAAGATGTTCTGCTCGTGGTGGCAGGCGACGATCACCGCACCGGAGGCAAGGAACAGCAGGGCCTTGAAGAAGGCGTGGGTCATCAGGTGGAAGATCGCCGCGTCCCAGGCGCCGACGCCCAGTGCCAGGAACATGTAGCCGATCTGGCTCATGGTCGAGTAGGCGAGGATACGCTTGATATCGGTCTGTACCAGGGCGGCGAAGCCGGCCAGGATCAGGGTCACGCCACCCACGACGCCGACCAGGTGCAGGACGTCCGGCGCCAGCAGGAACAGGCCGTTGGTACGGGCGATCAGGTACACGCCCGCAGTCACCATGGTGGCCGCGTGGATCAGTGCCGAAACAGGAGTCGGGCCGGCCATCGCGTCGGCCAGCCAGGTCTGCAGCGGCAGCTGGGCCGATTTACCGACCGCGCCACCCAGCAGCATCAGGGTCGCCAGGACCATCCAGGTGTCACCAGCCTGGAACTTCTGCGGTGCCAGCACCAGCAGTTCCTGAACGTTCAGGGTACCCAGCTGGACGAACAGGATGAACAGGCCGATGGCCATGAACACGTCGCCGATGCGGGTGACGATGAACGCCTTTAGCGCCGCGTTACCGTTGTTGCGGTTGCTGTAGTAGAAACCGATCAACAGGTACGAGCACAGGCCCACGCCTTCCCAGCCGAAGTAGATGAACAGCAGGTTGTCGCCCAGCACCAGGAACAGCATGCTGGCGATGAACAGGTTGGTGTACGAGAAGAAGCGCGAATAGCCGGCTTCGCCACGCATGTACCAGGAAGCGAACAGGTGGATCAGGAAGCCCACGCCGGTGACCACGCCCAGCATGGTGACCGACAGGCCATCCACATACAGGGTGAAGTTCGGCGCGAAGCCGTCCACCGACATCCACTGCCACAGCAGCTGGCTGTACGCGCCGCCTTCAGGCGGGGCGACGTTGAACTGCCAGATCACATAGGCGGCGGTGGCCGCCGACAGACCGACCGAGCCGACGCCGATCAGCGCCGACAGGTTCTCGGACCAGCGGCCGCGCGAGAACGACAGCAGCAGGAAGCCGATCAGGGGGAATACGAACGTCAGGAAGATAAGGTTCATCCGCGCATCTCACTGGCAGCATCGATGTCGAGAGTGTGGAAGCGGCGATACAGCTGCAGCAGGATCGCCAGGCCAATGCTGGCCTCGGCGGCTGCCAGGCTGATCACCAGAATGAACATCACCTGGCCGTCGGGCTGGACCCAACGGGCACCGGCGACGATGAACGCCAGTGCGGAGGCGTTCATCATGACTTCCAGGCTCATGAGCACGAAGAGGATGTTGCGGCGGACCATCAGGCCAACCAGACCTAAGCAGAACAGGATGCCGGCGACCGCCAGACCATGCTCGAGAGGGATAGCACCCATGATTTACTCCTTCGCCTCGTTGCGGCCCAGGTGGAAGGCGGTGACGGCTGCCGCGAGCAGCAGCATCGAGGCCAGTTCGACCACCAGCAGGTAAGGGCCGAACAGGCTGATGCCGACTTCCTTGGCGCTGACGGTGGTACCGCTGATGGCGGCGCCCGACGGGGTGACGAACAGCACGTACAGCAGCTCCAGCAGCAGCAGGGCGGCGAGGATCACCGGCCCCGCCCAGATGCCGGGCTTGAGCCAGCCGCGCTCCTGGGCGACCGAAGCCGGTCCGAGGTTGAGCATCATCACCACGAACACGAACAGCACCATGATGGCGCCGGCGTAGGCGATCACTTCCAGGGCGCCGGCGAATGGCGCACCGAGGGAGAAGAAGATCATCGCCACGGAGATCAGCGAAATGATCAGGTAGAGCAGGGCGTGCACCGGGTTGGTGCCGGTCACCACGCGCAGCGTGGAGACGACGGCGACACCGGATGCGAAGTAGAAAGCGAATTCCATCTTTCTGTCCTTATGGGAGCAAGCTCTTCACGTTGATCGGCTCGGCTTCGTTCTGCGCAGAGCCTTTCGGCTTGCCAGCGATCGCCATGCCCGCAACACGGTAGAAGTTGTAGTCAGGGTTCTTGCCGGGGCCGGAGATCAGCAGATCTTCTTTCTCGTACACCAGGTCCTGACGCTTGAACTCGGCCATTTCGAAATCCGGAGTCAGCTGGATCGCGGTGGTCGGGCACGCCTCTTCGCACAGGCCGCAGAAGATGCAGCGCGAGAAGTTGATGCGGAAGAACTCGGGGTACCAACGGCCGTCCTCGGTCTCGGCCTTCTGCAGCGAGATACAGCCGACCGGGCAGGCCACCGCGCAGAGGTTGCACGCCACGCAGCGCTCCTCGCCGTCGGGGTCGCGGGTGAGGACGATGCGGCCACGGTAGCGCGGCGGCAGGTACACGGGTTCTTCGGGGTACTGCAGGGTGTCGCGCTTGCGGAACCCGTGGGAGAACACCATGGCCAGGCTGCGCAGCTGTGTGCCGGTGCCCTTAACGATGTCGCCGATATACTTGAACATGGGTCAAATCCTCACTGGGCCGCGACGGCTGGCGTGTTGTAGAGCACGATCGCAGCGGTCACCAGCAAATTGATCAGGGTCAGCGGCAGGCAGAACTTCCAGCTGAAGTCCATCACCTGGTCATAGCGTGGGCGCGGGATCGAGGCGCGCAGCAGGATGAACAGCATGATGAAGAACGCGGTCTTCAGGGCGAACCACAGGAACGGTACTTGCGGCAGGATACCGAACGGACCGTGCCAGCCACCGAAGAACAGGGTTACCAGCAGCGCCGAGATCAGGATGATGCCGATGTACTCACCCACGAAGAACATGCCCCATTTCATGCCGGCATATTCGATGTGGTAGCCGTCGGCCAGTTCCTGTTCCGCTTCCGGCTGGTCGAACGGGTGACGGTGAGTCACGGCGACGCCAGCGATGAAGAAGGTGCAGAAGCCGAAGAACTGCGGAATGATGAACCACAGGTTCTGGGCTTGATAATCAACGATGTCGCGCATGTTGAACGAGCCCACCTGCACCACCACGCCCATCAGCGCCAGGCCCAGGAACACTTCGTACGACACGGTCTGTGCCGAAGCCCGCAGGCTGCCCAGAAGGGCGTACTTGTTGTTCGACGACCAGCCGGCGAACAGCACGGCGTAGACCGACAGACCGGCCATGGCGAAGAAGAACAGCAGGCCGATGTTCAGGTCGGCCACGCCCCAGCCCGGGGTGATCGGGATGATCGAGAAGCCGATCAGCAGGGCGCTCATGGCCACGACCGGTGCCAGGGTGAAGATCATCTTGTCGACGAAGGGCGGGTTCCAGTCTTCCTTGAAGAACATCTTCAGCATGTCGGCTGCGATCTGGAACATGCCGAACGGGCCGACACGGTTCGGACCGTAGCGGTCCTGCCACCAGCCCAGCAAGCGTCGTTCGACGAAGCTGAGCAGCGCGCCGCAGACCACCACGGCCAGCAGCACCACGATGGCCTTGACGACCTGAATGATCACATCGATCACTTCGGGGGTGAACCAGCTCATTGTGCTGCCTCCTGCAGGCCTTCGACGGCTGCACCGAAGATGGCGGGCGGAATGCCGGCCAGGCCTTTGGGCAACGCAACCAGGCCAGCGCCCAGTTCTTCATTGATACGCAGCGGCAGACGCAGCGACACGCCGGCCACGTTCAGGCTCAGCAGCGCGCCGTCGTTGACGCCCAGGCGGTCGGCCTCGGACTTGGCCAGGGCGACGTAGGCGGCCGGGATGCGCTCCTGCACCGGGGCGGCGCGCGAGGAGGACTCTTCGCTGCCGAACAGGTGGAAGAACGGTACGGCGGTCCAGGTACCGCGGGCCGGGTTGAACGCGCCCGGAATGGCGGTGAACCAGTTCAGGCGGTCGCCCTGCGACTCGATCAGGCGCACGCCCGGGTCACCGGCACGCAGGTGGCCACCCACTTCGTCCTGGAACTTGTTCCAGGCTTGCGGCGAGTTCCAGCCCGGCGACCAGGCGAACGGCACTTGCTGGCGCGGCTCGGCCGAGCCCGAGTAGCCTTCCATGGAAAAGGCGAACGCGGTGTCCTTGTCCTGTGGGGTACGCGGCTCGTGCACGCTGATGTTGGCGCGCATGGCGGTGCGGCCCGAGTAGCGCAGCGGCTCACGGGCCAGCTTCATGCCCTTGATGCGGAATGCGGCGCTTGGTGCGGCGTTGACGATGCCGGCCAGTTGCGGGGCGGCTTCGGCGCAGGCGCTGGTGACGTGGTCCAGCTGGGTCCAGTCCACCGGCTTGTTGAGCAGGGTGGCACGCAGGGCGTGCATCCAGCGCCAGCCTTCGTGAATCTGGATGCTGCTGTCCAGGTACTGCGGGTCGAACACCTGGAAGAAGCGCTGGGCACGGCCTTCCTGGCTGACCAGGGTGCCGTCGCCTTCGGCGAAGGAGGCGGCCGGCAGCACCAGGTGGGCGCGGTCGAGGGTCGGGGTCTTGGAGTGGTCGGCAACGATCACTACCTTGGCGGCGGCCAGGGCGGCGTCGACCTTGGCAGCCGGTACGCGGGCGTACAGGTCGTTTTCCAGCACGACGATGGCGTCGGCCTTGCCGCTGATGACCGCGTCCAGGGCGGCGTCGACGGACTCGCCGCCCATCATCGCCATGCCGAGGCTGTTGGCCTCAGGCACGACCAGGCTCAGCGAACCGTTCTTCTCGCGCAGCTTGAGGGCCTTGGCGATGTTGGCGGCGGCTTCGATCAGCGCTGGATCCGCCAGGGAGGTGCCGGCGACCACCAGAGGGCGGTTGGCGGCGACCAGGGCGTCGGCGATGCGCTGGGCCAGGGCCTTGGCTTCCTCGTCCAGGCCGGCGACGGCAGGCGCGCTCGGGTCGATGGCGTGGGCCACGGCGAAACCGATGCGGGCGAGGTCAGCGGGAGCGGCGTGTACACACTCTTCGGCGACGTCGTCCAGCTTGGTTTCAGCCAAGGATGCGATGAACAGCGGGTACAGCGCGTGCTGGCCGATGTTCTTCACCGCGGCGTCCAGCCAAGGCTGTACGCGCATGGCGTCGGCCATGGCCTCGGCTTTGCCCTTGGTGGCCTGGCGCACGGCCAGGGCGAGGCGGGCGGCGGTCTGGGTCAGGTCTTCGCCGAGCACGAACACGGCGTCGTGGTCTTCGATGTCGCGCAGGGTCGGGACCGGCAGCGGGCTGTCATTCAGCACGTTCAGCGCCAGTCTCACGCGGGCCAGTTCGCCAGCTTCCATGCCCGAGTAGAAGTACTCGGCGCCGACCAGCTCACGCAGGCCGTAGTTGCTCTCGAGGCTGGCGCGTGGCGAGCCGATGCCGACGATGGTGCGGCCGCGCAGCAGGTCGGCGGCCTTGTCCAGGGCGGCGTCCAGGCTCAGCTTGCTGCCATCGGCGAGGAACGGCTGGCGTGGACGGTCCTTGCGGTTGACGTAGCCATAACCGAAGCGGCCACGGTCGCACAGGAAGTACTGGTTCACCGAGCCGTTGAAGCGGTTCTCGATGCGGCGCAGTTCGCCGTAGCGCTCGCCGGGGCTGATGTTGCAGCCGCTGGAGCAGCCATGGCAGATGCTCGGGGCGAACTGCATGTCCCACTTGCGGTTGTAGCGCTCGGAGTGGGTCTTGTCGGTGAACACACCGGTCGGGCAGACCTCGGTGAGGTTGCCGGAGAACTCGCTTTCCAGCACGCCGTCTTCGACGCGACCGAAATACACGTTGTCGTGGGCGCCATACACGCCCAGGTCGGTGCCGCCAGCGTAGTCCTTGTAGTAGCGCACGCAGCGGTAGCAGGCGATGCAGCGGTTCATCTCATGAGCGATGAACGGGCCGAGGTCCTGGTTCTGGTGGGTACGCTTGGTGAAACGGTAGCGGCGCTCGTTGTGGCCGGTCATTACCGTCATGTCCTGCAGGTGGCAGTGACCGCCTTCCTCGCACACCGGGCAGTCGTGCGGGTGGTTGGTCATCAGCCATTCGACGACGCTGGCGCGAAACGCCTTGGACTCTTCATCGTCGATGGAAATCCAGGTGCCGTCGGAGGCAGGGGTCATGCAGGACATGACGATACGACCACGGGTGTCGTTCTCGTCGGTGTACTGCTTGACCGCGCACTGCCGGCAGGCGCCGACGCTACCGAGCGCCGGGTGCCAGCAGAAATAGGGGATGTCGAGGCCGAGCGACAGACAGGCCTGTAACAGGTTGTCCGCACCGTTGACTTCGAGCGCTTTGCCGTCTACGTGGATAGTGGCCATTGTTCAAAGTTCTTCGTTGGCCCGCGTGGGCGGGCGTGGCTAATGGAAATCGGTGAGCTCGCGGCCAGCCACGAATCGTTCGGGCCGGCCGGCGAGCTGGCGGATGGCACGGACCATCCGCTGTTCATCTTGTTATGCGCCGACCACGATCGGCTTCGCCAGGTTCGGGCGCAGGGCTTCGCTACCAGCACTGGCTGGGGCTACACCGGCCTCGAATTCCGAGCGGAAATATTTGATGGCACTGCCCAATGGCTCGACGGCACCTGGTGCGTGAGCACAGAAGGTGCGGCCTGGGCCGAGGAAGTTGACCAGACCCAGCAGGGTCTCGATGTCTTCGGCGCGGCCCTGGCCTTTCTCCAGGGCGCGCAGCATCTTCACGCTCCACGGCAGGCCGTCGCGGCACGGCGTGCACCAGCCGCAGGATTCGCGGGCGAAGAACTCTTCCATGTTGCGCAGCAGCGAGACCATGTTGATGCTGTCGTCGACCGCCATGGCCAGGCCCGTACCCATGCGGGTACCGACCTTGGCGATACCACCGGCGTACATTTGTGCATCGAGGTGCTCGGGCAGCAGGAAGCCGGTACCGGCGCCGCCTGGCTGCCAGCACTTGAGCTTGAAGCCGTCGCGCATGCCGCCGGCGTAGTCTTCGAACAGCTCGCGGGCGGTGACGCCGAACGGCAGTTCCCACAGGCCGGGGTTCTTCACCTTGCCGGAGAAGCCCATCAGCTTGGTGCCGTGGTCCTCGCTGCCTTCACGGGCCAGCGACTTGTACCAGTCGTTGCCATTGGCGACGATGGCCGGCACGTTGCACAGGGTCTCGACGTTGTTGACGCAAGTCGGCTTGCCCCACACGCCGACCGCGGCAGGGAAGGGCGGCTTGGAGCGTGGGTTGGCGCGGCGGCCTTCCAGCGAGTTGATCAGCGCGGTTTCTTCACCGCAGATATAGCGGCCGGCGCCGGTGTGCACGAACAGCTCGAAGTCGAAGCCCGAACCGAGGATGTTCTTGCCCAAAAGGCCTGCGGCCTTGGCTTCGTCAATGGCGCGGTTGAGGTTCTTTGCCGCAGTGGTGTATTCGCCACGCAGGAATATATAGCCGCGGTAGGCTTTCAGCGCACGGGCGCTGATCAGCATGCCCTCGACCAGCAGATGGGGCTGTTGCTCCATCAGCATGCGGTCTTTCCAGGTGTTGGGCTCCATTTCATCCGCGTTGCACAGCAGGTAGCGGATGTTCATGGATTCATCTTTGGGCATCAGGCCCCACTTCACGCCAGTGGGGAAGCCCGCGCCGCCACGGCCCTTGAGGCCGGAGTCCTTGACGCTCTGCACGATGTCGTCGGCGGACATGTCGGCCAGCGCCTTGCGCGCGGCGGCGTAGCCGTTCTTGGACTCGTACTCGGCAAGCCAGACCGGCTCGCCGTCGTCACGCAGGCGCCAGGTCAGCGGGTGGGTTTCGGCGGTACGCGCAATGCGGTTGGCCGGGCCGAAGGAAGTGATGGTCATACGTAACCCTCCAGCAGCTTGGAGACGCCGGCAGGCTGCACGTCGCCAAAGGTGTCGTCGTCGATCATCAGCGCCGGGGCCTTGTCGCAGTTGCCCAGGCAGCATACCGGCAGCAGGGTGAAACGGCCGTCTGCGGTGGTCTGGCCGAGGCCGATGCCCAGCTCGCTCTGGATCTGGCTGACCACCGATTCATGGCCGCCGATGTAGCAGACCATGCTGTCGCACACGCGGATGATGTGGCGACCGACTGGCTGGCGGAAGATCTGGCTGTAGAAAGTGGCCACGCCCTCGACGTCGCTGGCGGGGATGCCCAGCACTTCGCCAATGGCGTAGATGGCGCCGTCCGGCACCCAGCCGCGCTCTTTCTGGACGATCTTCAGGGCCTCGATGGACGCCGCGCGCGGGTCCTCGTAGTGGTGCATCTCGTGCTCGATGGCCGAGCGCTCGGTTTCGCTCAGGGCGAAACGGTCGGTTTGGATAAGCGTGCTGTTCATGCTTAGCGGTCCACGTCAGCCATAACGAAGTCGATACTGCCCAGGTACGCGATCAGGTCCGCGACCATGCTGCCTTTGATCACCGAAGGGATCTGCTGCAGGTGCGGGTAGCTCGGGGTACGGATCCGGGTGCGGTAGCTCATGGTGCCGCCGTCGCTCGTCAGGTAGTAACTGTTGATGCCCTTGGTCGCCTCGATCATCTGGAACGACTCGTTGGCCGGCATGACCGGGCCCCACGAGACTTGCAGGAAGTGGGTGATCAAGGTCTCGATGTGCTGCAGGGTGCGCTCTTTCGGCGGCGGCGTGGTCAGCGGGTGATCCGCCTTGTACGGGCCTTCCGGCATGTTGCGCAGGCACTGGTCGATGATGCGGATACTCTGGCGCATCTCCTCGACGCGGACCATGCAGCGATCGTAGGCATCGCCGTTGTGGGCCAGCGGCACTTCGAACTCGAAGTTCTCGTAGCCGGAGTAGGGGCGCGCCTTGCGCAGGTCGAAGTCGCAGCCGGTGGCTCGCAGGCCGGCACCGGTGGTGCCCCAGGCCAGGGCTTCCTTGGTGTTGTACGCGGCGACGCCGATGGTACGACCCTTGAGGATGCTGTTCTTGAGCGCGGCCTTCTCGTACTCGTCGAGGCGCTTGGGCAGCCATTCGACGAAGTCCTTGACCAGCTTGTCCCAGCCGCGCGGCAGGTCGTGGGCGACGCCACCGATGCGGTACCAGGCCGGGTGCAGGCGGAAACCGGTAATCGCTTCGATCACGGTGTAGGCGCGCTGGCGGTCGGTGAAGGTGAAGAACACCGGGGTCATGGCGCCGACGTCCTGGATGTAGGTACCCAGGAACAGCAGGTGGCTGGTGATACGGAAGAATTCGGCGAGCATCACGCGGATGGTGTCGACCTTCTGCGGCACCTTGATACCGGCGAGTTTTTCCACCGCCAGGACGTACGGCAGGTTGTTCATCACCCCGCCGAGGTAGTCGATACGGTCGGTGTAGGGAATGAAGCTATGCCATGATTGACGCTCGGCCATCTTCTCGGCGCCACGGTGGTGGTAGCCGATGTCCGGGACGCAGTCGACGATCTCTTCGCCGTCCAGTTGCAGGACGATGCGGAAGGCACCGTGGGCCGAAGGGTGGTTCGGGCCGAGGTTGAGGAACATGTAGTCCTCGTTGGCACCGTGACGCTTCATGCCCCAGGCTTCGGGGTTGAAGCGCGCCGATTCCTCTTCAAGCTGCTGCTTGGCCAGGGTCAGGCTGTAGGGGTCGAACTCGGTGGCGCGGGCCGGGTAGTCCTTACGCAGCGGGTGGCCTTCCCAGGTCGGCGGCATCATGATGCGGCTCAGGTGCGGGTGGCCGGCAAAATCGATGCCGAACATGTCCCAGACTTCGCGCTCGTACCAGTTGGCGTTCGGCCAGATGCCGGTCACGGTCGGCAGGTTCAGGTCGCCCTCGCTGAGCGACACCTTGATCATCACGTCGCTGTTACGCTCGACCGACAGCAGGTGGTAGAACACGCTGAAATCGGCGGCGGGCAGGCCACGGCGCTGGGTGCGCAGGCGCTCGTCGACGCCGTGCAGGTCGTACAGCATGCTGTACGGCTTGGCGACGCCGCGCAGGAAGCTGAGCACTTCCTTGAGCTGGGCACGTTTTACCCACAGTACCGGCATGCCGGTGCGGGTTTCCTGGGCGACGAACGCGTCGGCGCCAAAACGGTTGTGCAGTTCGACGACCACATCCTGGTCGTCAGCCTTGTAGGGCGGAATATAAATAGCGTTGTCCGCTGTCATGGTCTCGGTCGCTTTGGGTCAGCGTTAAGAATGAAGCCAGGCCGCCGGCTCCTTCGGGAGCGGGCGGCAGGTCGCTGGATCAGACTTCGTCGGGGCTGCGCAGGTTGGTTACCGCAATGCGCTGTTCGCGACGCAAGTCTTTCTGGGCGGGCATCTCGGCACGGTAGATGCCTTGATCACCAACCACCCAGGAAAGCGGGCGTCGTTCTTGGCCGATCGACTCCTGCAGCAGCATCAAGCCTTGCAGGAATGCCTCGGGGCGCGGCGGGCAGCCAGGCACATAGACGTCCACGGGGAGGAACTTGTCGACCCCCTGAACGACCGAGTAGATGTCGTACATGCCGCCGGAGTTGGCGCACGAACCCATGGAGATGACCCACTTGGGCTCGAGCATCTGCTCGTACAGGCGCTGGATGATCGGCGCCATTTTGACGAAGCAGGTACCGGCGATGACCATGAAGTCGGCCTGGCGCGGCGAGGCCCGGATGACTTCGGCGCCGAAGCGGGCGATGTCGTGGGGTGCCGTGAAGGCCGTGGTCATTTCCACGTAGCAGCAGGAAAGGCCGAAGTTATACGGCCAGAGGGAGTTCTTGCGACCCCAGTTGACCGCGCCACGCAGCACATCTTCGAGTTTCCCCATGTAGATGTTCTTGTGGACCTGGTCTTCCAGCAGTTGATCGGTGACGGTTTCCCGCTCACCGACCGGATACTGCTCGTTGGGTGCGTCCGGATCGATTCTGGTGAGATTGTATTGCATGCCAAAGCCTCATTGTTTCAGCTTCGCTTGCCGCTTGCGGCGACCTTCGGGAGCCCAATCGAGCGCCCCGACGCGCCATAGGTAGACAAGACCTGCCAACAGAATTGCTATGAAAATGAGAGCTTCGACGAATCCGGTCCAGCCGCTTTCGCGGACGGACACAGACCATGCATACAGGAAGAGGGCTTCGATATCGAAGATCACGAACAGCATCGCGACCAGATAGAATTTGGCGGACAGGCGCAGGCGGGCGCTGCCGACGGGCAGCATGCCGGATTCGAAGGGTTCGTTCTTGGCGCGACCCCAGGCCTTGCTACCGAGCAGGCTGGACAGGCCGAGCATGAAGGCACACAGGCCGACGACACCCAGGAGGAAGATGGCAAAGCCCCAGTTGTGGGCGATGAGTCCTGCCGAATCGGACATGCTAGAAATCCTTATACAGAGACCCAGCTCTGCAGTCTGAAATAAAGTAGAGCGGCGACGTGGTGTCGCAGACGCAGTGACCAAATGTCGCAGCTGAATCAATCGCGCTGATTTTATGGGTAAACCCAGTGCAAGTAAAATTTCCGTTGCAAATTTATTCGTAGGTTTAAGAACAAAAATCTTTCGTAACTGGCTGAAACCCTTGAGTTTCGGGCATTGGGCGCGGATTTGTTAATTATGTTTCTTGCCCCGCGTAATGACGGGCTAATTTCGTAATGATAATTAATATCATTTGATCTGGCCTGTAATGTTTTTGCTGTTCTGGCCCTTGCAAAGTTCATCTGCCGAGCGCCCCTCTTGCAAATGCGAAAAACTCTCGTTCTAGCAGCTTCCGGCGCTGCGCGTACCGCTCTGGATCAATACTTTGTCGCTTGCGTCGCGGCTGACCGACGCTGCGATCAGCCACTGGCCGAGCCAGTAGAAGAGGATGATCAGGTACTCGGCGGCGGCGAACGGGCTGACGAAGCGGTCGATGCCGATCAGGCTGTCGGAGAACACGAAGGCGCAGGCGCCCAGCGCGGCCAGGCCACCACAGGCCAGGGCGCGCCAGAGCATGGCGCCGATGGTCAGGGCGTAGAGTACCACCGGGATCAGCAGTGGACCCAGGCCATGGCCGGCGAGCAGGCCGAACAGCGAACCGCCGATCAGCACGGCGAAGGCCAGGGCCGGGTAGGCCGGGCGCCATGTGAGGCTGCAATAGCCGCGCAGGTAGGCCAGGTGGGCGCAAAGAAACGCCGCGAGGCCGAACACGAACAGGTCACGGGGAATGGCCAGGAGTATGTCGCCAAGCACTGAGAAGGCCAGGCCGACGATGATCCAGCGACGATAGGGTGTGACGGGGGTGGTGCTCAGCCAGGCAATCAGGGCAAGCACCGGAATGGGTTTGACCAGCAGGCCGAGCAGGGCGTTGTCGCTGGTCAGCGCATATAGATAGACGGCGGCGGCTGCGACGGCGAGGGTGAGCAGGTGGCCAGGGCGGGGCATGGGCAGTCCTTGCTGTGGGGTAGCCACAAGCTTAGACCTGATCCTGGTTTTTGCTGGTAATGCGGTCCCTGTAGGAGCTGCCTTGTGTCGCAAAGGGGGGGGGGCACGGAGCGGCCCCAGGATTTCAGCTTCGCAGCCGAAATTGCCGGGGCCGCTCTGCGGCCCTTTCGCGACACAAGGCCGCTCCACAGGGGGCGTTTGGCCTGAAAACAATGAAGAAGGCCCGGAATCCTCGCGAATCCCGGGCCTTGCTCAACAGCTCACTGCACTCAGTGGAACTGCTCTTCCTCGGTCGAACCGGTCAGTGCGGTCACCGACGAGGCGCCACCCTGGATCACGGTGGTCATGTCGTCGAAGTAGCCGGTACCGACTTCCTGCTGGTGCGCCACGAAGGTGTAGCCTTTGCTCGCGTCGGCGAATTCCTGCTCCTGCAGCTTCACGTAGGCGGTCATGTCGTTGCGGGCGTAGTCGTGCGCCAGGTTGAACATGCCGTGCCACATGTTGTGGATGCCGGCCAGGGTGATGAACTGGTGCTTGTAGCCCATGGCCGACAGCTCGCGCTGGAACTTGGCGATGGTGGCATCGTCCAGATTCTTCTTCCAGTTGAAGGAAGGCGAGCAGTTGTACGACAGGATCTGGTCCGGGTATTCCTTCTTGATCGCCTCGGCGAAGCGACGGGCTTCTTCCAGGTCCGGCTTGGCGGTTTCGCACCAGATCAGGTCGGCGTACGGGGCGTAGGCCAGGCCGCGGGCGATGGCTTGGTCGAGGCCGGCGCGCACCTTGTAGAAGCCTTCACGGGTACGCTCGCCGATCACGAACGGCTGGTCGTACGGGTCGCAGTCGCTGGTCAGCAGGTCGGCGGCGTTGGCGTCGGTGCGGGCCAGGATGATGGTCGGCACACCCGAGACGTCGGCGGCCAGACGCGCTGCAACCAGCTTCTGCACGGCTTCCTGGGTCGGCACCAGGACCTTGCCGCCCATGTGGCCGCATTTTTTCACCGAGGCCAGCTGGTCTTCGAAGTGGACGCCGGCGGCGCCCGCTTCAATCATGTTCTTCATCAGCTCGTAGGCGTTCAGCACGCCGCCGAAACCGGCTTCGGCGTCAGCCACGATCGGTGCGAAGTAGTCGATGTAGCCATCGTCGCCCGGGTTCTTGCCGGCTTTCCACTGGATCTGGTCGGCGCGGCGGAAGGCGTTGTTGATGCGCTTGACCACGGTTGGTACCGAGTCGACCGGGTACAGCGACTGGTCGGGGTACATCGACTCGGCCGAGTTGTTGTCGGCGGCAACTTGCCAGCCGGACAGGTAGATGGCCTGGATGCCAGCTTTTACCTGCTGCACTGCCTGGCCACCGGTCAGGGCGCCCATGCAGTTGACGAAATCTTTTTCTGGGCGGAAGGATGGGTGGGCACCTTCGGTGACCAGCTTCCACAGTTTTTCTGCGCCTTGGCGAGCAAAGGTGTGCTCTGGCTGCAGCGAGCCACGCAGGCGAACGACATCAGCGGCGGTGTAGGTACGGGTCACGCCTTTCCAGCGCGGGTTTTCGGCCCAGTCTTTCTCGAGGGCTGCAATTTGCTGTTCGCGTGTCAGTGCCATGGAAATAAACCTCGTCGCATCGATCTTGAGTGTAATTGTGCTGATGCTCGGATACGCGGATCAGAAGCCAGGCGGCTGTCCTGTCCGGGGGCGTGCGGCGGCGAACGCAGAAGGCTCGAAGGGGGAAGGGGTGTGCGGCCAGGCGAAGGTGTGCCCTGCAGGTCGGCTCGTGGTTGCCTTGCTGCGGTGCGACGCGATTACCAGAACTGCGGTGATGCGCTTCCGTCCCTCGGGACAACTTCTTCGTTGCAGTCGCAATCCCGTCGAACCGCCTTGTGGGCCGTATGGACACGAGGTGCCTCCACGGTGGGAGGAGCGCACCTCGAAGACCCTTGCCAGGGCCTCTGATTAGCGGGAGCGAGGCCATCATGCCCTTGGCGAAAAGAGCCTGTCAAATGTTTTGTAGTGCTTTTTTCTGCTTACTACATCTTTGGTCTAATGCGACTTGGCGGTCAGTTTCAAGGCCTTTGGTCGAGGCCTTGAATTGCCTGGGTTCAGTCGAGAAGATCGACTTTGACGCGCAGAGTCATGTTTTCACCGCGCTGAGTGCTGTAACTGAGGCTTGAAGCGCTGCGTTCGGATTGGCTCTGCTGGTTGAACCCGGCCAGGGTGATCCACTCGCCGAGCTTGCCGGTGACGGTCGTGTCGGTGCTTTGAACTTTCACTACATCGGCACGTTCCTGGCTCATTCGATCATTATTGGTGCTGATTTGCAGACGAACCGTGTCGCCGCTCAGGCGTGGCGTGACGTAGAAGCCTTGGGTGACATTGCGGTATTCGGTGTTGCTCTGGAGGCGCCCGTAACCATCGGTGGCGGTGCTGGTGACGGGAATGCTCTGGCCCACCTGGATCAGTGCCGGCTGCCCGTCGCTGGCCTGCACCTGCTGCACGCCGCCTTCGCGATTGGCTGTGCCGTAGCGGATCACGCGGGCGTTGCCGTGGTTGTCCTGGAAGTTGCTGTCGTTGTTGTCGACGCTGATCAGCAGGCGCTTGGGCGCGGTGTCGAGCTGTTGCAGCAGGGCGCGCAGATCGTCGATGCGTTCCTGGCTGGCGTTGACGATCAGCTTGTCCTCGAAGGTGCTGACGCTGCCGTCCTTGCCCAGGAGCGACTGGGCGGCGGGCAGCAGTTCGGCGCTGCTGCGGTGTTGCAGGGGGATGACCTCGGTGGCGGCCTGGGCGGTGAGGCTGGCGGCCAGCAGCAGGGAGGCGAGCAGGGGGCGTAGCGGCATGTCCATGATCTCCGCGGGTGGAATGGACATGATGGCAAATTTGCGTGCAACTTGCCGTGCGGATTGGCGGTGGCTGCTGTCAGACAAAATCCGTAACATCGCGCCCTCGATTTTCAGGCTCATTACTCAAGTCTCCACAGCGTGGGAGCTTGAGGTTGTCTACAGGACCTCCATGAAACCCGCCCGACTACGCGCCGACCTGCTCGCCGGCCTCACCACTTCGTTCGCCTTGGTGCCGGAGTGCATCGCCTTTGCCCTGGTGGCACACCTCAACCCGCTCATGGGGCTGTATGGTGCCTTCATTATCTGTACCCTGACCGCCTTGTTCGGCGGTCGTCCCGGCATGATCTCCGGCGCCGCCGGCTCCATGGCGGTGGTGATCGTCGCCCTGGTGGTGCAGCACGGCGCCCAGTATCTGCTGGCCACGGTGCTGCTCGGCGGTGTGGTGATGATCCTGTTCGGCGCGCTGCGCCTGGGAAAGCTGGTGCGACTGGTGCCTTACCCGGTGATGCTCGGCTTCGTCAACGGCCTGGCCATCGTCATCGCCCTGGCCCAGCTGGAGCACTTCAAGGACGGCGAGCACTGGCTTGGCGGGACGCCGCTGTACCTGATGATCGGCCTGGTGGCGCTGACCATGCTGGTGGTCTACATCCTGCCGAAGCTGACCCGGGCTGTGCCGCCGGCGCTGGTGGCGATCCTCGGTGTCGGCCTGTTGGTCTACCTGCTTGGCCTGCCGACCCGCACCCTCGGCGACATGGCCCATATCGCCGGCGGCCTGCCGCACCTGGCCCTGCCGGAGGTGCCTTGGAACCTCGAGACCCTGAAGATCATCGCGCCTTACGCATTCCTGATGGCCATGGTCGGCCTGCTGGAAACCCTGCTGACCCTTAACCTCAGCGACGAGATCACCGAGAGCCGCGGCTATCCGGACCGCGAGTGTGTGGCGCTGGGCGCGGCCAACATGGTCTCGGGCCTGTGCGGTGGCATGGGCGGCTGCGCGATGATCGGCCAGACCGTGATCAACCTCAGTTCTAATGGCCGTGGGCGCCTGTCGGGCGTGGTGGCCGGGGTGATGATCCTGCTGTTCATCCTGTTCCTGTCGCCGCTGATCGAGCGCATTCCGCTGGCGGCGCTGGTGGGGGTGATGTTCGTGGTGGCCCAGCAGACCTTCGCCTGGGCCTCCCTGCGGGTGCTGCACAAGGTGCCGGTAAGTGATGTGCTGGCGATTATCGCCGTGACCGTGGTCACGGTGTTCACTGACCTGGCCACGGCGGTACTGTTCGGCATCGTCATCGCCGCGATCAACTTCGCCTGGCAGCATGCGCGGGAGTTGTATGCCGACAGTCATGTGGACGGCGAGGGCAGCAAGCATTACCAGGTCCATGGCACGCTGTTCTTCGCCTCGACCACGCCGTTTCTCAACCAGTTCGATCCGGCCAATGATCCGGCCAGGGTCACCCTGGACTGCCAGCACCTGAGCTTTGTCGATTATTCTGCGGTGGCGGCGCTGAAGACCTTGCGCGAGCGGTATGCCAAGGCAGGCAAGCAGTTGCGGGTGGTGCACTTGTCGGAGCGTTGCAGGAAGCTGCTCAGGCGTGCGGGGGAGCAGCACTGAGTGTGTGCTGGCGAGCAGGATTGTTGTAGAGGGTCTTGGGCCTGGGCACTGCGCGTCCAAGCAGAGGTCGCGTTAAGCTGATTCGCAAAGTTTTTGATTTTTTTGAAAAAACCGCTTTACAGACGCACGATCGATGACTAATATGCGCCCCACACGACAGGCACATAGCTCAGTTGGTTAGAGCACCACCTTGACATGGTGGGGGTCGTTGGTTCGAGTCCAATTGTGCCTACCAAACCTGAAGAGGGCGATCCGTAAGGATCGCCCTTTTTGCTTTGTGCCGTTCCACCGTTGCCGACATACGCTGCAACCTTCCACCTTCGCCTCATCCCTGCGGCCGAGCTGTCCGCTCATGCTAGAATCCGCCCCTTCGAATCTGGAGGTACAGGCGTGCGCAAACTGGCGGTGGTAATGGCGGTGTTGGCCCTGGCGGGCTGTAACAACGAGGTCGAAGGCGTACACAAGCAGGTGGCCGAACACCTGAACAACCCCAAGACGGCCAAGTTCGCCAACGTGCGCTTCGACACCCAGGGCTCTATCTGCGGCCAGGTGCGTGGCAAGGACGACGCCGGGCAGTACGAAGCGTATCGCAGCTACGTGGCGATCAAGCATGATGGGCAATACGAAATCCTCATCGACGAGACCGGCAACAACCTGCGCATTCGTGAAGTCTGCGGGGGCGCCGACCTGCAGCGTCGCGCCGAGGCTCTGGCCGACCAGCCGGCGCCGGAGGGCTGGGACGTGGAGGTGATCCAGGGGCCGAACATGGGCGCCCTGAGCGACATGACCGCGCGCCTGATCGAGAAGGGCATTCCGTCCTGGGTCGAATACCGCGAGGGCAAGCCGGTGGTGCTGATGGGGCCGTTCCCGGCCAAGGCCGATGCCGATGCGCGCAAGGCCGAAGTGATGGCCAAGCTGGGCACTGACTCGATCGTCATCCAGCACGGCGTCCAACGCTGATTGTCGACCGTGGCTTGGGGGCATTGCCCAGGTTGCGGTGCGGACCGCTTCAACGGCTAGCGATCAGTGCTGATGTCCTCGAACACGCTGATCAGATGCTGCGGTTGCCCATCTGCTCGGCGTTCCAGCGAGGTGCGCGCCCGCACCCAAATATAGTGCCCGTCCTTGTGGCGCACGCGTTTCTGCACCTCGTAACGGTCGATCTCGCCGGCCAGCATGCGCCTCAGTAGCGCCAGGTTGTCCGGCAGGTCGTCGGGGTGGGTGATCTGCTGGAAGGTCGTGCCGTACAGTTCGTCTTCACTGTACCCCAGCAGCTCGCAAAAACTGCCGTTGACCCGCTGCCAGCTGCCATCTGGGTCGATGTAGGCCAGCGCGCCCCAGGCCAGTTCGAAGATGGTGCGAAAACGCGCTTCGCTCTGGCGCAGCTCCTCTTCGGCCACCTTGCGCTCGGTGTTGTCCATGCTGATGCCGACCATTTTCACCGGGCGCCCGACACTGTCGCGCAATACCGTGGCGCGCGAGGCGATCCAGCGCTGGCCGCCGTCGGGGCGGGTGATGCGAAAATCGCATTCGCAGCCGGTGCCGTCGGCGACCGCCTGGGCATACATGCCCTGCATGTGCTGGGCGTCATCGACATGGATGTGTTCCCAGAAGTCCTCGTTACGACGCAACGGCCAGCCATACACCGCCTCGACGTTGGGCGAGTAGGTCACTTCGTCGGTGACCAGGTTCCATTCCCAGGTGACGATGCGCGCGCCCTCCTGGGCCAGCTTCATGCGCGTCTCGCTTTCCATGATCTCGGCGGTGTAGCGGCGGCGCACGTCGGTCATCGGCAGCTCGACCACCTCGGCCTGCTGCACGCTGTGCAGGGCCTCCTCGCCGTAGCGCAGCCAGATCCAGTTGACCTTGAGCAGGTCGGCCAGGCGGCGCAGGTTGTCGTAGTCGATCTCGCCGCCGCGGGTCCACTTGTGCACCGCGGTGCGCGAGATTCCCAGCGCCGTGCCCACGGCTTGCAGGGTCAGCTTGTGGTGTTCGAGCAGTTCCTTGAGGCGAAAGGCGAAGCTGTTTTCGGTCATGGGCGCTGGATCCTTGGGCGGGCACGAAGGGGGCAGTATACCCGAGCTGTCAACTTGAGGTTGACGGGGTGGTTGCCGGGCATGTCGGGGCCGGTTAACGTGGCGCCTGACTCACTCAGGACAGGGAAGCACCGCAATGAGCCGATCACTGGAACTCAACCGCGCCAGCTGGGACGAGCGCGCGCCCCTGCACGCCGCCTCCGGGGACTACGAAGTCGAGCGCTTCGTCGCCGAGCCCGGGCATCTGTCCGAGGTGGTGCGTTTCGACCTGCCGCGTCTGGGCGATATCCACGGCCTGCGCGCCGTGCACCTGCAATGCCATATCGGTACCGACACCCTGTCGCTGGCGCGCCTGGGCGCCGAGGTCTGCGGCCTGGACTTCTCCGCGGCCTCCCTGGCTCAGGCGCGCCAACTGGCCGAGCGCTGTGGTGCGGGCATCGGGTATGTCGAATCGGACGTCTATCAGGCCGCGCAGGTACTGCCTGCTGAGGCATTCGACCTGGTCTACACCGGCATCGGCGCGCTGTGCTGGCTGCCGTGCATCGAGCGCTGGGCGCAGACCGTGGCGGCTTTGCTCAAGCCGGGCGGGCGGCTGTTCCTGCGCGACGGCCACCCGATGCTGATGGCCGTGAACGAGGACCATCAGGACCGCCTGCAACTGGAGTATCCGTACTTCGAGCGCGAGGCGCCGACGGTGTGGCACAGCGACGAGACCTACGTCGAGACCGACCAGGCCCTGACCCAGACCGAAACTCATGAGTGGAACCATGGCTTGGGCGAGGTGATCACCGCGTTGCTGAACAATGGCCTGCGCATTACCGGCCTGGAAGAGCATCAGAGCCTCCCCTGGGAGGCGCTGCCGGGGCAGATGACGCTGGGCGATGACGGCGAGTGGCGCCTGAACGAGGCGCCGTGGCGGTTGCCGCTGAGCTATACGCTGCAGGCGGTGAAGGGGTAGGCGCGCGGACCTATGGCATGCGTCACCACCCCTTAGGCGCGTGCATGAATCCGGATCAGGACAGGAATCCACCGTCGACATTGAGCGCGGTGCCGGTGGTATAGCTGGAGGCATCACTGGCCAGGTACAGCACCGCGCCTGCCATCTCGCTCGGGTCGGCCACGCGCTTGAGCGGGATCTGCTGCAGCGCGGCGTTGCGGATGCTGTCGTTCTTCACCAGCGCCGAGGCGAACTTGGTGTCGGTCAGCCCCGGCAGCAGGGCGTTGCAGCGGATGCCGAACTGCGCGCACTCCTTGGCGAAGACCTTGGTCATGTTGATCACCGCCGCCTTGGTCACCGAGTAGATGCCCTGGAACAATCCGGGCGAGACGCCATTGATCGAGGCCACGTTGATAATGCTTCCGCCGCCGTGCTCGCGCATCAGCTTGCCGGCTTCCACCGACATGAAGAAGTAACCGCGGATATTGACGTCGACGGTCTTCTGGAACGCCCCCAGGTCGGTGTCCAGGACGTTGCAGAACTGCGGGTTGGTGGCGGCGTTGTTGACCAGGATGTCGAGGCGGCCGAACTGTTCGCGGATGGCGGCGAACACCTGCTGGATCTGCTCCATCTCGCCAATGTGACAGGCCATCGCGGTGGCCTTGCCGCCGGCGGCGACGATCGCCTCGGCCACCTGCTGGCAGCCGTCGAGCTTGCGGCTGGAAACGATCACATGGGCACCTTGCTGGGCCAGCAGGTGGGCGATGGCTTCGCCGATGCCGCGGCTGGCGCCGGAAACGAAGGCGATCTTGCCGTCGAGGTCGAACAGGTGGGTCTTGGACATGCGCATATTCCTTGTTGTCTGCCGAAGTTACAGGCTGGATTTGCCGATCAGTTGCAGGCTCATCTGCTCCAGCAGCCGGTTCATGTGGATGAACTGGGCGAAGCGCTTGTCCTGGGTCTGGCCGTGGAAGAAGCGGTAGTAGATCTGCTGGACGATGCCGGCCAGGCGGAACAGGCCGTAGCAATAATAGAAGTCGAAGTTGTCGATGCGGATGCCGGCGCGCTCGGCGTAATAGTCGACGAACTGCTGGCGAGTGAGCATGCCGGGGGCGTTGCTCGGCTGGCGGCGCATCAGTTGCACCGGCGCCGGGTCGCCCGCCTCGATCCAGTAGGCCAGGCTGTTGCCCAGGTCCATCAGCGGGTCGCCGATGGTGGCCATCTCCCAGTCCAGCACGCCGATGATGCGCATCGGATTGGCGCTGTCGAGGATGACGTTGTCGAAGCGGTAGTCGTTGTGCACGATGCCCGGGCGCGGATGGTCGGTGGGCATCTTCTCGCGCAGCCAGGCGATCACCTGCTCCCAGCGCGGCGCGTCGGGCGTCAGGGCTTTTTCATAGCGGCTGGCCCAGCCTTCGATCTGGCGCTGCACATACCCTTCCGGCTTGCCCAGGTCAGCCAGGCCGCAGGCCTGGTAGTCGACCTGGTGCAGCTCGACCAGGCGATCGATGAAGCTCTTGCACAAGGCTTCGGTGCGGCCAGCATCCAGGTCCAGTTCGGCAGGGATGTCCGAACGCAGGATGATGCCGTTGACCCGTTCCATTACATAGAACTCGCCGCCGATCAGCGATTCGTCGGTGCAGTGCACGTAGGCCTTGGGGCAATAGGGGAAGCCGGCGTTGAGCTGGTTGAGGATGCGAAACTCACGGCCCATGTCGTGGGCCGACTTGGCCTTGTGACCGAACGGTGGGCGACGCAGCACGAATTCACGATCCGGGTAGCTGACCAGGTAGGTCAGGTTGGAGGCGCCGCCGGGGAACTGGCTGATGCTCGGCGTGCCGTCGAGGTCGGGAATGTGATCCTTCAGGTACGGATCGATGACGGCCGCGTCGAGTTCTTCGCCGGGGCGTACCTGGGTGGACTGGTCGGTGAGCGTCATGCGATTTCCTTATGATCGGTAGCAAGGACTATTGGCTAATCTAATTTCCCGTCAAAGCTGGTACAAGCGTGCCAGACGTTTATTGGCCTGGGTGTTGCCGGACGATCAATCGCCCTGATGGATGGGCCTAGCGGCCGGCGAAAAAAAAACCGAAGCCCGTCAGGCTTCGGTTTTTCATTGGCGATTCGCCGCGCCGATCAGGATGGGAACAGCTCGCTGAGCTTCATCGACAGCATCATGTCGCCTTCGACGCGCAGCTTGCCACCCATGAAGGCTTGCATGCCGTCGGTTTCACCGCTGACGATGCCCTTGAGGGTCTCGCTGTCCATCACCAGGGTGCAGTTGGCGTCGGCATTCTCGCCTTCCTGGATCTCGCAGGTGCCATCTTTGACCAGTAGGGCGTAGTGCTTGTCTTCATCGGTGATGTTGAAGCCGAACACCAGGTCCAGGCCGGCGGCAGCGGATGGGTTGAATTTTGCCTTCATCGCCTCGACGGCTTTAGCTACATCGCTCATGGTGTATTCCTTGTTAAATGATATTCGCGTCCGCAAGGACACAACAGACCGGGCTCATCGGTAGGTGACGAGCTCCGGCAACCGCAACAGCCGCACATGGGCTTGGCTGTTGAAGGAAGCCAGGGTGACGTCGCGGCCCCGGAATTTCAGGTGGCTGAGCGACGTGTTGATGATCTGCCAGTTCAGGGTGAACGCCTGAGCCGGCGTGATTCCGCTCACCAGGTGAAGCAGGGCAGCGATGGTGCCGCCGGAGGTGAACAGGGCGATGTTGTCGCCGCTGGCGGCGCTGTCGAGCAGCCGTCGCAGACCATCGCCGACCCGGCCGGTGAAGGCCTGCCAGGTTTCCAGGTGTTCATCGTGGGCATGCTCGCCGTCGTGCCAGCGCTGCACCATCAGGGCGAACAGACGTTGGAACTCGCCGCGGTGCTGGGCGCCATTGCGCAGTACATGCAGGGCCTCGGGCTCTTCGGGCAGCAGGGCAGGGAGCAGGGCACGGATCACGCCGTCGGCGTCGAACTCGTTGAAGGCCGCGTCGGTCTCAATGGTCGGGACTGCCTCGCCATGTGCCTGCAGCGCGTCGAGGGCCAGGCGGGCGGTGTCCTGCTGGCGACGCAGGGTGCCGGCCAGGCAACGGTCCAGGCGCACGCCCAGCTGAGCGAGGTGCTCGCCCAGTGCCCGGCTCTGACGCTCACCGACCGGCGAGAGCACGTCGTAGTCAGCGGCACCGAAGGAGGCTTGGCCATGTCGGATCAGGTAGAGATTGCCCACGTTGAAGTCCGGCCCGGTTGGAGGTTGTTGCGAGGTTAGGTTGCCCCAGGCGGGCTGTCAACGAAAAAACATACAAGCGTTTGAAAAGGTCGTTTGAACTGTGTTGCCAGCATTTTCACCGGCTGGCAGCGGCTCTGGCGCCCCGGTATGCTTGCATCCAGTTCGCGCCGTTGCGGCGCTGGTTTATCAAGGAGTCAATGTGGAGTTTCTTGCCGAATACGCAAGCTTTCTCGCCAAAACCGCCACCCTGGTGATCGCCATCTTGGTGGTGCTGTCGGCCATCGCCGGCCTGCGTGGCAAAGGGCGGCGCAAGCCGGGCGGGCAGTTGCAGGTCACCCGTCTCAACGAGTTCTACAAGGAGCTGCGCGAGCGCCTGGAATCGGGCCTGCTCGACAAGACCCAGCTCAAGGCCCTGCGCAAGCAGCAGGCCAAGGCGGAAAAACAGCAGAAGAAAAAGCCCGAGGACAAGCGCCGGGTGTTCGTCCTCGACTTCGACGGTGACATCAAGGCCTCGGCCACCGAGAGCCTGCGCAACGAGATCACCGCGCTGCTGACACTGGCCACCCCGCGTGACGAGGTGGTGCTGCGTCTGGAGAGCGGCGGCGGTATGGTGCACAGCTACGGTCTGGCTTCCTCGCAGCTGGCGCGTATCCGCGAGGCCGGCATCCCGCTGACCATCTGCATCGACAAAGTCGCCGCCAGCGGCGGCTACATGATGGCCTGCATCGGCGAGAAGATTGTCAGTGCACCGTTCGCGGTGCTGGGCTCGATCGGCGTGGTGGCGCAGATGCCCAACGTCAACCGGCTGCTGAAGAAGCACGACATCGATTTCGAAGTGCTCACCGCCGGTGAATACAAACGCACCCTGACCGTGTTCGGCGAGAACACCGACAAGGGCCGGGAGAAGTTCCAGGAAGACCTGGACATTACCCACCAGCTGTTCAAGGACTTCGTTGCCCGCTACCGTCCGCAGCTTCATATAGACGAAGTGGCGACCGGCGAGGTCTGGCTCGGCATCGCCGCGCTCAATCGCCAGTTGGTCGATGAGCTGGGCACCAGTGACGAGTACCTGAGCCGCAGCGCCCGCGAGGCCAATGTGTTCCACCTGCGCTTCGCCGAGCGCAAGAGCCTGCAGGAGCGCATCGGCGTGGCCGCCAGTGGGGCGGTGGAGAACACCCTGGTAGGCTTGTGGAGCAAACTCGGGCGTCTGCGCTAACACCTTGAACCCCTTGAAGATTTTTTTCTTCAAGGGGGTTGCAAGGTCCATCGAATGCCGACATAATGGCGTCCATCGAAACGCAGCTGACTTGAAAAAGCCCAGCGGTTTCAAGGGGATAGCGAAAGCTGGCTCCGACTTTGAGGCCGAGTAGCAAAGTGGTTATGCTCCGGATTGCAAATCCGTCTACGCCGGTTCGATTCCGACCTCGGCCTCCACTATTCGAAACCCCGCAGATCTAGGTCTGCGGGGTTTTTCTTTGCGCGCAGGAAACTACCGAAGTCCCAAAACAAATTACGCGCAGTCCCAAAACTGGATCACTTGGAAGGCTTGGCGATGGCTCCGACTCGACGGTAAACGCGCTCGGTGATGCCCTCTTTCGAGTGTCCCAGCAGCACGCTGGCATCGCCCAGGTCGTTGATCTCCGATGCCGCCTTCGGCCGGATGTCTCTGAACTGGAACTGCGCTATCCGGTTGGCCAGGTCGGGCTTTTTCTCCAGCTCAGCCTTCACTCTGGCTGCCTCTCTCGCTTCGGCCCATCGGTTGCGAAGCATTCCCCAGCTCATGCGCTTCCCGTGCTCGTTCAGGATGAAGAACGGCGAAAGGTGCCGGCTTGTGCTTCGCATGATCCGATCGAGCAGCAGGCCAAGGCTGTTCTTCACCTGATCCACTTCAGTCACGATCCGCAGTCGCTTGCCGGTTTTGCCTTGGCTTACCAGCAAGTACCCCCCTTGCATGTCATCCTTCCGCATGGACAGCACGTCCGACGGCCGCTGGCCGGTCAGATAGGCAAGATCCATCGCGTCCTTCAGCTCCGATGGAGCCTCCGCATAAACCGCCTTCCACACCAGTTCGTTTGCGTAGAAGTCTCGCGGCTTCTCTTTGTTCTTCCGCACCCCTAAGCACGGGTTGTCACGGGTTGTGAGCCCCCATTCCCTCGCTGTATTGAAAACATGGGAGAGCAGGGCGATTTCCCTGTTTGCCCTGGTCTTAGCCGAGCGCGAGTCGCGGTACTGCGCAATCATGGCTGGCGTGATGGCATCGATCGGCGCCGAGTCGAACACGATGCGCAGCTGCTTGAGCTCGTAGATGTTGTCCTTCTGGGTCCTGGCGGCCTTGCCTGGGATGATCTTCAGCAGGTACTCGTCGAAGATACCCTTCATCGTGGTTAGCTCTTTCGGGATCGCCTTGGCCTCAAGCTCTGCCCACATCAGCTTCGCCTTCACCAGGTCGTTCCCCAGGAAGATGTCTTTGCCTGACTTGTCCCTGTAGTACAGCGCTTCCCACACCTTGCCATTGGCTTTCTTTCTCTTGCGACGGTACATGCCAGGTGGCAGGTCGCGATTTTCGGTCTTCCTTGGGCGCATTTCACTTCACTCGGGAGAAATCAGGGGTCCAGGCTGTTGCCGGGGGCGGCGATGCAGCGACGGGCACAGTGTCGATCACCACGCCGCTCAGCTTCTGTCGGGCGTACTGGCGACCAACGAGTGGGCGCCCGCCGCGGCTCTCGACGAAATGCCAGCCTTTCTCTGTGAGCCAACGGCGCTGCCACGCCCGGGGTTTGTAGCCGGTGATCGTCACCAGCTCTTCGTCCGAAAGGATCTCGGTTTCCATGGGATGGTCTCCACGCCGCCGGTGGCGGCAGTTTGGTGGTCAGGCTGCTGGCGCAGGGCTGACGATGTAGTAGCTGGTGCACCTGCAGCGCGGGCACACCATGGTGCTGGTGCCCTTAAGCCATTTGCAGGGCGCGAGCACGCGTTCGCTCTCCTTGTGCTGGTTGCGGCACCGGGAGCACTTCACTGTGTTATCGGACACGGTTCATCCTCGCCCGCGCATGTCGGCGGGCTTGAGTAGTTGGGTGAGGGGTTAGGCTTTGCCGATGATGTCGGCTTCGGCTAGCTCGCAGAAGAACGAGCAGGCCGGCAGCTTTTCGTTTCGGCGAACCGGACCGTCGCCGAGCTCGCGCAGGGAGAACCGCACGTTTGTGGTTCGGTTGCGGAACAGGTACGAGCCTTCGCCCAGGTCGTCCTGGATGGTGCACAGCGCCTCGAACTGCTGCGGGAAGTCCTGGCGGATGGCCCGAAAGTAGCCTTCGCCGCCCTTCACACAGCCGATGCAGTTGGCGTTCTCGTAGCCCATCCGGTACATCAGAGGTAGTTCGATGCCGGCGCGCAGCAGGATGGCCTTGCAGTCGTCCTTGCCCAGGCCTCGGTCGATCAGCGGGGCGATCACCGGGCGGTCTGGATTGCGTTCTCTGAAATCCTCCAGCCGATCAACCTCCTCGGCGGTGTAGCCGAACACCATCACATCGCCAGGCTGCTTCCATGAGTCGAGCAATCGCCGCTTAAGGATCTTGGTGCAGGGGGCGCCAGTGCGTCCCTTCATGTAGCGCTCGCGGCGAAACACCTCGTGGGCGTCGGCGCCGTACTTCTCATCACGCAGGACGGTGATCGGCTGGCCGAACCACACTTCGCAGTCCTGGGCGAACCGGCGGTTGTCCTCATGCTCGTTGGCGAGGAAGGCGTTGATGATCTGCACGTCGTGCGTGCTGCCGTACTCTGCCAAGGCCAGCTTGGTGGCCACCGCCGAAGCGGCGCCGCAACTGAACTGGCAGACGATCCTTGCGTTCATCGCGGCGCCTTCCAGATCAGGTAGGCCATGTAGGCGAAGGCAATCATGATGCAGCCTGCTTTGCTGGCGGCCAGGATGCGTATTCTCCCTGCGGCAGCTCGTCGGTCACGTCATGGCCGGCCCACTCCAAGAATTTCTTGATAGGCATGCGCGGATAGTGGCGCCCAGGGGCCACTGATGGCCCGTCGTACTGGACCTCATCCACGCCGACATAGATGACGGTTCGATCATTGACCAGGCCGCAGCTGCGCACGCACGCGGGCTTCTTGCCGCGATAGGTGCGGCCGCGCTCCAGTTTGAGTATTTCAGGCATGACGATTCCTTTGCCGCCATATCGCGGCAGTGAATAGAGGGGGTAGGGGTTAAAGCGGGGTGTTACAGAAGAGTTTGGTGCTGGGAAAAATACAGCGATTTTCGGCTCCAGAGACTATTATACGCAGCACAGGCCAGATGCCATCATTTCTAAAAAGGATAGCCCCATGGGTTCAGAGAGTTCTACGGCCGTAAGCCAGTTGATCACAGCATGGAATGGTTTTGGTTGGCCTCATGTGGCTCTTTTTATGTCGTTGATTTTTCTTATAATGTTCAGGAGTAAAATCGGTGCTCTAATTGATCGCTTATCGAAGCTCAGTCCAAGTGGAGCTGAGTTTGGAAATTCTCCAGTTCCTGAAGATTTACAAGCTCCGATTAGCAAGGAGGATCCTGCAAGAGTTGTTGAGGAGATGAAAGAATCTATTGAGTCTGAAGCTGCATCGGTTCAGGCTCAGGGTATTCCTCTACCGCCTTACTCTGTAGCTAATTCAATGGCTGTGGCAAGAAAGTTCGTAGAAAATGAAATTTCGACCGTCGATCAATCTGATCAGCATGAATACTTAGTTTCCAGGCTGTCGTTCATGCGCGTTCTATGGAACTTTGAATCTATTTATTCGATGATTTTTGGAGGGCAAATAGCTTTGCTGAAGCATCTTAATCATCGATTTGTGAATGGCGTTGCGAAGGCTGAAGTCGAAACTCTGTGGGCTGAACATAAGGCCAAGTGGGCCCCGCAAATGAATCATTGGCAACTCGACCAGTACATAAATTATTTGGTGATTCAAGGTTTGATTCTAACGGATGGTGAGACTTTCGCCATAACTGCGAAAGGTCGCGAGTTTCTGGTCTGGATGCTTCAGACTTCTAAAGCGGAAGATAAATTTTGGTAGCTCTGCTTACGCCGCCTTTAGTAATGCTTCGATAATACGTTGCCCAGCCAGTGGCGGTACCGCGTTGCCGGCCATATGCATGGTCAACCTGTGGTTATCTGGACGCAGGGTGTCGACCGGGAACGACTGCGCGGCCAGGGCCTCGTCGGCGCTCAGCATTCGCATGCGGTCGCCGTCGACCAGGGCCCAGCGATCCAGGGTCGTGATGGTGCCGATCGGCCGGTTGATGTCGCGTCCGGTGGTGCCGGAGCCTTTGCCGTAGTAGGGCATGATGAACCGGTCGCCGAAGCGCTGGCGCCCGTTGCGAACACGGTCGAGTGTGGTCTGGGCTCGACCGGGCTTCTCGATTGGTGACCAGCGCCCGGCGTCGAAGTCGAGGAAGCTGCTGGCCGGCACGTGCTCGCACTGCTGCAACTGCAGTTGGATTGGCGCCTTGCTCTTTGTGCAGATCAGGAACAGGCGCACCCGGTGTTGCGGCACTCCAAGGTCGGCGCAATCGACGATGTGCGGTGCGACTTGGTATCCCAGGCGCTGCATCGCATCCACCCAGCTGGGGTAGAGCACCCAGTTCACGAACTCGGGCACGTTCTCGATCACCCAGGCGTCCTGCTGGAGTACCTCGGCCGCTGAAGGCACAGCCCAGGCTGTGGATCTCGACGCATCATGCTCCGGGTTTCCGTTCTTCTTGCCGCGGGCCTTTGCGTGGCCTTGGCAACATGGTGAGGCGATGCCGATATCGGTTCGCGGCACTGCCGCCCAGTTGGCCTGGTGAAGGTCCTGGCATACGTGGTCGGTGTCTTGGTGATTAGCCGCGTGCCACTTCACTGCCTCTGGCCAGTGATTTGCCGCCCAGAGAACCTGGACGCCTGCGGCGCGCGCGCCGGTGCTCCATCCGCCGAGGCCGGCGAACAGGTCGATTGCTGTGGGCATGGTGATACCTCGCCGACATATCGCGGCAGTGAATAGAGGGGAAAGGGGTTACAGCAGCAGTGTTTCGGGGTACTTTTCCATTTTTCAGGAGAGCCCAGCGTGATAGTTCATGGAGTCGAATACAGCTTCTGCAGAGCCTCTTCGAGATTTTCCGAAACGATGAGCCGCTCAAGTTTGAGGTGACGCTGTTTGAACGGGGCGTCCCTTTGGAACTGCTCGAATATGCTGTGCCAGCTGCTCGCGAGCTGTTAGGTGACTTTATCCCCTACATCTCAGAATGATCGGTGTTGCTGGATCAGTTTTCTATGGGAGTTAGTACTCCATGAATGACCTGAGTGCGGTTATTTGTTGGTCTTTAAAAGGAGGTGGTTGTGTTTACTAAGAAAATCCGTAAAGAGATGCCTTTGGAGTTGCTGCGGGTTATCTATAGTATGTATTTGGATAAGCATGGTCATGGCATTAGAAACTTGAAGGATTTTTTCGTCCTAATCACGGCTCATGAATTATTCTCTCAGTATATTCCAGATCTTATGGAAGTGAATGGTAACATTTCAAGGCCTCTTCTATTGGATAATCTCAAGGAGCTTGAGGGGCGTGGTTTTATGCGGAGCGAGGAGGGGTATAAATATTTCCTTACTTTGCAAGGGTATGATTATGCGTCTAGAGGGCGGTGGCGGAAATTTGTCGATTACTGGAATTCAAATCCAGGGCTCAATACTCTGGTTGCTATTCTCAGTGCGATGATTGCGTTAATTAGTTTGATGGTTGCCATATATGCTGCTGTTAGGCCGGGAGTAACTGGGTCGATAGATCCTCAGCTGAAAACTTCGCAGGAGTTGATTAAGGAAAAAATTCCAGAACGGCCATCGCCACTCATTCTAAGGCACTCCTGCGAATCAGCAGAAAATAAATCTGGCAGAAACAAATTGGGTCCAGCTGAAAAGCCATCTGCACTACCGTGCCCGCTGGTATAATCGCTGGTTCTTGATGGCTTGCCCCTACTAGATGGTTAGGGGAAGGCGCTGGCAGGCAGCGCCGAGGTGGCGCGCTTCGTCGAAGTGGGGTAGAACGTGACCGGCCCGGCATGGAGCCGGCTAAGGAGACGCGTGTGGGTACGATTGAACTCAGTGATCTGCGTGGCTACTTCAAGGAGCTTGCTGCCCCTGCATTTGAGGAGTTCTGGTTTGAGTACCAGGCAGACATTCCCCTAAACATCGGCAGGTTTATGTTCATCTACCGGCGCTTAGTTACGGCCCTTTTTTTCTTGAATCACATGACTGACAAAGCTGCCAGGCAGCGTGGTGCAAAAAATTCAGAAGAGGTGATCAATCTCGTCAAGGCCTCTGATCTTGAGGCTGGAACAGCTCTAGATATCTGTCGAATGCTGACAAACGATGTAAAACATCTGAAGAATCAGCCACAGACGTATGGTTTGCGAGACCGAACGCCTACTGACGATGCTGGAGTCAATCAGCTGCCCTGCTGGATTTACACTGATAAAGCCGGCGGCCAACATGATCTATGTGACATTGCTCAGCGAGCATGGAAATACTGGATAGATTATCGCCACGAGAGGAAGCCTGGCCTTTAGGTTGTTGGGCAAGCTCCAGTGTCAACGGCAGATTGCGGGCAGCGCTGGAGGGTCAGGCGGAGTAGAGGCGTTCGGAGTCGTTGGCCGGGGGCTTGGGGCAGGCGCGGAACTTCTTGAGTGCTTCTTTGTAGCTCGCCTTGGCTTCCTTCATGGTCAGAGCCCATTCACCGGCGACCTCGAGCGGCTCGTAGATAGACCAGCGCTCGAAGTTGTAGTGGCGCCGATACTGGCGATACGCGCTGCCCCGGGGGTAACGAACCATCCGGTACTCCCACTTCCCCCAGCTGCCGCGCTGCTGGTACTGCGGCATGTTGATGCCGAGGAAGTGGGCGAAGCCGTCGTAGCACTCACACTCATCGAGGTAGGCATCGAACTTGGTGCGTTTGGGAGGCGGCGGCGGCGATGGCAGCTTGTCCAAAGCGAACTGCTTGCCCTCGTCCGTGGCGCGATAAACCACCTCGTCCTCTGAGCAAAAGACCGGGGCCTTGCCGCGTGTCATCAGGCCGGCCTCCACCAGCACATCCAGGTTGTTCGAGTCGTCGTAGCCTGGGCTGGTGAGGAAGTGGTTACGGCTGATGCTACGGCGGTCTGACCGCTCAGCTGACAGACCCAGGGTGTGCCAGAGCAGGCCCAGCTGCTTCTTGGTGGCTTCGATCATGGCTTTCTCCAAGCATGCGCCGCCCTCCGTGCTGGTGGCGGCATGGTGGCAATTTGGGGTGGGATGGGGTATTACAGGATGCTCAGCGATCACAACCTCGAGGAAGTCATGGCATTCAAAATTAATGTATCCGGGAACACTTTCAACGGAGTAGGCACGGCTGTTTCAGTTCCGCATGATGCAGACGCCGAACTCGATTTTACTGACAATAATTTGATCAATTGCAAAAGTGCGATTGTCCAACGAGACCCAAAAGGGCTGGTTCAGGAACTTGGTCTGCCTGCTGATACTCCTATTGAAGATATCCTTGCAGTTCTTAGGACGCTTCAGGCAATGAATGGGGCTACCCATGAAGATAAAGTTGAATCCTTAAAGCAGTCGAAGCTATGGGCGTTCATTGAGCGGTCCGCTAATGTAACGTCTGTAATTCAGGGATTAGTTGCTTTAGGTGGTATGGCGATCGGTTTTCCCGCTGCATTCTGATTAATCGGAAGTTATACGCAGCGACTCGCGATCGCGGAAATTCTCAAGCTTCCGCACCATAGACGGTGACGCTGTGATTTCGTGGCGCGGAGGCGTCAGCAGCGGCAGAGCACCGCCAGGGCCAAGCCCATGCAGGTGATGAATCATCAGCGTCATCGCCTCACCCTGTTCCTCTATCCCGGCCCACTCCATCAATTCCTGCAGGGCCTGTTTAGTCCCTGGTCGGACCTTCAAGCGTAGATTTTCTTCCTGCAGTCGCGCGGCCTTCTCGCGACGGAGTCGGTCGCGCTCTGACTGGTCCATTGCCATACAGTACCCCCGTTAATCGGCGGTGCGAGAAATGAGGGTTCGCTTGCCTGCTTCCATTGCCTCAATAAGGTGTATGGCAGCACGGTGGCTAAAGCAGAATCTCTTGGTCTTGCCGGTGGCAACCTCGATGATGTGCCAAGCCTTGCCCTTGGCGACTGCCTGGAACAGAGGTTCGGGCGTCGGGGCAGGGCGACCAATCAGTTCGTAGAACTCGGTAGTAGCCAAGAGGGAGCGTGCACGCAGGGCGGCCAGGCCGTCCACGCGCTGTTGCATGGAGTGATGCATGTAATGATCCTCTGATGGGATTCAGGCGTGGTGCTCGAAGGCCTCGGCCTTACGAACGATTCGAATCTGGGCTGTACGCCGCTCTGGCGCCCTGCGGTCGCGGCGCAATGGATCGCTGTCATCAATGACCGCATGCATAGCGATCAGGCCGGCGAGGGCGATGCATAGCGGGCTGATGATCTGCCGGCGCATGGCTTCGGCCACGGCGGCCGCCCGACGCGCTACGCCGAGTTTGAACATCGCGTTTTCGATGCGGTTGGCAACAGTGCCCGGCGTGATCTGCATCTGCTGGGCAATCTGTTTAGCGGTCATGCCCTGGGCGACGCCGAGCAGCGCCTCTAGCTCGCGTGGAGCCAGCCCTTTGCCAAGGTGGCCTGTCCATGTGCCGCAAGTGATCGTTTCCATGAGTGGTCCTTGGTGGGCTGCATTGGAGAGCCTATCCCGCCTGTCTCCCTGAACATGTTGATGTAGGGGCGGGAAGGGCTCTCCGATGCAGCCTGGTGCTGGGGAAGACCAGGTGATCGGGCTGCCAGCTTGTGGTGGCGATTTGATGGTTCCCGGATGCTTAGCCACGCCGGGCCGTGGTAGCCTCGCAAGTCCCTACAACTGTTGAGGCAAATTTGATGGAACAAAAAAGGCTTGCAGAGCCAAAATGCCCAAGCTGCGCAATCGTCGGTCTTGGACACATCGTGAGCCAGAGGAGTGTGCAGGAAAGCAAGGGTGGCGACGCTTGGTTTGAAGTCGCACACTGCGCTGCCTGCGGGCACGTTTATGGAGTTTTCCCGAAGGTAGTTAATTCACCTTCAATGCCTATGCCCAGCTTCCCCAGAAGGTAAGCCTGCTTGCTCTGCCTGCTGGCTGGCGAACCTCGCTTTTCGCTCATCCAGCAGGTCGAGCAGTGGCTCTATCAGCCAATAGATGCCTGTGCAAAGCAGTCGTCTCATTTCTTTACTCCCGTTGATTTCCCGTCTGGCCCTGTTTCCAAGGCCAGTCAGTGAAATCTGTTTTTTCTCCAGCCGCGGTGCTCACCCGCTGGATAACTGCATTGGCGCTTTACGCTGCACGCCCAGGGCAGTTGCCACCCCTCTGAACAGTTGAGGCCTGTCCATCGCTGCCTTCGTTGCTGGCCGGTGTCGATCCGGCGAAGGCAAATATCACGTATTGTGTTAATTGGTGTCAACACGAATCGTGATTATTTTTCAGGCAAGCAACAAAAAGCCCGGCATTTAGCCGGGCTTGGTTGGCGAAAGGAGTGCTACCAGAGGACCGAGGACCAGAAGACTTTCCCTAGAATGACGATCTCTTTAGCGACCATCTCTTCTGCGCTGTATTCCTCGTCAGGATGCTCATCACGGTTGAAGCTGCGCATCCTGATCCCACCACCAGGCAAGCGGTATAGGGTTTTCACCCGCAGCTGGCCGCCATGATTGATTGCGTACATCTTGCCATCGATTACGGTAGTGGCGCCCTGATCAACGCCGACGGTGCTTCCATCGGGTAGCACGGGCTCCATGCTATTGCCGCCAACGGTCACGCAAACTGCTTCGCTTGGTTGCACGTTCTGTCGGCGAAGGGTGATTTTGCCGAACCGCAATTTGCGTGTATGTGATTGCTCAACAACCGTGCGGCCTCGGCCTGCTGAAAGCTCGACCTCTTTCAGGTAGGGCACGTATACCTCATCTCCATCCAATGGCGTTTCGTCATCCCACACATCAAATGGGCCAATCATCGTCGCGTTTGATTCGACAGCCTCAGCGCCCGCTTCCGGGGCGCTCGGTTTGTAATCCAAGATGATTTCCGACTCATCCACACCAATCGCATTTGCGATTAGGCGCAGATCCGCGAGAGATGGCTCCCGCGTATCAGTTTCGTAGTTGCCCACCCGTGATTGGGATTTCCAGCCGCAGGCAGTCGCCAGCGCGGCCTGGGAGAGCCCGGCAGCCTTGCGGTGGCGTTTGATGCGTTGTCCGAGGGTTTCTTTCATAGCCGTGATTGTAATCACGTTACGAAATAGCTCGCTTTCACTATTCGTGATTGAAAATAACACGTTACGTGTTTATCCTGGGGTCCAGTCAAGAGGAACCCCTATGAACCACGTTCGACAGATCCGAAAGGGGGCGGGTATCAGTCAGGCCAGTCTCCGGCGAAAGCTCGATTGGAACCAATCACGGCTCGCCAATTATGAGGCAGGGCGGAGGGCCCCAGGGCTGGAAGAGGCTAGACGGATCGTCTCGGCCCTAAACCAACTTGGAGCGACTTGCGCCCTGGATGATGTTTTCCCTGTTTCAGCCGGAGGTCTGACGCCAAGTGGTGCAGATTCTGATCTAGCCGGCCTTGTGCGAGTAGATGGCCAAAACACCTGCTAATTCATCCAGTACCCAAATCGCGGGCATAAAAAAACCGGGTGGCAGCCCGGCTTTCTCAACTTCTGAATCGGGATCAATTATGCATCTCTCCAATGCTGCGCGCAACGCTGCGCCTGTCGCTCTATGTCAATCGCGATGGTGGCAAGCGTGAGCGTACAAGCCATGACCTGGGCACTCGCCATTCCCAAAGCTGAACTTGAGAATCCTGCAGCGCGCCATGTTCTGCTCTGCTTGGCCAACTACGCAGGCAGCGATGGAAGAGGGGCATTCCCTTCTGCCGGAACTCTCTCCGACGACACTGGCCTTTCTGAGCGAACAGTGCGGTTGAAGCTAGATGAGCTCGCCCAGGCCGGTTGGATCGTTGAGGGTAACCAGGCAATTGCTGCTGCCCATATCGATCGCCGTGACCGTCGCCCTGTCGTTTACGACCTGTTGATTAAGCGGGGTGCATCTGTTGCACCCCGTCCTGAACGGGGTGCAGGAAACCGCACGGGGTGCAGCTCACAGCAGAACGGGGTGCAGCAAAACGCAGAACGGGGTGCAGCAGCTGCACCCAATCCGTCATTGAACCAATCTACTCTCTCTCAGCGCGAGCCATTCGCAATGTCCCTCGACTGGGAACCGAATCCGGAACTGCTGAAAGCCTATGCCCGTCGTGCAGGTCTGACCCTGGATCAATTCAACGCGGTTGCCATATCCGGCTTTGTGCTTCACCACGATGCCAAGGGCGTGGCCCAAACAGAAAAGCAGTGGCTGGCCGCTCTGGTCAGCTGGGTCAAATCCGATCTCGCCCGCGCTGCGCGTTCTCCAGTTGCTCGCAATAGCGGATCGCAGCGCTCCAGCTTCGATGACGATGACACGTCGTGGATCGTGGAAGGTGGCGGCCAATGAATCAGGTTGCAACCGTGGCCCATGGCCTGTGGGCAAAGGTCCAGGCTGGCCAATACGTGCCCTCGGATTACTCGCTGCCTGCCGATGTGAAGGCCGAGCTCAATCGCAAAACTGCTGGGGTGATCAACGACCTGTTCCGCGATCTGCGCACGATCTGCAGCGCCTGGAAGCAGGCATGGCCAGATGAAGCGACGTACAAGGCGGCCAAGCAGCAGTGGCTAACCGCGTTTCTCGAGGCTGGCATCAACACCCCGGAGCAACTGCAGTTCGGCTTGATGCGCTGCCGGCAATCCGGCCGCGAGTTCATCCCGGCGCCCGGGAAGTTCATCGAGTGGTGCCAGCCTTCGCCGGAAATGCTGGGCCTTCCCCCGCTGGCAGCTGCATTCCGTGAGGCTTGCCGTAACGCTCATCCCGCCATGGCAGGGAAGGGCAAGTGGACCCATGACGCGGTCTGGCATGCCGCCAAGGAAAGTGGTTTCGAGAACCTGAACAAGCTGGCCACCGAGGTGAGCGCCAAGCTGTTCGAACGCAACTACACGATTGCCGTTCGGCGCCTGGTAGCAGGTGAGCCGCTGCAGAGAATGCCGCTGGCTCTCCCTGCGGAGGTGCCAGGCCAGCGCACGCCAAAAGTGGGGAATGAAGCCCTGGCGGCGATCCGATCCAGGATGCTGCGCCGATGATCGAGCTTCCCGCACCTGACCTCACCGAATACCGATACGCGCTGTACTGCCGCTCCGACCTGTTCGGGCTCTCCAGTACCTCGCATCCACCCATTGCGCTCTACCGCGACGAAGCCGCGGCCATCGCTCATGGCCAACTCATGTGGCCGAGCGCTTACACCGTCATTGACCTTCATGGAGACGACAGCCCATGCGGCAATCGAAACTGACCAAGGCTGCACGCGGCCGGGAGTGCCAGGTGCGCATCCCGGGCATCTGCAACGGCAATCCCGAAACCACTGTGCTTGCCCACTACCGCCTGGGCGGCACCTGCGGCGTTGGCAAGAAGCCGCACGACCTGCAAGGCGCCTGGGCATGCAGCGCTTGCCATGACGTTTGTGATGGACGAAGCCGGGAGCTCGATCGCGATACGGTTCGCAGGTATCACGCTGAGGGCGTCATGCGTACTCAGGCTGTGATACTAAGCGAAAGCGTACCCTTCCAATGAGTGCGACCCGGGAAGTGAAGTTCAGCGAAGCCGAGGTGCGCCGCCAGGCCGCCGACAAGTCGGTACGCGATCTACGTGATCCACGACATCCTGGCCTTTACCTGCGGTTCTGGAGCAATCGCGAGCGGGGCACATGGCATCTGGTGCGCGGCAAGCAGTGGATGCCCCTTGCACGCTGGCCAGAACTGGGCGTGTCGGCGGTGCTGGCCGAGCTACCCGCGCTACGTCGACGCCTGCTGCGCAGTCCGGCCACTGCGCCGATTGCTTCGGGGATGGTCACCGTGGGCCAACTGCTCGACTGGTACGGCGACCGCATGGCCCGCGACCGCTCGCTGTCGGCCAAGCGCAAGGCCGGTGCCCGGTCGGCCATCGCCCAGCACCTGAAGCCACGACTGGATGACCTGCCCCTGGTCGAAGTGAGCGCTGACACCGTGGACAAGCAGCTGATGTGGCCATGCCAGGCCGAGGTGTCGCTGTCCTATCTGCGGCAGATGTTCGTGCTGCTGCTGACCGCCTTCCGCCAGGCCCGGCAGCTCGGCCTGATCGACCATAACCCCATGGCCGGGATGCGCTTCAACGACTTCACCAAGGCCAAGATCCTGCCCAAGGCAGCGCGCTTGCGTGACGTGCAGTTGCCCGAGCTGGTGCAGCAGCTGGCCCAGGCCTTCAAGGCGACCCCGGGTGACGCCATGTTGGCGGTGATGATGCTGGCTCACGGCACGCGGATTGGCGAGACCCGCATGGCGCGCTGGGCGGATATCTCCCTAGCGGCGGCCGAATGGTTCATCCCGGCGGCGAACACCAAGACCCGCACCGAGCATCGCCTGCCACTGACCGCCCAGCTCAAGGCGCTGCTGGTCCGCTACCGGGCCATTCAGCAGTCCCAAGGCTATGAGGGCGTGTACCTGTTCCCGAACCGTCGCGGCCTGTCGATGAGCGAGACCCAGGCCAGCATGGTGTTCACCCGGTTGGGGCAGGGCGCCTGGACCAGCCACGACCTGCGCAAGGTGTCGCGCAGCACCTGGACCGACCTCGGCATCGACGGCCACATCGGCGAGATGCTGCTGAACCACACGCTGGGCAAGATCGCCAGCACATACATCCACACCCAAGCCATGCAGCAGCGCCGTGCAGCCCTGGAGAAGTGGCACGCCTGGTTAGATGGCATCGGCTTTGGTGCCATCCACGGCCTTACCGAGGCCTTATTTGAAATTTCGCAGAATTCGCCACAGGCCACGACTGCCGTGGCTTCGAGCAACCTTACCGAATTTGTAATTAGCGAGGATTCGAAAGCATGAAAAAGAGCCACGGACCGGCCCTCAAGAAGCCGGTGATCGAACTGGCTAAATGCCCGGAGTGCTTCGGGAAAGCGCTTATCAAGGGCTTGTTTTATGAGCTGTCGTGCGAACGCTGCAGTGCCTCGGGCTGGGTAGCAGCAGCAACTGGCGAGGCCCTGGCTCAGGATGAACTGGTGACCCAGCTCAGCATGATGCTCCAGGCCGCGAGACGGCAGATCGAGCAATTGAAGACCCTCCGAGCGACCGGCCCGGAGGCGCTGTATCAGGAAAGCAACCGGCTGGGCGCCGGCGGCACCAACTACACCGGGGACTGAAGGATGAACACAAGAAAGCCGCTGCACCGCCCATTAGGCGATACCGAGTACATGTTGGAACAGTGGGGATGGTGGCGGATGGATGGAAAGGGAGTTCCGGGCTATACGTCGCCTGCTTTCGCGCTGATGCGGGATCATCTCCCATCGGCCTCTAAGCCGTATGCACTTATCGATGAGCTTGCCATGGCTGTAGATGGAGCCGTGGCCAGGCTCTGCCGGCGTGACCAGATGATGGGTGACATGATTTGGTTGTATTACGGGGCGAAATGGCCTGCGGTGCGGGTAGGGCGCCACTATGGTGTCAGTGAAATGAAGGCGCGAGAGCTGATCAAGGCCGGTGTGGCTTGGGTTGATTGCGTGCTTGAGGACTTGAAGGGCGCTGCTTGATAAAAGGGGTTGTCCATATGGAATAGCTCTGTTTTCATAGCAGCGTGTCCAGCTTGCAAGCAACGCGACACATACCAGCCCCGGCCATTGCGCCGGGGTTTTTCGTTTATGGGGATGACATGTCCAGGCGCGCGGGTTTTCGAAGCTTGGGGTGTGAGCTTGGGATGGCGCGCATGATACTGGTTGCATGTACAGTATTTTTGTGAGATGCTTGAGTCACTCCATCGTCAGACCCACACAGCGCGCAACACGCACCGTAGGATCTGTCTTGAGAAGGCCTTTGAGCCTCGAGCAATTGTGGTTAGGTGAAATTTCAGCCTAACCAAGTTATTCAAAACTTCTCAAAGGTGAATCTATGGCAGTTCGTACTCTTGGAAAGCACTTCAAGTATAATTACGTTAACGGCAAGGTGATTGAGGTGCATACTATTGTTGCGCCGGAAGATAATCAGCATGGCGTGGTAATTCGATCTTTGGATATGGGCAACGTCGATACCATTTTTGTGTATGGCGCCACTAAGCCGAAAGAACGCCGTGACACTAGCTGTGTTAGGTTTCCGAGCGATGGTGTGAAGTATAGTGAATATTTTGTTCCTGCTGGCAATGGCGTTTTCATGCAGGCAGCGGATTCGTACTCCACCTGGATGGGCATTTCCTGGGACTTCTTGGATGCAGGTGGAGCGGTAGCGTAAAGGAATTTAGTTTCTAATAAGCTCGCATGACGAGGGGCGTTTAGGCCGATTCCTTTTCTGCTTGCTCGATAGGCTCGCCATTTCGGCGGGCCTTTTCATTTCTGGTATTTAAGGGATTCGACCGACCTTGGTCGTAGCACAGCACCACGGATGGGGCACGGGCTCCGTCTCGTTATAGGCGTTCTAACTGCGCTTTGCAGAAGGTCAAAGTGTAACTTCGGTCGCTGAACCTGAGCTTTGCATTCAAGCGATGATTTTCACTCGGAGCAAAGATAAGTTCGATGACTGACAATTTGATGCGATAACTTTCGCTCGCTATAAGCGCAAGCATTTATCTAAGCCTCGGCACATGCCGGGGCTTTTCATTTTTTGCTCCCCGTAGCGGGAGGAAACGGGATGGTCCACATGCCTGAGAAAGACCCTGGCCTTTGGGCCGCAGCGCTGGCATGGTTGGTAGCTCACCAGCCCCAGCTTTCCACTGGTGGCATAGCCGCCGCAGTGGCCATGTTTCGAGTCATTTATGGAGGTGGCCGAGGGCGCAAGGTCCTTTTGGAAGGCGCGATCTGCGGCTTGATCGCCGTGAGTCTACTGCCAGTGCTGGAGTACTTCGCCCTGCCTGCGAACCTTTCGGTCTTCGCCGGCTGCATGGTTGGTTTCATGGGGGTGGATAAGCTACGTGAGTATTCCGACCGCTTCATGGGCAAGAAGGTGGAGGGCTGATCTATGCCGCCCAAGGCCAAGCGCCCGTGTCGTGTTCCTATGTGCCCCGGCAAGACCAGTGACAGCCACGGCTACTGCAGCGCTCATGCCTCGCTCGCGATCGGTTGGAACAACCCGCGCCGTGGCACTGCTGAGCAGCGTGGCTATGACTGGGCATGGCGCAAGCTTGCCAAGGCAGTACTCAAACGAGATCGCTATCTGTGCCAGTGCCATGACTGCAATGGTCGCCGACTGCCGGCAACAGAGGTTGACCATCGCATACCGAAGTTTGAAGGGGGAACGAATGACCCATCCAACCTGTTTGCCATCAATAAAAACTGCCACAAGTTCAAAACGGCGGCAGAGTCGGCACGGGCGCGGTCAGGCCGTCCGCCTGGCGCGTGAGGCAATGCGTTTGCGCGAAAGAGCGATCAAGCGCAGCCGAAGTACCGAGCTGATCCTCCATGGTGACTGGCACCTGGATCGAGCGCTGTACTGCTGGAAAAACATTCATAAGCTTGGAATTCCAGAGCTGATTTCGCGTGTTCTACATGAGCTAGTGGCAGCAATTGACGCATACATGCATGCCGCTGACGGAGTGCCAGAGCGTCCGCTTATTCATCTGTCTGCCTTAATGGATGGTGAGAGTCTGCGGGCAAAATTAGCGAAAAGTGGTCAAAAATCGGCCAAATAAGGGGGCGGGGCAAAATCTCTACAGCTTTCGTCTCTCTCCACCGATCGCCCAGCCTTTTTCACACACCCGCGAAATTAAAAAAAATCGCATTCCAGAAAATCGGGAGGCCTGAACGATGGGGCGACCCGCGAAACCTACCGCCCTCAAGCTGCTGCAGGGCAACCCCGGCAAGCGAAAACTCAAGAAGGACGGCCCCGCGCCGGCGCCGCTGGCGGAAACCCCAGACGCCCCGGAGTGGCTGGGGGAATGGGCCATTGAAATGTGGGACACCATTGCGCCGTGGTTGACCCAGACCGGGATCATGACCCGCACCGACACGCACAACCTGGCGGTCTTCTGCGCTGCCTATGAGCGGTGGCGGCTGGCTGAGGAAGAAGTGGCCAGCAAGGGCATCACCGTCGTGGACGCCAAAGGCGTGCTCAAGAAGAACCCCGCCTGCACCGTGATCAATGAGGCGCTGCGTCAGCTGGCCAGCTTCGGGGCAGCCCTCGGGCTGGACCCGGCCAGCCGTGCGCGCCTGATGGGCAGCGGCGGGCCGGAAAAACCAGAAAACCCGTTCATCGTGCTCAAAGGAGGGCGGGCCTCGAAGTGAGTTAGGACATGGCCAGCTACCCGAACGTAAACGCGGCGAACAAGTACGCCCGCGACGTGGTGGCCGGCAAGATCGCAGCATGCAAATACGTGCGTCGGGCCTGTCAGCTCCACCTGGATGACCTGGCCAAGTCGAAGAAGCGCAATTTTCGCTGGACCTTCGACCGCGACACCGCCGAGCAGGTGGCGGTGTTCATCCAGCTGCTGCCGCACGCCAAGGGCAAATGGGCGGCGCTGCGCGAGCTGATCAAGCTTGAGCCGTGGCAGCTGTTCATTTTCTGCAGCATCTTCGGTTGGGTCGACAAGAAGACCCGCCGCCGGCGGTACCGCGAGGTGTACATCGAGGTGCCGCGCAAGAACGGCAAGAGCGTGCTGGCCGCTGGTGTCGGCCTGTACATGCTGGTCATGGACGGGGAGTTCGGCGCCGAGGTGTATTGCGGTGCGACCACCGAACGGCAGGCCTGGGAGGTGTTCAAGCCGGCACGGCAGATGGTGCGGCGCACGCCCGAGCTGGTCGAGGCCTTTGGCATCCAGGTCGCGGCGAAAAACTTGTCGGTGATCGGCGACGAAAGCAAGTTCGAACCCCTGATCGGCGACCCCGGCGACGGCCAGTCACCGAGCTGTGCCATCGTGGACGAGTTCCACGAACACACCTCGGCCGCCCTCTACGAAACCATGCTGACCGGCATGGGCGCCCGCGATCAGCCGATGATGTTTGCCATCACCACGGCCGGCTACAACATCGCCGGGCCGTGCTACCTGCAGCGCGCCCAGGTGATCGACAAGCTGGAAGGGACGGTGCCGAACGATGAGTTGTTCGGGATCATCTACACGATTGACGAGGACGACGACTGGAAAGACCCGGCGGTCCTGCGCAAGGCCAACCCCAACTATGGCGTCTCGGTCGGGGCTGAGTACCTGCTGAAACGCCAGGCTGATGCGACGCGTTACCCGTCACGGCAAAACGCGTTCAAGACCAAGCACCTCAACATCTGGGTAAGCGCCAAGGAAGCCTGGCTGAACATGGCCGACTGGGAGGCGTGCGGCGACCCCACGCTGACCCTGGATCAGTTCCTGGGCCAGCGCTGCTGGATCGGCATTGACCTGGCCAGCAAGTCGGATATCTGCGCGGTGTCGCTGGTGTTCCTGGACAAGGTGGAGCTGGTCCCGGGGAGCGGCAAGTGGGTCAACCGCTGGACCATCTTCTGCAAGTCGTTCTTGCCCGAAGGCGCGATAGAGCGGGGCGGCCCCAACAAGGCCGCTTACGAGGCCTGGGCCAACGCTGGGTTGCTGGAGGTGTGCGACGGCGAGGAAATGGACTTCGACCTGGTGCGCGACATGGTGGGCGAATTCGCTGGCATGTTCGACGTGCAGGAAGTGGCCTACGACAAATGGCGCGCCACCCAGCTGGCCCACCAGCTGCAGAAGGACGGCGCCGAGGTAGTCGAAATGGGCGGCGGCGTGGCCAGCATGAACCTGCCCATGCGCGAGCTGGAAGCGGCGCTGCTGTCCGGTCGCGTGCGCCACTCCAGCGACCCAGTGTTGGCCTGGCAGGCTGGCAACGTTGTGGTGCGTCCGTTCAAGGGCTGCATCACGCCGATGAAGGCCGACGAAGGCAAGACCGACATGCGCAAAATCGACGGCATTGTCGCCGCGCTGATGGCGATGAACCGCGCCATGGTCAGCGAATTTGAGCCGGAAGGGCTGTTGGCCAGCCTGACCGAAGACGACCTATTAGCTATGTGAGCCCCTACGATGAAATGGCTTCCTGAATCTATCGGGACGGCAGGCTTTTGCCTGTTCGTCGCGGGCCTCTACGTCCAGTTTGGGGCGGGTGTGGCCCTGATGGTCGGTGGCGGCCTGCTGGTGGCCGGCGCCGCCAAGGCGGTGTGGCGATGATCCTGGGCGCGATGTTCGAGCAGCGCAGCAGCTTGGAAGTGCCCAGCACGCCGATGAACAGCAAGGAGCTGACCGAATACCTGTTCGAAGGGCAGGGCATCAGCGTCAGCCCGGCTTCGGCCATGCGTCTGACGGCGGTGTATGCCTGCATCTACGTGCTGTCCAGCTCCATGGCCCAGTTGCCGCTGAGCGTGCTGCGCAAGGTCAACGGGCGGATCGAGGCGGCCACCGACCATCCGGCCCATTACCTGCTGCACGATGAGCCGAACACCTGGCAGACCTCCTACCGCTGGCGGGAAACCAAGCAAGCCCATGTGCTCGGCTGGGGTAACGGCTACACGCGCACGGTGCGCAGTCGCCGCGGTGAATTGTTGTCGCTGGAAATGCACGAGCCGCAACACACCGATCTGGTGAAGAACGGCAATCGCTGGGTGTATTCGACCCAGGATGAGGACGGCGCGCCGCTGGCGGTGTCACCCGAGGACATGATTCACCTGCGCGCCATCGGCTCGCACCGGCGCATGGGGATCAGCCCCATCCGGCAGAACGCCGACACCATCGGCCTAGGCATGGCCACGGTGCGCTATGGCAAGGAGTTTTTCGAAGGTGGCGGCCGGCCGACTGGGCTGGTCACCGTCAAGGACGGGAAGCTGGATAACACCAGCTGGGAGCGCCTGAAAACGGTTTGGCGCGCCGCCGTGGAACGGCTCAAGCGTTCGGACAACAAGACGCTGCTGTTGCCCGCCGACCTCGATTACAAGGCACTGACCATCGCTCCCGAGGATGCGCAATTTCTCGAGACTCGCAAGCTGACCCGCAGCGAGATTGCCAGCATCTTCAACGTGCCGGCGCACATGATCAACGACCTGGAAAAGGCCACGTTCTCGAACATCAGCGAACAGGCTATCCAGTTCGTGCGCCATACGGTCATGCCGTGGGTGAAGAACTGGGAGGAAGAAGTAAACCGCCGCGTCTTCACCCGCGCCGAGCGCATGGCCGGCTACTACGTCAAGTTCAACCTGGCCGGCCTGTTGCGCGGCACCCCAAAAGAGCGCGCCGAGTTCTACCGCATCGCCATTCAAGACGGTTGGATGAGCCGCAACGAAGTGCGCGTGCTGGAAGACCTCAACCAGCTGGAAGGCCTCGACTCGATGTTGCTCAACGTCAACACGCAGTTGCTCGGCGCCGACGGCAAGCCGTTACCCGTAACGAAGCAGGAATAACCCATGAGTGAATTCGAACAACGCATGCTGCAGGCGCAGCATTGCGAGCTTCGTGCTGTCCAGCCGGATGAGCAGGGCAGCGCGCCGAAGATCGCCGGCTATGCCGCTGTCTTCAACCAGCGTAGCGACCTGCTGGGCGGCACCTTCGTGGAAATCATCGCCCCGGGCGCGTTCGATGACGTGCTGAACCAGGACACCCGAGCGCTGTTCAACCACGACCCGACCTACCTGCTGGGTCGCACGGCCAGCGGCACGCTGCGCCTGACCGTGGATGAACGCGGCCTGGCCTACGAAATCGATACGCCCAATACGCAGACCATCCGCGACCTGGTGGTCGAGCCGCTGCGCCGTGGCGACATGAGCGGCAGCAGCTTCGCCATGCGCGTGGCCAAGGGTGGCGACACCTGGCACGAGGAGAAAGACGGCCTGATCGTGCGCACGATCTTCAAGATCGCCGAGCTGCGCGACGTAGGGCCGGTGGCGTTCCCGGCTTACCCCGACTCCAGCGCTGCCCAGCGCTCCCTGACTGCCTGGAAGCAGGCGCAAACCGAAGGCGACGAAGCCCGCGCACATTTTGAGCGCGAGGCCCGCGAGCGCCTGCTTGACCTAACTGAACTGTGATCCCAAGGGGGAGCTATGACCCTGCAACAAATGAAAGAAGCCTATAACAAGCTGTCGGCCGAAATGCGCTCGCTGCATGACACCACCCCGGACGACGGTTGGACCGGCGAAGTCCGCGCCAAGTGGGAAGGCATGAAAGCCGACCTCAAGGGGCTGCGCGAGAAGATCGAGCGTGAAGAAGAGCTGCGCGCCCAGGATCAGAGCTTTGTCGAAGGTCTGGACCGTGAGCGTCCGGCCGGCGCGCCGAAGAACGAGGCGGAAGCTGAGCAGCGCAGCGCCTGGGATAACTGGGTACGTCGCGGCCTGGAGTATCTGACCCCCGAGCAGCGTTCCGTGGTTCTGGAAATGCGTGCTCAAGGCACCAATCCGAACGAGGCAGGCGGTTTCACCGTGCCGACCACCCTGCAGGCCAAGGTGATCGAATCGCTGGTGACCTACGGCGGTATTGCTTCGGTGTGCCAGCTGCTGCAGACCGACAACGGCGCGCCTATCGCCTGGGCCACCAGCAACGGCGGCGAGGAAGAAGGCGAGCTGATCGGCGAGAACAAGCCCGCCGGCGAAAAGGATGTCGAGTTCGGGATGGGCACCATGGGGTCGCACACCATCAGCTCGAAGATCATCCGCGTCTCTGAACAGCTGCTGCAGGACTCGGGCATTGACATGGAAGGCTACCTGGCCGGCCGTATCGGTAAGCGCGTGTCGCGTACCCGTAACCGCCTGATCGTCCAGGGCACCGGTACCGGCGAAACCGCCGATGCGCCGGCGCAGCCGAAGGGCCTGGAATACTCGACCCCTCAAGGTGCCATGACGGCCAAGGCCACCGCCTTTACCTGGCAGGAGGTCAACAGCCTGATTCACTCCGTTGACCCGGCGTATCGTGCGGCCGCCAAGTTCCGCTTGGCGTTCAACGACAAGACGCTGCAGGCGATGGAAGAAATGGTGGACGCCAACAATCGTCCGCTGTGGCTGCCCGGCATCGACAGCGACCGTCCGGCCACCATCCTCAAGCATCAGTACGTGATCGATCAGGCCATCGCCGATATCGGCGCCGGCAAGAAATTCATGTATGCCGGCGACTTCAACGAACTGGTGCTGCGCGCGGTCCGTAGCCTGACCCTCAAGCGTCTGGTGGAGCGTTACGCCGAGTACGGCCAGGTCGGCTTCCTGGCGTTCGTGCGCTTCGGCCTGGTGCTGCAGGACACGGCCGCTATCAAGCACCTGGTGGGCAAGACCGCCTGACGAGAGGGTTGCCCATGCTGACGCTTGAGCAGATCAAGAGCCATTGCAAGCTGGAGCTGGACGAAACCGAGGAAGACACGCTGCTGCAGGCCTACGCCCGCGCAGCGCGTCGCCAGGTCGAGAAGGACAGCGGCCGGCGGTTGTATTGGGTCACGCTGCCGGCCGACGCGCCGGCAGACGCGACCGGCGATGAAGCCTACCTACGTGGGCTGTTGCCGCTCGATGCTTCGGAGAACGCGTTACCCGTAACGGACGACTTGGCGCTGGCCATGCTGCTGTTGGTCGCCCACTGGCACCGCAACCGCGAGCCGGTCACCGAGTCGACCAGCAACGGCACCAAGGCGCTGCCGCTGGCCTATGACGCCCTGGTGCAGCCTTACCGCTGGTTCACGCTGTGAGGGAGCCGGAAGCGGGCGAACTGCGCACCCGGGCGGTGGTGCGCATCCGCAGCGACACGCCAAAAGGCTCTGCAGGCCTTGAGTCAAATTTCGAGTCGGTAGCCAAACGCTGGTGCAAGATCGAGCCGTTAGGCACGGCCACCTACACCGGGTCGGTGCAGACCGGGACGACCATTACGCATCGGATCTACTGTCGATTCGTGCAGGACCTGGACACGCGGCATGAACTGGTCGCCGGCGGCCGAGTGTTCCGCGTCAAGCGGGCTACCGGTATGCGCGGGCGGCAGGTGTGGTCGGTGATCGAGGTCGAGGAGCTGCAGGCGGCGAATGCGCCGGCGGGAGGTGGCCGTGGCCAACTCCGTTTCGATTGACGGCTATCTGCATGTCGAGGGCTTCGACAAGTTCGACCAAGAGGCCTTCAACAAGCGAAAGATCCGCGCTGGCATGCGCAAGGTTGGCCAGCTGATCACCGGCCGGGCACAGATGAATCTAGCGCTCGGCGGTGGCCAGGACGGCTACCCCGTAAACCGTAGCGGGGCCACCACCGACTCCATCGGCTACAAGGTGTCGCGCTCGGGCTTTCTGGTGCGTGTCGCACCCAGCAAGACCGCGAGCATGAGGGCCTTCTATCCCGCTTACCTGCACTACGGCGTGCGCCGCAAGAGTGGGGGCGGGTGGCGGATCAAACCCCGCGACAACTACATGACCGACGCCCTGGTCGACAGCCGAGACGAGGTGCGGCGCATCCTGCAGCAGGCCTTTGCCGCCGCGCTGCTCAACTGAGTACCTGACATGAAAATCACGCCTGTGATCGAGCAGCTGCGCGCCTATGCGTCTGGCTTCGAAGGGCGCGTGGCCGGCGGACTGGATTGGGACCCGACCGCCGACAGCGCCAAGATGCCCCCGCCGGCGGCCTATGTGATCGCCGTTGGCGACTCGGCCGACGAGCCGCAAGCGCAGAACGTTTACACCCAGGCCGTGCGCGACGTCATCGACGTGTGTGTCGTGCTGCCGACCGATGATGAGCGCGGCCAGTCGGTAGCCGACGTGCTGCACGACGTGCGCTCCCAGCTGTGGCGTGCCCTGGTGGGCTTCGAGCCGGACGACGAATCGGGGTCGCTGCTGTACGACGGCGGTCAACTGTTGCTGCTCGACCGCGACCGCATGGTCTACCGCTATCGCTTCTATGCCGACTTCCAGCTCGGCCGCTGGGAGCAGACCGGCGAAGGCAAGCCGCAGACCTGGCAGGAATGGCAGCTGGCCGGCCTGCCAGCCCTGGAAGGCATCGACACCCGTTTGGACTTCCTCAACCCCCTGAAAGACCCCAACGTCGACGCCCCCGGGCCAGACGGGCGGGTCGAGTTCACCATCCGTGAGGACTTGAACCCATGACCACGATTCACCTCAAGCCGGCACCGGGGCGCGATTGCCCGCTGCCGGATCAGCCGGGCAAGTACCTGCCCGCCGAGGGCGCTGCAGTGCCCCGCGATGCCTATTGGGAGCGCCGCCTACTTGACGGCGACGCCCTGGAACAGAAGACCACCACCCGGGGGAGCAAAGCGCGATGAGCATCGGTTTCAGCAACATCCCCAGCGACATTCGCGTGCCGCTGTTCTATGCCGAAGTCGACAACTCCATGGCCAACAGCGGCGGGTCCAGCCTGCGCCGGCTGATCGTCGGCCAGGTCAATGACGACGCCGACAGCGATGAAATCGGCCGCCTGGTGCTGGTGTCGAAGACCAGCGACGCCAAGGACATCGGCGGCACCGGCTCGATGCTGGCCGCTATGCATGCACGCTGGCGGGCCATCGACGTGGCCGGCGAGGTCTGGTGCCTGCCGCTCAAGGTGGCCACCGGCGCGGCCGCGACCGCCACTGTTACCGTAACGGGCAGTGTCGCCACCGCCGGCCTGGTCAATCTGTACGTGGCCGGCCAGCGCGTGCGCGCCGATGCCGTGGTCGGGGCCTCGGCCGAGGCCGTGGCGGCCAGCTTGGCGGCGGCCATCAATGCCGCCATTGACCTGCCGGTGACGGCCACGGCCGCCGCCGGCGTGGTCACCCTGCAGGCCAAGTTCAAGGGAGAGCTGGGCAACGATATCCAAGTCCAGCTGAACCGCCTGGGGCGCGCCAATGGCGAGACTACGCCGGCCGGCCTGACGCTGGTGGCCACGGCCATGACCAACGGCGCCGGCACCCCGGCTGTATCGGCGGCGTTGGCCGCGCTGGGCGACGAAGAGTTCGAGTTCATCGCCCAGCCCTGGACCGATGCCGACACGTTGGGCGCCTGGAAAACCGCAATGGACGACAGCGCCGGCCGCTGGTCCTGGGCGAAGCAGCTCTACGGCCATGTGTACAGCGCGCAGCGCGGCACACTGGGCCAGCTGGTCGCCGCCGGGCGGACGCGTAACGATCCGCATGTCTCCGTGCATGGCTTCGAGCGCGGCGTGCCGCAGCCGGCGTGGGAAGTGGCGGCGGCCTGGGCGGCACGTACCGCTGTGTTCATCAGTGCCGACCCGGCGCGACCGACGCAGACCGGCGCGTTGACGGGCATCGACCCGGCGCAGGCGAGTGACCGTTTTACCCTGACCGAGCGCCAATCGCTGCTGACCAGTGGCATGGCCACCGCTGCCTACAACGGCGGCAGCTACCGCATCGAGCGGGCCGTTACGACCTACCAGCGTAACGCCTACGGCCAGCCGGATGACTCCTATCTGGACAGCGAGACACTGCACCAGTCGGCCTACGTGATTCGCTACTTGCGCAGCATCATCACCAGCAAGTACGGCCGTCACAAACTGGCCAACGACGGCACGCGCTTCGGCCCTGGCCAGTCCATCGTCACGCCGAAGGTGATTCGCGGCGAGCTGATCGCGGCCTATGGCGCGCTTGAGCGTGAGGGCATTGTCGAGAACGCCGAGGCGTTCAATCAGTACCTGATCGTGGAGCGCGACCCGAAGAACCCGAATCGCCTGAGTGTGCTGTTCCCGCCGGACCTGGTGAACCAACTGCGTGTGTTCGCGCTGCTGTACCAATTCCGCCTGCAGTACCCGGACGCGGCGTAACCCTCATCGTTCAACCCCAGCCCGCCCAGTGCGGGCTTTTTTATGGGAGTGCCCTTTATGGGTCAGAAAGTCGCGGGCACCTGTTTTATCAAGGTCGACGGCGATCAGCTGGTGATCACCGGCGGCGTGGAATGCCCGCTTTCGGACAAGAAGCGCGAAACCATCACGCGGGGCTACTTCAAAGAAGAAGACCTGATCCCCTATGTGGTGGTCGACGCGGTGAAAACCGCCAACTTCCCCCGGGCCAAGCTGGCCAACGGGATCAGCATGACCATCACCGCCGAACTGGCTGACGGTTCGGTGTACGTGCTGAGCGGCGCGTATCTGGTGGACGAAATCAAAGTGACCGGCGATGACGCCAAGGTCTCGCTCAAATTCGAAGGCATCCAAGGAGACTGGCAGTAATGACCACTGTAACTCACACCCTCGCTACCCCAATCCAAGCCCATGGTGAAGAGGTCACCGAACTGACCTTGCGCCGCCCGACCGTGCAGGAGTGCCGCGCAATCAAGGCGTTGCCCTACGTCGTTGGTGAGAGCGGCCACCCGATCATGGAGGTCGAAGCGGTCGGTAAGTACATCGCGATCTGCGCTGCCATCCCGGCCAGTTCGGTGAACCAGCTGGACCTGGCTGACCTGAACACCATCGGCTGGATGATCGTGGGTTTTTTCATGCCCCAAGATTCGAAGCAGTCGGCGGCCTGACCGAGCTGGCCTACGACCTTGCCTGGTGGTGGAAAGCCACCCCGGGCGAGGTGCTGGACTGGACCCTCGACACGCTGTTCGAGAGTGAGGAAAACGCGTGGCGCATCAACGCGCTGAATGGGGGAGGCGGTGGCGGATAAATTCCAACTCAAGGCGCTGATTACCGGCGTCGATAAGCTGTCACCGGTGCTTAACGGTGTTCGCAAAAACGCCGCGGTGCTGCGCAAGCAGCTGAACAGCTCGGGCCTGGGCAAGATCACCTTCGGTGAGGCCCTGCAGGGCGGGGCGATCGCGGCCCCGTTCGTGATGGGTGTGAAAGCAGCCATTGGCTTTGAAAGCGCCATGGCCGACGTGGCGAAGGTCGTCAACTTCAAAACGCCCGAGCAGTTCAAGGCGATGAGCGATGACGTGCTGAACCTGTCCGAGCGTCTGCCCATGGCGGCCGAGGGGATTGCCAAAATCGTCGCTGCCGGTGGCCAATCGGGCATTGCCCGGGAGGAGTTGGCCAGGTTCGCCGAAGACGCTGTGAAAATGGGCGTCGCCTTCGACCAGACTGCTGAGGAGTCCGGCAGCATGATGGCGACATGGCGGACAGCTTTCCGCATGACCCAGGATGGCGTGGTGGAGCTCGCAGACCAAATCAACTACTTGGGGAACACGGGGCCAGTCAACACCAAACAACTGTCCTCTATCGTGACCGAAGTGGGTGCACTGGGTGAGGTGGCTGGCTTTTCTTCGGCGCAGATCGCGGCCATCGGCGCCACTATGGTGGGCGTGAAGCAGGATGTTGCGGCTACGGGCATCAAGAACTTCATGCTGGCCATGACCAAGGGCACGGCGGCTACCAAGTCGCAGGCCGAGGCCTTCAAGTCTCTGCGCCTGGACTCCAAGCAGGTCGCAGAGGGCATGCAGAAGGATTCGCAGGGCACCATGATGGACCTGCTCAAGCGGATTTCCGAGGTCGACGCGGCCAAGCGTCCGGCGCTGCTGACTAATCTGTTTGGCAGTGAGTCGGTGGCGGCTATCACCCCGCTCTTAACCAACTTGAAGCTGCTGAAAAGCAACCTGGCCAGTGTCGGGGATTCAACAAAGTATGCCGGCTCCATGGAAGGGGAGTACACGTCGCGGGCGGCGACGACGGCAAACGCCCTGCAGCAGTTGCAGAACCGGGTGACCCGCTTGGGTATTACGGTTGGCAGCGTGCTGTTGCCGCCGCTCAATGACTTCATGGCGTCGGTGGGGCCGATCATCAGCAGCGTGACCAGCTTGGCCGGGGCGCACCCGTGGCTGATTAAAGGGCTGCTGGGTGCGGCGGTGGGCTTCACCGTACTGCGCTTGGCCACGGCCGGGGCCTCGGCGGCGCTGGCCCTGATGAACGGGGTCGCGAGTATGAGCCCGGTGGGCATGATCGTCCGTGGCATCGCCATCGCGGCCGGCATCCTGATCGGTAACTGGTCGACCGTGGCGCCTTACTTCCAAGCGGTATGGGACAAGATCAAGGCCCCGGCGATGGCGGTGTGGGAGTGGATGAAAACCGCTTTCGCCTGGTCACCGCTGGGCCAGATCGTCGCCAACTGGGAGCCGCTGACGGCGTTCTTCGGCGCGCTGTGGGAACTGGTCAAAGCCCTGTCGGTGCCGTTCTTCGACTTCCTCAAGTCGGTCTTTGACTGGTCGCCGCTGGGTTTGATCATCAAGCATTGGGAGCCCATCACCGGCTTTTTCAAGGGGATCTGGGACAAGCTGCGACCCATCATCGAGCCCATGATGAAATTCCTGGGCTTCGACAGTGAGTCGAGCGGCGACGGCGTGATCAGCGCGGCGACGGCCAAGGTCAACGACTGGGCCGAGCAGCAGAAGGCGCGCAACGCCGCCGGCGAGCCGGTACCGGGGGCGCTGGTCAAGCCGATGGCGCAGCCGGTGCAACTGATGCCCGAAGCCACCAGCGTGGCCAGCCTGATGCGTGCGCCGAATCAGCCGGGACCGTGGGCGGCGATGCCGCTGTCGGCCTCGCAGATGGCCGAGCATGCACAGGAAAGCCTGGCCAAAGGGCTGACCCCGCAGGAGGCGGCGAAACGCGCTGAAATGGGCCTGCTGTCGCGTCCTGGGCAAACCAGCCTGTCGGCGCCGGCACCCGGTGCCCTGGCCGCGTCGCGGGGTTCCCTGGTGCAGCAGGCGGCCCAGGCCAGCAAAGCCCAGCTGGAAGGGCAAATGGTCGTGCGCTTCGACAATGCCCCGCCCGGCATGCGGGTGGAGCAGGCCGACACCAACCAACCCGGGCTGCAGGTCAGCCCACAAGTGGGCTACCGATCCTTGGGGAGGGCGTCATGAGTACCTGGCGGGATAAGCTGCACCCGGCCTCATTCCGGGGCGTGCCGTTCCACGTCGACAGCGACAGCATGCCGGCGGGACGGCGCACACAGACGCATGAGTATCCGCAGCGGGACAAGCCGCTGGTGGAAGATCTGGGCCGCGTCACGCGGGAAATCAAGCTGGCCGCCTTCGTGATCGGGGAGGACTGCTATTTCCAACGTGACAACCTGCTCAACGCCCTGGACAAGCCCGGGGCGGGTGAGCTGGTCCACCCCTGGTATGGCCGGCTGACAGCCACCGCGACGGTCTGCAGCGTCAGCCATGAGCGCCGCGAGGGCGGCATGGTCCGCTTTGACCTGGTGTTTGTGGAGGACGGCGAGAAGGGCTTTCCTGCCGGCGTGCCGAACACGGCGCGGCAGCTGGAGGACTCATCGGAAAGCCTGCTGGAATCGGCGATTGCCCGGTACAAGGCCGCGATGGCGGTGGTCAACCGGGCGCGCCTGGCCGTGGTCGCGCTGCAGAACGGTGTGGCCGGGGTGCAGATGGCCATTGCCTCGGAGCTTCGCCAACTGACGGGTCTGGTCAGCTCGGTGGAGGCGCTGGCTGACATGCTGATCAACGCCCCGGGCAACTTCGCGGCGATGATCCGGGGGCAGTTCGCCAGTGTCGGCGGCAGTTCACGGTCATCGGGCTATCGCTGGGGGCCGTCCAGCGGCGGCGACTCGGCCAGCCTGGAGGCCGATCCGGAGTTTGCCCGCACCGTCGCGGCGCTGCCCGAGGCGACGCCGGAGTTTTCCAGCTTCGCCGAGTCCGGCCGGGCCATCACCGGCCAGGTGGAGCAGGCCCGCCAGTTGGCCAACGCGCCGCCACCGGCCGGGGGGACCGATACCGCCGCCGTGGTCACTGCTGCCCGCGAGCTGGTGCGCGACGCGCTGATCGTGTTGGCCGTGCGCGAGGCGGTGGCCATGCCGGTGGTGCAGGCGCCCGAGCCGTTGACCGGCTTCGCCACCTTGGAGCAGCAGGTGGTGGCCCCGATTCAGCGCCCCGAGGTGCCGGTGACTGCAGACGTGGTCGCGCTGCGTGACGCCATCAGCGACGCCCTGTGGCTGGCCGCCCTGGCGTCGCCGGTCGAGCATGTCGAGCGGCTGGAGGTGGTGCGCAACCAGGTGCGGGCGCACCTGACCGAAGTGGCCCGCGCCGGCGTGCGGCTGAGTGAAGTGACCACGCGGGAAAGTCTGCCGGCGGTGGTGCTGGCGTACCAGCGCTACGGCGATGCCACCCGCGCCGAGGAAATCGTTACGCGTAACAAGGTGCAGCACCCGGGCTTCCTGCCCGTGGGCGCGCTGACCATCGCTCGAGAGTGAATCCATGGACAACCAAAACGCTGTCACGCTGAGCGTGAACGGCCTGGACTATCGCGGCTGGAAGAAAGTCAGCATCAGCGCCGGCATTGAACGCCAAGCCCGGGATTTTCGCCTGGGCGTGACGTGGAGCTGGCCGGGCCAGGTGCAGGAAATCCCGGTGCGCCAGGGCGACCGCTGCGAAGTGCGGATCGGTGCCGACCTGGTGCTGACGGGTTGGGTGTTCGGCACGCCGATCAGCTACGACGCCCGCAGCGTCGAACGCTCGGTCGCCGGCCGTTCGCTGACTGCCGACCTGGTGGACTGCTCGGCGGTGAACAAGCCCGGCCAGTGGCGCGGGCAGAGCGTGCAGAAGATCGTGCAGGCGCTGGCCGAGCCCTACGAGGTGCGGGTGCTGAGTGAGGTGGCGGAAACCACCAAGCTGGCCGACCACCAGATAGAACCGGGCGAAACTGCCTTCGAGTCCATCGACCGCCTGCTGACGCTTTCGCGGCTGCTGTCGACCGATGACGCCCGGGGGCGGGTGGTGATCATCAAACCGGGCAGCGCCGGCCGTGCCGTCGACCGCCTGGAACTGGGACAGAACCTGTTGACCGGCAGCGCTGAGCTGGATTTTTCGGGGGTGTTTTCCGAGTACCACGTTACCGGTCAGCGCTCGGGCACCGACACTGACTACGGCGCGGCGGCCAGCGAAGTGAAGGCCGGCGTCACCGATCCGCGCGCCACCCGGCGCCGGGTGCTGCTGATCCACGAAAGTGGCCAGATGACCCCGGAGCTGGCCCAGGCGCGGGCCAACTGGGAGCGCGGGAGCCGCATGGGCAAGGCGCTGACACTGCGTTACAAGATTCAAGGGTGGCGGCAGTCCACCGGCGCCCTGTGGGTGCCGAACATGATCGTGCGCGTGGTCGACCCGCTGATCGGCATCGACCGCGACATGCTCATCAGCGAAATCGAGTACGTGCTCGATGACGCCGGCACCGTGGCCAACATCGTGGTAGGGCCGCCGGATGGCTTCGACCCCGAGCCGAAAGACCCGCACAAGTCGCGCAAGCTCAAGAAGGGTGGCAAGGCCGACAACTTCGAATACCTGATCCCCGCCGACTGGAAGCCTGGCCAATGAAAATGGGAAATTTTCTCGCCCGGGGCGTGGTCGCCCTGGTCGATGCTGGCCGCAAGCTGCAGGCCCTGCAGATGCGCCTGACCGCCGACGAAGTGAAAGACGGCATGGAGCACTTCGAGCCCTACGGCTTCACATCCAACCCGCTACCCGGTGCCGAGGGTCTAGCGGCGTTCCTGGGCGGCGACCGCTCCCATGGGGTGGTCGTCTGCGTCGCCGACCGGCGCTTTCGCCTGCAGGCGCTCAAGAGCGGCGAGGTGGCCGTGTACACCGACGAGGGCGACTGCCTGCACTTCAAGCGTGGCCGCTTGATTGAGATCCAGACGCTGACGCTCAAGGTCAAGGCCGACACTGCCGTGGAGTTCGACACACCGGTGATCCGCACCACGGGCCAGATCGTTTCCGAGGGCGACCAGATCGCCGCCGGCGTCAGCCAGGTCAACCACCCGCATGAGGGCGTGGCGAAGGGTAACCAGCAGAGCGGTAAGCCGGTGGTGACGGCATGACGCTGCTCGATGCCGAGTCCGAACGCGCCTGGCAGCGCGCCGTGGTGATCAGCCTGTTGACCTGGCGGCGCGCCGAGGCCGGCGACCTGCTGGACGATGACCAGCGTTACGGCTGGTGGGGCGACACGTTCCCGACCCTGGCCAATGACCGGATTGGCTCACGCCTGTGGCAGCTGCGCCGGCGCACGCTGACCGACGACACGGTGCGCACGGCTGAGGCGTTCGCCCGCGAGGCGCTGCAGTGGGCGGTGGATGACGACCGGGTGAGCGCCGTTACCGTAACGGCGTCGCGCAAGGTCGACCGCCTCGACATGCAGGTGCGGGTCGGCCTGCGCGATGGTCCGGTGATCGATGTTCAACTAGACAACCTGTGGCAGGTGATCAATGCCGTTTGAAATCCCAACACTGCCCGCCCTGGTGGCCAGGGCGCAGGCCGACTTGGCCGGCGGTAGCGCCCTGGTCCGCTCTGACGCCGAGGTGCTGTCCCGCGTGCTCGGCGCGGCGTCATCCGGCCGCTACGGCCACCAGCGCTACATTGCCGACCAGATCCTGCCGGACACGGCCGACGACGAAACCCTGCTGCGCATGGCCCAGGCGCGGCTTAAGCGCGGCCGCCTGGAGGCCGTGAAGGCGAGCGGGGCGGCCACCTTCACCGGCGCCGCCTCGGCGCTGCTCGATGCCGGCACGCTGCTGCAGCGCGATGATCAGGTGCTGTTCAGGGTGCGGGCCTCGGTCAAGCTGATCGGCACCGAAGGCGTCGCCCAGGTCGAGGCCCTGGAGCCGGGCGAGCTGGGCAACACGCCGGCCGGCACCCCGCTGCGCGTGGTGTCGCCGGTGCTGGGGGTCAATGACACGTTCACCGTGGCGGCGCCGGGCCTCACCGGCGGCACCGAGCAGGAGAGTATCGAGGCGCTGCGTGCTCGGGTGATCCGTTCGTACCGGGTTATTGCCCACGGCGGCAGCAAGAGCGATTACGAAACCTGGGCGCTGGAGGTTGCCGGGGTGACCCGGGCCTGGGTGGTGCGGCGCTGGGTGGGGCCGGGTACGGTGGGGCTGTTCTTCGTGCGCGATGGCGATATCGACATCATCCCCAACGCCGAGGCCCTGGCGACCGTGGCCGCCTACATCGAGCAGGAGCGGCCCGTCACGGCCGAGGTGTACGTGCTGCCGCCGGCAGAGAAGTCGGTGCAATACCAGCTGTCAGTCACCCCGGATAGCAGCGCGGTACGGCGCGCCGTGGAAGCCGCCCTGGTGGACCTGCACAACCGTGAATCGGAGCTGGGCGCCACGCTGCTGGCCACCCACATTGCCGAGGCTATCAGCGGCGCCACGGGTGAGCGCGATCATAAGGTAATCAGTCCCGCAGGCGATGTGCAGGCGGCCCCTAATGAGCTGCTGACCTATGGGGGTGTGCTGTGGTCGTGAGGACGGTAGCGGACTACTACGCCCACTTGTGTGCGCTGCTGCCGCCGGGGCCAGCCTGGGATCGCGAGTTCAACCCCGGCGTTGACCAGGTGCTGCAGGCGGCGGCCCAGGAACTGGCCACCGAGGACCGCCGCGCTGCCGACCTACTGGCCGAGAGCGACCCCGCCACGGTGCGCGAGCTGGTCCCGGATTGGGAGCGGGTCATGTACCTGCCTGACCCCTGCATGGGCGACTCACCGGCGTTTGCCGATCGGCAATTGGCCGTGCGCCGCCGGCTGCTGGAAGTCGGCGGTCAGACGCCGGCCTACTTCGTGGAGCTGGCTTTTTCGCTGGGCTACCGCAATGCCCGCGTGGTCGAGCACCGGGCGCCGCGCTTTGGGCGGTCGCGCTTCGGCTCGGCCCGCTTCGGCACCTGGGGCGCACAGTTCATGTGGACCCTAGAGACGGGGCCGCGCCTGGCCCAAGGCAGCCGCTTCGGATTCAGCCATTGGGGCCAGACCTTCGGCGGTGCAGCCAACGGCGCGCTGGAGTGCCTGGTCAGCCGCGCCGCCCCGGCGCACACCCTTGAAACCATTACCTACGGATAACGCGATATGGACTACCCGAAACGCATTCCCAATGTCGGCCTGGTCGGCGGCAAGTTCGTGGACGAAAACGTCAGCACGGGCCTGCCGGGCTCGCTGATCCCGTCCGCCTGGGGCAACGCGGTCACCGATGAGCTGTTGGCTGTGATCAAGGCCGCCGGCCTTGTGCCGAGTGAAGACAACAACGCGCAGCTGCTGCAGGCGATCCAGGGCCTTTCGGCCAGTGACGTAAAACGCGCCGTGCGCGTGGCCACCACCGGGCCGATTGCTTTGTCCGGCCTGCAGACGATTGATGGCGTGGCTCTGGCGGCTGGTGATCGGGTGCTGGTGAAGGACCAGGCTAACGCCGCGCAGAACTGGATCTACACGGCGTCCGCCAATGCATGGTCACGGGCGCTGGATGCGAACGAAGACGCTGAATGCACCCCGGGTCACCTGATCATCGTCCAGGCCGGCACCGCATACGCCGGCACCATGTGGCAGTTGGCCAACACGTTGCCGCCGCAGGTGGGCACCACGCCGCTGGCCTTCGTCATGTTGTTTGGTAAGACGGGGGTCGCTGCCGGCAGCTATCGGCAGGTTGCCGTCGATACGCTCGGTCGCGTCACTGCCGGCAGTAACCCCACCACGGCGGCGGGCTATGGCCTGACCGATGTTTACACCACGACGGAGGTAGAGCAACGGCTGGCTGCCCGGGCGCCGTTGGACAGTCCGAAGTTCACCGGCACACCCGAGGTGCCAACCGCAGCTGCAGGTGCGGACAATCAACAAGCCGCCAACACGGCCTTTGTACGGGCCGCTATCAGTTCGCTAGTGGATTCTGCTCCTGGCTCGCTGGACACGCTGAAAGAGCTGGCGGCGGCGCTGGGTAATGACCCGAACTTTGCGACCACTGTGCTCAATGCGCTAGCGGCAAAGGCTGACAATGCCGCAGTGACTGCAGAGTTGGGGAGGCGGTTGCTGGTCGGCGCGGTGAGTCAACAGCGCCCGAGCCTTTCCTCACCAACTAACACTGCAGACTGGAACTCTGCAGCGTTAGAAATTCGAGAGGCGAAGCAAGTGAGCGAGTGGGCTCCGACTGAGACGGGTGATCAATGGGCGCCTGGTATAGCGTTTCACTGGGCCGGTAAGGTCGCCGGGAAGTTGTTCATGGATTCTCTCGGGAAGCTGAAGTGGAATGGTAACGAACTGCTCACAAAGCAAGCCGGGGCGGGTTTCTTGTCTGGCTATATCCAGATCACGGCCGGTGCGCCGGTGGTTGTCAGTCACAACTTAGGTTATGTGCCGTCTCTGGACTCTGTAGAGGTCTTTTGGGAGTGCGTGACCGCCCAAGGTGGCTGGCAGCCTGGTGAAAGTTTCAAGGTTTTGACATGGATGCAAGACAACACATCTGTAGCTTCAACTACGGGGGCATACGCATACGACGTAAACGCATCAACGGTCACTATCGGGTTTGGGCCGTCTGCATCTGTTTGGGCCCTGCCCGCGAAGGGGACCGGTGGGGCCGTCACCATGAATCTCGCCAACTGGCGGGCACGCATAAGGATTAAAGCATGAGTGCTGTTCAGCTTTTCTACTGCCTCCCAAGTGGCCAGTTTTATGGCAGTTGGCTGGGTGATCCAGAAAAAGACCACAATGAGCTTTCAGAGCGGGGGTACATCGAAGTCCCCAGCGCCCCGGAAAGTACGAAGTATTACTGGGATGCGGAGTTACAGGCTTTCTACCTGCCCCCATCTGCAGAGGATGAACGGAAATGGCGCGATGAACTGTTGCCCGTCTACGGCGCATTGCGTGATCGACACCGTGATGAGATCGAGCTTGGGCGGGATACGACGCTGACCAGTGCGCAGTATGTGGAGCTGCTTGCGCTGCTGCAGGCCTTGCGAGACTGGCCCCAATCAGAGCTGTTTCCAGCCACTGAGCATCGCCCGGTGGCGCCTGACTGGCTTGTCGAACTTACCCACTAAAGCCCCGCACAGTCGGGGCTTTTTCTTGCCTGGAGAAAACCATGACTCAATTGCTTCCTCGCGGCGTGCGCAATCGCAACCCGGGAAACATCGATTTCAACCCTGCCAACAACTGGGTTGGCCAGATCCGTAAAGAGCCCGGCGGGCGATTCTGCATCTTCGACACGCCGGAGAATGGCATTCGTGCGCTCGGCAAGCTGTTGCAGACCTACTACAACAAGCACGGCCTGCGCACTGTGGCGGCGATCATCAAACGCTGGGCGCCGGAGATAGAGAACGACACCGATGCTTATATCCGCACCGTGGCGCAGCGCTGTGGCCTTGCCCCGAGCGATCCGATCCAGGACATCAAGAACCAGCAGGTCCTGGGCGGCCTGGTGCACGCGATCATCAGGCACGAGAACGCGAATTACGAGTATCCGGCGGCGGTGTTCTCTGAGGGCTTGCGAAGGGCGCTGGGATGAACACCTGGGGCGTGCGCGTGATTGCGCTGCTGGCTGTGGTCGGGTCGTACTGGCTCGTCTACCAGCACGGTCGATCTGTGGAGCGTGCCGAGGCCACGGCGGCATCAGCGCAGCGGGATAGTGGCGATCGCCTGGCTGAGGTGCTGGGCGAGCGCGGTGAGCGGACAAAGGAGCAACAGCGCGCCGACGCGCAGGAGGAGGTGAGGGCACATGCTCAGAAACAACGAACGATCGCTGAGGGTGCTGCTGCTTGGGCTGATGCTGCTGGCCAGCGGCTGCGCGATGAAGCCGGCAAACTCGCTGCCGCCGTCGGTTGCCCCGGCCAGGATCCCGCCGTTACCGCTCGAGGCGAGGCAGCTCGCCGCGCCGCCATGGTGCTCTCCGACCTGCTCAACAGGTCTGTCGAAACGAATCGAGAATTGGCGGCAGCGTATGACCGGGCCCGAGTAGCTGGCCTAGCCTGCGAGGCATCCTATGACGGCTTGGTGGAGTAGGGGCATCTTGTGGGTAAACAGAATGAACCTTCATCTGTGGTGCTTGGTCGCAACGAAATTGCGATGTCTCGGCATGAAGCCGGCAAAGGAGAGGTTATGCGAAGGAATGATCTGAAGAGTGAGGCGCAGGCGTGGGCTATGGTTGGGCTTTGGGTCTGCGGTATTGCGCTGGCCACTTTGGCATGGCACCACATGGTGACTTAAAGCGGTGCTCGTTGCGGCGCGCTTGATCCTATACTGTTTTAGTCAAGCCACCGGGGCAGCATCGTGAAGCGAACCATAGAGGGAATGATTGAGGCGGGTGAGCCGATGATACGCGAGGCAATTGAGGCCTTACGCACCTACCATAATGCTCAGGACGCCGGGGCTCCGGCAGAGCAGGTCGAACGCCTTCGAAGAATCGCCGAGTCCGCTTACCAGGCTGTGACCGACTACCAGCTCTACGCACTTGGGCACCAGCCTTTGGTTCGCCACTGAAGCGCCGGACGGTAGTGGTCTCATCTTCCGTTTGAATGGTCAAATGCTGTATCGATATACAGTATTGGTGCCACATGTACTTCCTCCTCGTTCGCCGCCGTGTGCGCGGTGTCGCCATCCCCAACGAAAAGCTCGCCAAGGTCAAGCCGCTGCGCGCAGACGTGCACATCGAGTACGGCCACAGCAAAGTGCTCGGGCGCCCGTGCATTGAGGCCTGGGTGTTCAACCCGACGCCGAGCGGTGACATCATTCCGCGCCTTCACGATGCCTGCGTCAACGGCATGGCCCAGATGGGCATGAACATCACCGGCTTCGAAGAGGTCGACGGCGTGCTGTACTCGCAGTCGTGGTGGTGCCGTGTTGAGTAGCCTGGCCGGGATACCGCAGCCGTGGCTTGATGAGCTGGGCGACCAGTCGGCCCTGGTCACAGATCCAGATGGGCGAGCCGCGGTGCTGGCAGAAATGGCCTATGCGGCCAGCCGCCGACGAGAGGTCGATGCCGGCGTGCTTTCCGACATGCTGGAGCTTGCCGAGGCAGCCAGGACCTGGGCGCTACTCGAGCACGAAGAGGCCTGGGCAATCGGCCTGCTCAGGTATGAATCTGCAGAGGAGTGGGAGAGGGACGAGCCAGGACGGATCGTGGTCGGCAGAACGCCGAAGGAGGGGTGAAAATCGGTTCCAAAACTCGAATGCCGACCCTTGTAGAATGCGGCTTGCAGCTTGCCAATTTCGATTTTGTTTTGGAACTGATATTGATGTGCAGGCCGCATTGGCTGGGCATTCCTAGATCGGATTGCAAATCCGTCTACGCCGGTTCGATTCCGACCTCGGCCTCCACTATTCGAAACCCCGCAGATCTAGGTCTGCGGGGTTTTTCTTTGCGCGCAGAAAATGTCAAGAGTTCCGAAACAAAAGGCATGGAGTTCCGAAACTTCAGCCCTTCGAGGGCTTGGCCATCGCACCTACTCGACGGTAAACGCGCTAGGTTAGACATCTCGCTGGATGCGTCGGCGTGGTGCCGCAAAGCCGTAGTCAATGCTGCGGTTGCCGCAGGGCAGGCCTCGAAGAAACGCATTGAGGCGCTCGTGATCATTGTGTTGATTGCGGGATCGAATGGGAAGTTGCTTAGCGCTGTGAAGATGGCGACGAACAATCCGCAATCATTCGCGACCAGAACCAGTACCTTCGGCACTAGCACCATCCTTTCCATGAAACTTTGCAACGGGAAAATGTTTATCGTTGGTGCGGATGGCAAGATGGCATATTCATCCGATGGGCTTAGCTGGACTGCTGTTGAAGATACCAGTTTCGATGGAACCATCATCCGCGACATTGCTTACGGTAATGGCAAGTATGTAGCTGTCGGCGACGGCGGCAAGACAGCCGTTTCCGAGGATGGGATCGGCTGGGTTCAGCAAGTCAACACTTTCGCAGGAACCGATATCCGGAGCGTCGCCTACGGCAACGGCAATTTTGTAGCTGTTGGTGCAGGCGGCAAGATTGCTTACTGGACTCCATAATCTTCTATCTCCTTGCGTAATAGAGCCCAGCCGTCGCGCTGGGCTTTTTTCATTTCTGATTCAGGCTCGGCACAGCCAGGGTGGCCCTTCGGGGGATGCCTGGACGCGGATAAAGCCACCTAGCAAAACGGTGCCCGTTCCATCCAGCCAGGTGGCTGTGCCTGGGCCGAGGTCGGTAGGGTCCATAAGTACTCCGAGGGTCTGAATAGGCCCTCGTGGAACCACTGAATTCGATGCGAGTCTCTTCCCGCCTGCCCGCCAATGGACTTGCAGCGCTGGTACCCAACTGAACTTGTCTCGCCGCGCGTCCAGCGCATCCCCCGGTAAAACGTGATGGCACCGGTCTGCGGGCTGCTCGGTGTTCTTCGGATGCGCGGCACTACCGCTGCAGAGCCTCCATTAATCGTCGCTTTTAATTCTCAGGCATCTGCGCACTCTTCACGTGAGTGGTTGGGATGGGTAGGGATAAGCCGAATGGGAGGGAGCATGGATCGCTTGGCGGCCTGGTCAGTTGTTGATTGCGCCGCGCAGTTTATCGGGGTATGCAATTGCCTTAGAATGGTCGTTTTTCACCCCTCAAAGGAATGATTACGTGGTGAGCAACAACGCCATCTGCTGTCCGCATTGCCAAGGCCAAAATGTCCAGCTGCTATCCGTGATTCACGCTGCTGGTACCACTCGCATTCAAGCAACTCACCAGACCAACTCCGGCTATGGTCCTGTTACGGTCGAAACGACTGGTCGGCATCAGACCGATTTGGCTGCCAGCGTAGGTCCGCCCCCGGGCAAACGCCTGTTGGGTCCTGTGATCATGACCGGAGTAGGTACCATCATTCTCTACGATGGTCTCAAGCTGATTAACACTTACTGGGGCGTCGATTGGACCAGGTTCTTTATCGGAGCCACGCTCGCCACCATCGGTGTGATCGGATTTGTGCGTCACTGGAAGTTCAACGTCGCGCAGTACGACAAGTTGGAAGAATGGCGCCGCACTTGGCTATGCCACGCGTGCGCCACGCGATTCCAGCCGTGAGCAACTTGTAAAGGCACCTTCGCAGACGCTGTGAAAACTTGATCTCTTCGGGTCTTTAAGAGAATGCCCCGTAGCAAAATCCGTCTACGTCGGTTGGATACTGATCTCGGTCTCCACCTTTCGAAACCCCCGCAGATCTAGGTCTGCGGGGTTTTTAATGCCTGCGAATCGTTCGTCGCCCCGCCATCTGGGACAAATCGTGGGACACGAAGGAAAGTGTGTGACCACCGGTAAATCCGCTGTAATCTCCTACCGGTCATTCAAGGATGAAACGCAGTGAAGAAGCTCAAAGAACTGGACGCAGCAGCCAGCTGCTACCTCAGCAGGTACTCCCGCAAGCAGTTTTTCTCGATTTTCGTTGTGATTACGGCGATCAACTATTGGTGCGCTTACAACGTAGAGGGGTACCAATCGATCTGGCTGGCAATGATTGGCGGCTGGTTCTTCGGTATGACCTTCGCGCCGTTCCACGCTAAAAAGGGCCAATCCTGAAGGTAACTCCGGGGTGGGAGCCAGGGCGGCCAGCGTGGGACAGCAAGCGGCCTTGATCAGCCGCGTCTGCGCAGCCACTCATCCGCGACGTCCCCCATGGTGGCAGGCGCAGCGCTCTTGATCTAGGCCATGAAGGCGCGGTCGAACTTGAAGGCCTCGCCACATTCATTAACCAGGAACTGTCGGACCTTCTGCGTATTCCGGTAGTGCCTGTCCAGCGGGGTGTTGCGGGTGATCGGTCCAGCGTGCCAGTCGAAGCTCATCTTCATTCCCTTGGATGGCCATGATCCTCGGAGCGTAGCACTGTCTGCGGCTGTGCGGGCGTGCGCTCACCTGATGGTCTGAGCCGTCTCATTGAGCCAGGCGGCTTGCCAGAAGCTCGACAAACGCCCGCACCTTGACCGGTCGAAAGCGAGCCGTTGGAAAGACTGCATGGATCTCGCCTCGGGGTAGCGACCATTGCGGCAGCACCTCGATCAGCCGGCCTGCTTGCAGGTCAGGTTCCGCCACATAGTCCGGAAGGACCGATAGCCCGGCCCCGAGCAGCGTGGCTTCGCGCACTGCCAAGGTGGCGTTGAGCGACAGGCTGGCTCTCATCTCAACCGTTTCGCGCTGTGAGGTGTCCTTGGCAAATACCCATCGGGTCGGCTCTCGCAGCGCCAGGTTCGCCACGATCGGCAACTCGGCCAGCTCCGCTGGGGTCTGCAGTTTGTCTACCCGCGCTTGCCACTGAGGGGCGGCCACCAATCGTTGCGCAAACTGGCCGATTTGTCGGGCCTGCAGATGTTGCTCGGTAATCCAGCCAACGCGAATGGAAAGGTCCAGATCGTTGGCGCCCAGATCCAGGGTTTGGTCGCTGAAATGGGCCTCGACCTTGCACTGCGGATATCGCTGCGAGAATGCGGTGATGGCCGGCACCACGACACCGATGCCGTAATCGAAAGGGGCGGTCAGGCGTAGGGTGCCCGTCGGCTCACTGGCGGCCTCGGACAATTCTTCGAAAGCCTCTTCCGCCTCTTTGAGGATCAGAGCACAGCGGTGGTAGAACTGTTGGCCTGCCTCGGTGGTGCGGACTTTTCGCGTGCTGCGCACCAGCAGTGTGGTGCGGCAGTCGCTTTCCAGCCGCGCTACCTGCTGACTGACCACGGCCTTGGTGATGCCGAGGCGTTCGGCAGCGGCGGTGAAGGAGCCGGTCTCGACCACTGCGGTGAAGTACGCAAGCCTGTTCAGGCTGGAAGCGCCGGTCATTGATAGATCCTCAATGTATGTCTATAGCATACAGTGTGTTTATTTCGTATGTATTTAAATGTCAATGCCTGCGCGGTAGGATTTGAGGCATTCCATTTAAGGCGATCTACTATGAGCAGGACTCTGGTTTACCTCTTCGATCCACTGTGCGGCTGGTGCTACGGCGCAGCTGGACCGCTGCCTCAGGTCCTCGAGTCCACTGGCCTTGCGTTGCGCTTGGTACCGACGGGGCTGTTTTCCGGCAGCGGTGCGCGCGTCATGGATGACGACTTTGCGGCCTATGCCTGGAGCAACGACCAGCGTATCGAACGCCTGACCGGGCAAGTCTTCAGTGAACGCTATCGCGATCATGTACTCGCCGACCGTCTTCAGGCGTTCGACAGCGGCCCATCTACCCTGGCGCTCAGTGCAGTGAACCTGACAGCGCCTGAGCGCGAGTTCGAAGCGCTCAAGGCGATTCAGGCGGCGCGCTATGTCGATGGCCTGGACGTGACTCGAGTGGAGACGTTGACCGCTGTCCTGGCAAACCTGGGCTTGGATACCGCCGCCGAGCGCCTGACGCGTCCGGATTCGGCCTTGCTGCAGGTCAACGACGATCGTGTGGGGCAGGGGCGTGCCTTGCTGCGTCGTGTGGGCGGCCAAGGCGTACCGACATTCGTTCTGCAACAAGCGGACGATGCCCTGCAGTTGTTGCCTGCCAGCGCTATCTTTTCAGATCCACGGGCCTTCATTCGCGAGCTGAACGCGGGGGTAAAATCATGAGCAAGGGCAACCTGGACATCATCCGAGCCTCGTACGAAGGCTCAGCCGAACAGAATGGCCAGAATCTGCTGGCGGCGTTGGCTGCGGACGTGACTTGGACCGAGGCGGCCGGCTTTCCTTATGCCGGTACCTATGTCGGCCCCCAGGCGATCATGGAGGGTGTGTTCCATCGCCTGGCCACCGAATGGGATGGCTACCAGGCCAAGGTGCATACCTATGTGACCGAGGACGACCGAGTTGCCGCCTTTGGCGTTTACTCAGGTACCTATCGCAAGACCGGGAAAGCGATGACCGCAACCTTTGCCCATCTGTACCGTTTGACGAACGGCAAAATTGTCAGCATGGAGCAATACGTCGACAGTGCGCAGGTCAACGCGGCGCTCACCTGAGCCGTTTCACGGTCGCCGTTGGCTTAAGGCGCAGGCCGCCGCAGAGCGGCCTGCGCCGACAGGCAATTACTTGTCCGAAGCGTCCTGCTCGACCACCAGGTCAAGCACATAGACCTGCGACGAGGCGTCGGCCGGCGGGTTCTTCCATTCGTATTGCTTCACGCGCAGCACGGTGCGCACGCCGTCGCGGTGCTCGTAGCCTTCGATGGATTGGTACAGCGGGTGCCAGCTGTCCTGGGTCGCCAGTTGCAGGCCGGCGTCGTCATAGCGACGCTCGCGCACTTGCAGGCACTGGTAGTTGGGGATCAGCGGGTGGCTGCACTTGACGGTCTTGGCGGCCACTTCCAGGAACTTGATCTCGCCCTTGCTGCCATAGCGGGTCTCCGGGGTGGCTTCACCCTGGAATTTCAGCACCGAACCGTCCTGGGTGGTCAGTTGCAGCACCGGCTCCCCGGCATCGTCGGAGAAGGTGGTGCGCAGGTCGCCCTTGAACAGGCGCCCGACCTGGGCGTCCAGCTCCATCAGGGGCTTATCGCAGGCCTTCAGGGTCGAGGCCAGTGATTGCACCTTCAATACGCCGTCCTTGTAGGAATAGCCGCCGAACTGGTTGTTGCAGCCGCCATTGATGTTCAGGTTACGCTCGGCGAAGTTCAGGCGCAGCTTGCCCTCGATGCCAGGCGCCATGGCGGCGATGGCCTTGCCCGACGCATCGTTGGCAGCGACCAAGTTCCAGTAGTAGGCCGAGAGTTTGGGCTGGGTTGCGGGAGAGGCGGCAGTAGCAGGCATGGAAGGCGTCCCTTCATGGGAAGTGGAAGCCGGAGCGCACGCCTGGAGCAGGGCGGCGCAGACGGCAACGAGGAGAATATTCTGTTTCATGGTTCGCTCTTTCAGCCTTGAAAAGTGGGGGCGGCATCCTCGACAGGCGGGATGCGCGCGCCGGTAAACCGGGATATCGAGACCGTTTCAGGATCGCTTCGCGATGTGGACCTTGCCACGCCTGTGAGCGCTATCGGACGGCCTCGGCAGTAACCGATGGCAATGGGACAGCATCGATTCCATTGAGTTTCATCAACGGGGTGGCCTACAAGTGTTGCCGGATTTTGCAGGAAAGCCAGCGCCCTCTAGACCTGCGGGCCTTTGCAGGGATATCCACTCATTTTCGCGGCCTGCAGCGCACGCTCCCTGGCCAAGGGCGTGAGTGCCCCTGCTGCATAGCCGTTCTTGATGTAAAGAAAATAGTTGCCCTGCAGGTCGTGGAAGATCCGGTAAACATCGGCAGCTCTATGGGGGGGTGGTAGCGTGACTTTATCGACCATCAGTTCGTAGCCGTCGATATCCAAACTGCCCAGCCTGGCCGTGAAGTCTGCCTCTAAGGCTGCGCGCCAGCGATTGCGCTCGTAGGTGCATGCCCAGAAGAGGGCGATCAGTACCAACAGTCCAGCGCACAGAAAGGCGATGTCGGTGAGCAGTTTCAGCATGTCGTTCCTTTGACCTATGGTCCTTCAATACCGGCTGTATGCCACTTTACCAAGTCGCAACGGGAGAGTGCGCATCCGCCGTGGTGTTGATATGCCTGATCGCTCAAGTAGGGGTATGAGAAAGCTTCTTGTCGTTGTCGTGGGCTAGGATTGCACAGACCCCAATCTGCAGAGGCAAGCAGCAATGAGCAAATACCGCACCGTCATTGCCACATTGACATCCATCGCACTGGTACTGGCGCCCTGCATATCCTTCGCCGACCCGGGGAATGGCAAGGGGAAATCCCAGCAGAACCATGGCAACCCGGGGGCGGGCAAGCACGATGGTGGTCATGGCGGCCCCGTGATCGACCGTGGCGATGTGCTCGGTATCCTGGGGGGGCACCGTGACTACTGGAGTCCTGGGCCAGCGCTTCCTCCGGGTATCCAGAAGAACCTGGCGCGTGGCAAGCCTCTGCCCCCTGGCATTGCAAAGAAGCTCGATGGCCGGCTGCTGGGCCAACTGCCGCGTTATGACGGTTACGAATGGATGCAGGCGGGTGTCGACCTGATTCTGGTGGCAGTCGCCACGGGGGTGATCTACGAAGTACTCAACGGTGCTTTCGACTAGCGCGCAGGCAAAGAAAAGGCCCGCTGGGGAGGGCGGGCCAAGTGTTTCACGGATGAGTCACTACCTTGGCACGGCAGACGTGAAAATGTTGTCAATTGCCGTGGCTTTCTCGTGATCGGAGCGCCCAAAAAAGAAAACCCGCCTAAAGAGGCGGGTTGAACAGAACGTATCGAAGCCAGGTCAGTCTGCCTACGCAGATGTCAGAATTTCGTGAAGGTCATGCTGGAAGGGGTTCAGTAACCGTTACTGAATTTTTCCTCGATCTTGCGCTTCTCCATCGCGTACTGCCTCGGATCGATCTCTTCCGCGATCAGCTTGTTGTCGAGCGTATCCATCTGGCTTTTCTTCATGCGCGAGACATGGGCACGGGTGGCCTGGTAGTTGATCGACTCGGCGGCGCTGTAGCCACTGACCGGGTCCCAGAGAATCGAGAGCGGCCACAGCAGCAGGTTGGCAACGCCATAACCATAGGCCCGGCCATAGAACGAGCCGCCGCCTGGCAGCAGGCCGAGTGCCGCAGCAGCGCCCGGGCTCTTTTCTCTGACCTCGAGGTTTTGCGCACGGTAGTAGCCGAGCTCCTGTTCCTGCACGGAGTTCAGGCCGCTGGCGCACCCCGTGGTCAGGACGACAAGGGCGGCGGCGATCAGGTGACGAGCGAATGGCATTGCGGATTCCTTGGAATTTCAGTGAATTACCTCGCAATCCAGGGCGAGGCGGTGGAATCCTACCTGACATGATGGCACTTTGCCTCGAAATATTACATTCAGATGAATGGGCGACCCTGCAGTCGCGTCTTGGTTGTCTATTCATCATCGATGGTGCAGTTCGAGCTGGCTGATGACACAGACCGAGGCATCCTCTGGTGCTGTGCGGTCGCTGAAGTCCACCTGGTTGTAGACTCCGCCGTGGAAGTTGAAGGTGCGGCTGTTCCAGGTCTTGGCCATTTGCAGCAGCCCCGTACTGCCTGTGCGGCCGTTGCAGGTGGCTGAAACCAACGCGGCCCCTGCTGCAGAAACCTCCAGGGTAATGTCGAAGGGGGTGTGCAGGGGCACATTGGCCAGGACTTCGCTGTTGATCGGCGTCACCTGATCGAAGTCCCGGCGAAAGCCGAGGGTGATCCTGCCCTTGTTCCAGAACACCTTGATCGCCGGGCTGTCGTCGTCTTTCACATGCATCTGTGCAATCACCACCTTCTGCGCCGAGTTGACCTGCTCGAGCACCATGCGCTGGTGGCTGAAATGTCGGTTGGCACTGTTCATGGCCCAATAGGTGGCTTCCTTCCACTCGCAGCGAGTGCGATGTGTGCTCTTGCTCGACGCGCCCTTGGTCGGCGCGGTCATGCGTACCGCGCCATTGTCCAGGCGTCTGACCACCTGTGGCAGGGTGGCCAGGGCCTGTGCCCCGGTGACCTCTAGGGCCAGAGGGTCGCTAGCGGATTTGGCGAGCGGTGTGGTGATGATCAGCGTGTCGATGTTCACGGCCATACGGAAACCTCCTGGATAAAAAGATCCTGCACCTATGCGAGCAGTTGAAAGGCGTCGGGTTCAGTGAGCCAGGGAGGTCCGGGCAAAAAAAGCCCGCCAGGGCGGCGGGCGAAGTGCGTTTTTGAAGGGAGAGCCTGTACCTTGCACCTTGTCGGTTAAGCCGAGGTTAAGTGCCGCGAGCATTGACCGCCCGCGCCGATGCGCCTATACAGGCGTGCCGTTGTTACCGGAGCCTGCAATGCACGACGAAGACGATCTGCCCGAACCCGAGCACGATCACCTGCTCGATCCCGAATTCCACGAAGACTACGACCCTGAGGCCGACGCTTACGGGGCGCTGGATGAAGTCGAAGAGGATGAAGAGTCACTCGACGACTTCGACGATGAGGACGACCACCCGGCCTGGCACGACGACTGCGACGATTGATGTCGCCGCCGTCACGCTCAGCGACGGTCGAGGGAGAAGCGCCCGGCGCCGGTGAGGGCCAGCAGCAGCAATCCGCCGACGATGGCGAGGTTCTTCAGGAACTGGGTCATGTTGGCGCTGCGCTCGGGCTCGACCATGTTCCAGAACGGGTGCCCGAGCAGCGCGGTACCCAGCACGAACAGGGCGAACAGCAACGCCAGCGGGCGGGTGTAGAAGCCCAGGATCAGCAGTATGCCGACCAGCAGCTCCATGATCACGGCGACGGCCGCCGCCAGCATGGGCGCGGGCGCGCCCAGGGAGGTCATGTAGCCGACCGTGCCTTCGAAACCGCTCAGTTTGCTCCAGCCGGAGAGCACGAACAGGATCATCAGCAGGATGCGAGCGAGCAGCAGGATGACGTCGCGTTGACCGTCGAGCAGGCTATAGCGCATGGCGGCGCTCCAGTGGACAGGGACAAGTTCCACTCTAGCAGTTGTGTGGCGGTTTTCCGGCGGGCATGAAAAAGGCGCCGCAAGGGCGCCTTGATCGACAGAAGATGGTGCGAGTGGCGGGACTCGAACCCGCAAGGCTCACGCCGACAGATTTTAAGTCTGCTGTGTATACCAATTCCACCACACTCGCACGATAGGCCGGCGCGCTGCATAGCGGCGGGGCCTGGCAATCAGGCGCGCTTTATAACCCATTGTTATAGAAGCGTCAACTGGCCCTGGGGTTCAGGGTTCGATGCTGCGGGCGATGTCGCGCATGTCGCAGGCCGAGTGGCGCAGGGCATCGACATGCCCGTCCATGGCCTGTGCATCGGCCTCGTGAACCGAGTGACGCAGGAAGCGGGCATGGCCATCCAGGGCCTGGCACAGTTCGTCGAGTTCGCTGGCGTTGCGCACCAGATCATCCTGCAGCCCTTGCATGCGAAAGTTCGAAGTCATGTCGGGTCCTCGTGGGATCGGGGCGGGGCCCACTATAGGCCAATTGACAGCATGCCGCCATTACGCCACTGTTCAGGCATTGGATCCAACGGGTCGTGTCGCCATGTCATCGCGTTCCTCCTATCCAGAGACAGCACGGCGTGTACAGCCGAAGCTGTTCTGGCGGCTGCTGTTCCTGCTTGTCTGCCTGCTGGCGGCATTCCTGTACGCCGGCTTCATGAGCCTGGGCGGCTACCTGCTGATGCTAGGGCTCGACCTGGACCACCCCGAACCTCAACGCTTCCTGGCATTGGGCGGCGGCGTGTCGATCCTGTTACTGGGACTGTGGCTGTTGAAGGTGGCGATGCCGCGCCGTCTGGTGCCGACGGTGGTGGAGCGTGAGCACTGACGATCGTCGCCTGAAGGACGGTGTCGGCGGGACTTTGGCTACGCTCAATATGTCCTTTCGCGGTGCTTGTGGAGCTTGCATGGTGTCGACAGACCGCCCCACTCATTCGGTAATGCCCGAGGCGCGCTACGAGCAATTGGTCCAGGCCGTGGTGGACTATGCCATCTACATGCTCGACACGACCGGCCATGTGGTGTCGTGGAACGCGGGTGCGCAGCGAATCAAGGGTTATCGTGCCGCTGAGGTGATCGGCCAGCATTTCTCGTTGTTCTTTACCGATCAGGACCGTTCTGAAGGGCGCCCACAACAACTGCTACGCCAGGCCCTGGAAGAAGGCAAGGCGCAGGACGAGGGCTGGCGCGTGCGCAAGGATGGCACGCAGTTCTGGGCGCTGGCGGCGCTGGATGTGATCCGTGATGAGCATGGCGAGGTCATCGGCCTGGCCAAGGTCACCCGCGACATCACCGATCGCCGCGAGTCCGCGCTGCAACTGGACGCCATGCGCGCGCAGTTGTTCCAGGCGCAGAAGCTCGAAGCCTTGGGACAACTGACCGGAGGCCTGGCCCACGATTTCAACAACCTGCTGACGATCATCATCAGTTCTGCCCGGCTGGCCTCTGGCAACCAGGATCCGGCACGCGTGCGGCGCCTGCTCGAGCATATTCTCGACGCCGGGCAGCGCGGTACCCAACTTACCCAGCAACTGCTCAGTTTTGCCCGGCATCGGCAACTGAATGTCACCAGCATCGCGCCGGCCCAGGTGATCGACACCACTCGCGGGCTGGCGGAGCACGCGTTGCCCAGGGACATCGAACTGCTGCTGCAGGTGCAGCCGGACCTGCCGCTGATCGAGGTGGACGCCGGGCAGCTGCAGATGGTCCTGCTCAACCTGGTGTTCAATGCCCGCGATGCGATCGCGACGACGGGGCAGATCCACCTGACGGCCGAAAGCGTCCGCCTGGCCGGCGAGGTGGAGGGGCTGCATGGGCGCTTCGTGCGCTTCGATGTGCGTGATGACGGGCAGGGTATCGACCCCCAGGTGTTGCCGCGCATCTTCGAGCCGTTCTTCACTACCAAGGCCTTCGGCAAGGGCACCGGTCTCGGCCTGAGCCAGGCCTATGGTTTCGCTCGTCAGAGTGATGGCGCGATCAGCGTGTCCAGCCGCCCCGGTGAAGGCACCTGCATGAGCTTGTACCTACCCGCCCGAATGGGCGACGATACCCCATCGAGCGACGGATAGACCATCATGGTAGAGCAACTCAAGCGACTGGCCACCGGCATCGAAGGGCTTGATGCGCTGCTCAAGGGCGGGCTGGTGGTCGGTGCGTCCTACATCGTCCAGGGCCACCCGGGCTCGGGCAAGACCATCCTCGCCAACCAGCTGGCCTGCAACCATGTGCGCGACGGTGGCCGGGTGCTGGTGGCGACCCTGCTCAGCGAGTCTCATGAGCGCTTGTTCCAATACCTGTCGACGCTGAGCTTCTTCGACCCGGCGCTGGTCGGCGACAGCATCCAGTTCGTCAGCGCCTTCGATACCCTCGAGCAGGATGGCCTGGATGCGGTAGTCAGGCTGTTGCGTCAAGAGATTGCGCGGCAGCAGGCCACCTTGCTGGTCGTCGATGGCCTGCTCAACGCCCGCTCACGGGCGGAAACCAGCCTGGATACCAAGAAGTTCGTCTCCGAGCTGCAGGGGCATGCGGCGTTCGCCGGTTGCACGGTGCTGCTGCTGACCAGTGCCCGGCTTGAGGAGGGCAGTCCCGAGCACACCATGGTCGACGGCGTGATAGAGCTGGGCGAACACCTGGTCGGCAGTACCGCGGTGCGGCATGTCCAGTTGCGCAAGACCCGCGGCAGCGGCGCGCTGTCTGGTCGCCACGAATGCCAGATCGATGAGTCGGGGTTGCAGGTCTATCCGCGCCTTGAAGCGCTCTACAGCCGCCCCAGCCAGCAGGGTGCGCAAACCCTGGCGCGGGTCGCCACCGGGGTCGCCGACCTGGACGGCATGCTCGGTGGCGGGCTGGCCGAAGCCTCGGTGAGCTTGCTGATGGGGCCATCCGGCGTGGGCAAGACGGCTTTGGGCATCGCGTTTCTCTCCGCCTCGACGAGGGCCGCACCGGGTCTGCATTTTGGATTTTACGAGACGCCGGCGCGACTGCGCCTGAAAGCGTCCGCTCTGGGCTACGACTTGCCTGCGCTGGAGCGCGAGGGGGCGGTGCAACTGAGTTGGCAGCCGACCACCGAAGGCCTGCTGGATCAACTCGGCGCGCGCCTGCTGGCGCAGGTCGAGGCATTGGGCGCGCGACGCGTGGTGATCGACAGCCTGGGCGCCTTCGGCCGTTTGGCGCTAGAGCCCGCCCGCCTGAATGCGTTCTTCCGCGCGCTGACCGGCGAGCTGCGTGCCCGTGGCGTCACGGTGCTGCTGACCTGGGAGATGCGCGACATCTTCGGTGCGGAGATCACTGCGCCGGCTCCGGACCTGTCGAGCATCGTCGACAACCTGATCCTCATGCGCTTCGCCGAGCTCGACGCACAACTGCATCGCGCCCTGTCGATCATCAAGGTGCGTGACAGCGACCACGATCCGGCCTTGCAGGCATTGAATCTGGGGCCGACAGGCATCAACCTGGCGCGGGCATTCGATGGCGCCAGCGGCGTGCTCAGTGGCTCGGCGATATCGCCAGGAGACCGCTGATGGGATGAGCAGCATCCTGATCGTCGACGACGAGTACCTGATCGCCGATATCCTGGGATTCGCTCTGGAGGATGAGGGCTACCTGGTGGAAAAGGCCAGCAATGGGCGCAAGGCGCTGGAGGCCTTGAGAGAAAAGCGCGTGGACCTGGTGATCACCGACTACATGATGCCGGTGCTCAATGGCGAGGAACTGTTGAATGCGATTCGTGACGAACTGCTGCTGACGGACCTGCCGGTGATCCTCATGAGTGGTGCCCAGGCCAGCCAGGGCCGGGCCTGCCCCGGAAGGTTCGCGGCGGTGTTCGACAAACCCTTCGACATGGACCGAATGATCGCCACGGTACGCGAACTGCTTGGCGCCTGAGGTTCGCAAGAGGCTCCCCGCATGGGCGGGCAATCGATCAGGCGCATCCGTGCGGCATGATGCGGTTGGCTTGGGGTTACTCGTCGTTGCTTTTTTCCGGCGCCGGGCTGCCGGCCTGGATCCGCTTGTAGATCTCTTCACGGTGCACCTGGACATCCTTCGGTGCATCGATACCGATCCTCACCTGCATCCCCTTGACGCCCAGAATGGTGACTTTGATGTCATCGTCGATGACGATGCTTTCGCCAACCTTGCGTGTGAGTATCAGCATGTATTTCTCCTTGGTGATGTAGAAAACCGCCGAGCCTGATGGTCTGCGGTGGGAGCCTGTCCCTCTTCCTTCTCATTAAAGACGCTTTCGGCGGATAGTAATTCCCCGACAGACAAATTCTGTTATCGATCTTTAGTTGCAGGTGCCAGTGGGGGTGCTACGCATTCCGCTGGCCAAGGTGCTCAGTGGCAAGGATAGGGTGCTTGGGTCCATATGGGAAATTTCTCTGCTCGATGAACTAAATAGTTGGGGTCAATGATCGTTTTGGCGCGCAAGCGCCTGGAGAAAGCGCAGCAGTGACACTTCCTCGAGTTCCAGGCCCTTGCGTGCCCGCGCGCGGGGCAGGTCCGCCAGGCGTCCGAGTTGGAAGTGTTCGAGTACGGCAGGGTGGATGTAGCAGCGTCGGCACACCGCTGGCGTGTTGCCCAGTCGCGCCGCCACCTGGCGGACGGTGTCGGCGACCTGGCGCCTGGCCTCGCTGTCAGGTTCCCAGGCCAGTGGCCGCAGCAGGCTCAGGGCAAGGCTGCTGCCGGCCCAGGTGCGGTAGTCCTTGGCGGTGAAGTCGGCGCCGGTCAGTTGCTGGAGAAACTGGTTGACCTCGGTCGAGCCGATGCCATGGCGCTGGCCCTGTTCGTCCAGGTACTGGAACAAGGCTTGGCCGGGCAATTCCATGCAGCGCTTGACCAGCCCGGCCAGGCGCCGGTCGGTCAGGGTGACGTTGTGCTCGACTCCGCGCTTGCCACGGAACTGAAAGCGAATTTGGCTACCCTTGACCTGCACATGGCGGGTGTTGAGCGTGGTCAGTCCGTAGGAGCGATTGGCGCGCAGGTATTGGCGGTTGCCGATGCGGATCAGCGTACTGTCGAGCAGGCTGATCACCAGCGCCATGACCTTCTCCCGGCCCAGCCCCGGGCAGGCCAGGTGCGCATCCAGTTGCTTGCGCAGCTTCGGCAGCGCTTCGGCGAAGGCCAGCATGCGCCCGTACTTGTGCTGGTCGCGCAGCTCGCGCCATTGCGTGTGGTAGCGGTACTGCTTGCGCCCCCGGGCATCCCGGCCGGTGGCCTGCAGGTGGCCCTGTGGATCGGCACAGATCCACACATCGGTGTAGGCCGGCGGGATCACCAGGGCTGCGATGCGCGCCAGTGTGTCGGCATCGCGGACACGCTGGTTGCTTGCGTCGAAATAATGAAAGCGATCGCGCCAGCGCCGCCGGGTCAAGCCGGGCTGGCTGTCATCGACGTAGTGCAGGGCGGCAGGGAGCGGGCAGTCGGGCATGGGGGCGGTCCATGAAGGGCACTCTTGCTGCAATGGACAGCGCCGGTTGCGTCATTGCTCAGCCCAGCAGCGCTACCGACTTGATCTGCGCCCAGAGGGTCTGGCCCGGCTGCACCGCGAGCTGATCCGCCGAATAGCGGGTGATGCGCGCCAGCAGGGCGTTGCCGGCGGCGTCCAGGCTGACCAGCACATGGGCGGGGTTGTCCGCCGGGCGGCATTCGCGGACTCGCACCGGCAGGCGATTGAGGATGCTCGAGGCGCTGTCGGCGGTCAGTGCCAGGCTGACATCCCGGGCCTGGACCTTGAGCCGCAGGGTGCTGCCCATGTGCAGCCCCGGGTGGGCGATGCGCAAGCGCTGGCCGTCACTGCCGGGCAGGCGTAGCTCGAACAGCTGGTAATGCGGATCGTGACCTACCACCACGCCTTCGAGCACCACGCCGGCATCCTCGCCCTGGGCCAGCGGCAGGTCGAGGCGCGCCAGGGTCTGGCCGATCGGCCCGCTGGCCACGGCCTTGCCCTGTTCGAGCAGGACCAGGTGGTCGGCCAGGCGCGCCACTTCGTCCTGGGCATGGCTGACGTAGATCAGCGGAATGTCCAGTTCGTCGTGCAGGCGTTCCAGGTACGGCAGGATTTCCCGCTTGCGCGCTCTGTCCAGCGCGGCCAGGGGTTCGTCCATCAGCAGCAGCCGTGGGCTGCTGAGCAGGGCTCGGGCGATACCGACCCGCTGCGCCTCGCCACCGGACAGGGTCGCCGGCTTGCGTGCCAGCAGGTGGCCGATGCCCAGCAGTTGGCAGGCCTGCTCCTGGCTGATCTTGCGCGCCTCCGGGGCGATGCGGCGCCAGCCGAACTCGAGGTTGCCGCGCACCGACAGGTGCGGGAACAGGCTGGCCTCCTGGAACACGTACCCTACTGGCCGCTGGTGTGGCGGGATGAAGTGCCCGCGCGCGCTGTCTTCCCAGACCTCGCCATTGACCTCGATGTAGGCGCTGGCGGCCCGCTCCAGGCCGGCCAGGCAACGCAGGCACGAGGTCTTGCCCGAGCCGGAATGGCCGAACAGGGCGCTGATGCCGCGCCCGGGCAGGTTCAGGTCGACGTCCAGGGTGAAGTCGTCACGCGCCAGTTTCAGACGCGCCTGTATCGATGTACTCATGTCAGCTCCAGCCGGCCTTGCTGCGACGGCCTGCATAGAGCATCAGCAGCACCAGGAACGAGAACACCAGCATGGCTCCGGCCAGCCAGTGCGCCTGGCTGTATTCCATGGCTTCGACATGATCGAAGATCTGCACCGAGACCACCCGGGTCTTGTCGGGAATATTGCCGCCGATCATCAGCACCACGCCGAACTCGCCCACGGTGTGGGCGAAGCCAAGAATGCTGGCGGTGATGAAGCCGGGGCGCGCCAGCGGTAGCACCACGTGGATGAAGGTATCCCACGGGCTGGCCCGCAGGGTGGCGGCCACCTCCAGCGGGCGCTGGCCGATGGCGCCGAAGGCGTTCTGCAAGGGCTGCACCACGAAGGGCATGGAGTACACCACCGAGCCGATCACCAGCCCGGTGAAGCTGAACACCACGCTGCCCAGGCCCAGGGCCTGGGTGGCCTGGCCTATCCAGCCATGGGGGCCGAGGGCCAGCAGCAGGTAAAAGCCGATCACGGTCGGTGGCAGCACCAGCGGTAGGGCCACCACCGCGCCGATCGGTCCGCGCAGCCAGGAGCGTGTGCGCGCCAGCCACCAGGCGATGGGCGTGCCCAGCACCAGGAGAATGGCGGTGGTCAGGCTGGCCAGCTTGATGGTCAGCCAGATCGCGCTCAGGTCACCGGCGTCGAGCGGCATCAGAGCTCATAGCCGTAGGACTTGATCACCGCGGCGGCCTTTGGACCCTTTAGGTAGTCGACCAGGGCCTTGGCGGCCGGGTTGTCCTTGCCTTTGTTGAGAATCACCGCGTCCTGGCGGATCGGGTCATGCAGCTCGGCGGGCACGATCCAGGCGGAGCCTTCGCTGACCTTGCCATCCTTGTAGATCTGCGACAGGGCGACGAAGCCCAGCTCGGCATTGCCGGTGGAAACGAACTGGAAGGCCTGGGTGATGTTCTGGCCTTCGACGATCTTCGCCTTGGTGGCTTCGGTCAGCTTGAGCTTGTCCAGCACCTGGGTGGCGGCCAGGCCATAGGGCGCGGCCTTGGGGTTGGCAATGGACAGGTGCTTGTATTCGTTCTTCTTCAGCACGTCGCCCTTGGCGTCGACGTAGCCCGGCTTGGCCGACCACAGCGCCAGGGTGCCGATGGCGTAGGTGAAGCGTGAGCCCGCGACGATTTCCTTTTCCTGCTCGAGCTTGGCCGGGGTACTGTCGTCGGCGGCGAGGAACACTTCGAACGGCGCGCCATTCTTGATTTGTGCGTAGAACTGGCCGGTAGCGCCGTAGGCGGCGACCAGCTTGTGGCCGGTGTCCTTCTCGAAGTCCTTGGCGATGGCCTGGATGGGCGCTGTAAAGTTGGCCGCTACGGCGACATGGACTTCATCGGCCTGGGCGGCGTTGACGGCGATCAGGGTGGCCAGGGCACTTAAGGCCAGGTGGGGCAGACGAATACGCATGTAGACGGCTCCTAGGGGCGGCGGATTATCGTTATGGCTTGAACTATATAGCGATACGCCATCCGTCGGGAAGAGGGTGCCTGAAAGTTTCTTGATCTATTGGTCAGCTTTTTGTTGGCCGCCCGGCAATGGCTCGGGTCAGCTCACCCGCCGGCATGTGACGCCCAAGGCGCAGCGCCTGTCCGGACCACAGGTTGCTGAAATCGGCGTTGCCCTGCGGGTCGGTGATCGCCCGCAGTGGCATCAGCGCGCCGCCGGCCAGCGGGAAGCGCGGGGCGAGGGCGCTCATCGGCCCCAGCTCGCGCATCAGGCGGTTGTTGATGCCACGCGCCGGGCGGCCGGTGAACAGGTTGGTCAGCGCTGTATCGTTGGCGGACGCGCTGTCCAGGGCGCGGCGGTGCGCCGGGGACACCTTGGCCTCTGGGCAGAACAGGTACGCAGTACCGACCTGCACCGCCGAGGCGCCCAGGGCCAGGGCGGCGACCAGGCCGCGATGGTCGCCGACACCACCCGCCGCGATCACCGGCAACTGCACGGCATCCACAACCTGGGGCACCAGGGCGAAGGTGCCGATCTGGCTGTTGATGTCGCTGTCGAGGAACATGCCACGATGGCCGCCGGCCTCGTAGCCCATGGCGATGATCGCGTCGCAGCCATGCTGTTCAAGCCACCGCGCTTCCTCCACCGTGGTGGCGCTGGACAGCACCTTGGCCCCGGCTGCCTTGACCCTTCGCAGCAGCTCGGGCGCCGGCAGGCCGAAGTGGAAACTGACCACCTCCGGGCGCAGTTCCTCCACCAGCTGGCAGCTCTGTTCGTCGAAGGGCGCGCGATTGGACACCGGCGTCGGCGCCTCGAAGTCCGCGCCGACTTCCTCATAGTAGGGCTTGAGCGCCTGCTTCCAGCGGGCGTCGCGCTCGGGGTCCGGCGGCGGCGGCTGGTGGCAGAAGAAGTTCAGGTTGAGCGGGCCCCGGCAGGCGGCGCGAAAGGCCTCGATCTCGCCGCGCACCTGCTCGGCGGTGAGCATGGCGCAGGGCAGGGCGCCGAGACCGCCGGCGTTGCCGACGGCAATGGCCATGGCCGAACCGCTGGCGCCGGCCATGGGCGCCTGGAGAATGGGCAGCTCGATACTCAGCAGGTCGAGGATGCGACGGTCTTGCCGGGTGCTCATGGACGACTCCTTGAGTGCGGGGCGTGCTGCGTGGTTACAAGGCCTTGCTGACCTGGATGTCGCTGATCTTGTCGACGTCGTCGCCGTGGATCTTGCGCAGCGCTTGCTGCGCCTGCTCGAGGGAGGCGTCGGGCATCTGGGCGAAGTCCCAGCGGCGCTCGCCGTCGAGCTTGTACTTGATCACATATTTGATGGTCTGGGTCATGCGGCTATCCAAGTGTTATCCGAGTTTCGACGACGAGCGACGGACGATCTTGATCTTGTGGCTGAGGGCCGGCTTGCGCGTCACCGAGATCGGGCGAGTGGTCACGGTGTCGATGGTGATGTTCCAGAAGCCAGTGCTCGGCACGGTGATCTTCGCCGGGAAACGCTCGAAGTGGCCGCCGTGGTAGGTGTGGCGCCCGCCATTCTTGAAGCTGCGGAAGTTGGCGTCGTTCATCAGGCGGATGTTGCAGCGCTGGGAGCACTCGATGACGACGATGTCGTCTTCGTTCAGGTGCTCGCGCTGGTGTACGAATTTCATGGGGAGCTCCGCAAGGATTGGTTCAGCAAACGCGAAAGATACCACGATGTGAGGTTACACTTGCGCCCGGGCTGGCCAAGCCAAGGAGATTTCTGCCAGACGTGGGAGCAAAACCGCCTGGATGTGGTCAGAGGATGACTTTGCAGATGCTGGAGACGATGTAGATGAAATGGGTGTTAGCGGCGGTAACGTTGGCCTTGGGGGGCTGTGTCAGCGTGACGGAACTCGAGCAGTCCCACGCGACGCTGGATGTGATCTCCGGCAAGACGCCGCGCGAATATGCCGATTGCGTGAAGCGCAAGCTGGCCGACACGCGTGATCCCTTGCAGGAAGAGGTACGGGGCGATGGCCTGCGCCTGACCGTGCCGCAGAAGGTGTCGGCCGGTGTCGGTCCTGCGGCGCTGCTCGATATCGACAAGCGCGGCAGCGGCAGCGCGATCAAGGTGTATGAACGGCTGAACAACTTCCCGCTGCGCCTGGGTGATGTGCGTACTTCGGCGACCCAGTGCATCTCCGGTTCTTGATCCAGCTCAGTTAATCGGCGATTAGCTGGCGGTTTGCCACTTTCCTTCCCGGTGACGCGTTGTCGCACGTCGGGGATTAGGCCTAGTATTTCTGGGCTTATATCGTTTGAGCCTAAGCTTATAACAAGGAAATGGAGCCTCCGTGATGAAACCCCTGAGCCATGTCGTGATCGGCAGCCTGCTGATCTTGGCCTGGCCCTCGGCGCACGCTGCCGATGGCCAGAAAATCTTCAACCAGGGCGGGCAGAACCCCGCCGCCATGGCCTGCCTGGGCTGTCATGGCCCGGACGGCAAGGGTATCGCCGCCGCCGGCTTTCCCCGTCTCGCCGGCCTGCCTGCCGGCTATCTCAGCAAGCAGTTGCACGACTTTCGCAGCGCCAGCCGCAAGCAGCCAGTGATGGAGCCGCTGGCCAAGGCCCTGGACGATGCCGAAATCGAGGCGGTCAGCACCTATCTGGCCAAGCTGCCTGCCGATGCCGCGGCGGGCACGCGTCGCCAGCAGATCGCCAACGATCCGGTGGCCCGCCTGGCCATCTACGGCGACTGGAGCCGGCTGATCCCCGGTTGCGTGCAGTGTCATGGCCCGGGCGGCAGCGGCGTCGGCGAGCACTTCCCGCCGCTGGCCGGGCAGCCCGCCGCTTACCTGGTGGCGCAACTCAATGCCTGGCGCGATGGCAGCCGCAGCAATGACCCCAACCAGTTGATGGTCAACGTGGCCAAGGCGATGACCGATGCCGAGGTCAAGGCGGTCGCTGACTACTTTGCCCAACCGGCCAGCCAGGAGGTCAAGCCATGAAAGTCCTGATGCCAACCCTGCTGCTGGCCATGGGCACTGCCCAAGCCGCCCCCATCGCCATGGAAGACCAGTCCCAGCTCAAGGTCCCGGGCGTGCAGGCCGCCCCGCAGTTCGTGCCGCCGGCGGAAAGCGCGATCCCGGATAACGCCTTCGGCAAGATGATCCGTGAAGGCCACGCGCTGTTCGTCGATACGCGACGATTGATGCCCGACGCGGTCGGCAACGGCATGAACTGCAGTAACTGCCACCTCGATCAGGGACGTATGCCACATTCCGCGCCATTGTGGGGCGCCTACCCAATGTACCCGGCGTATCGCAAGAAGAACGACAAGGTCAACACCTTCGCCGAGCGCATCCAGGGCTGCTTCACCTTCAGCATGAACGGCAAGCCGCCGGCGGCCGACAGCCCACAGATGACCGCCTTGAGCGTTTACGCCTACTGGCTGTCGACCCAGGCGCCGACAGGCGTGGAAATCGCCGGTCGCGGCTACCCGGAGGTGCCCAGGCCCGAAGGTGGTTATGACTTCAAGCGCGGCAAGCAGGTGTATGACGAGCAATGCGCGATCTGTCACGGTGGCAATGGCGAAGGGCAGAAGGTGGCCGGGGAGTATGTGATGCCGCCGCTGTGGGGCAAGGATTCCTACAATTGGGGCGCCGGCATGCACCGGATCAATACCGCGGCGTCGTTCATCAAGTACAACATGCCATTGGGCAAGCCTGGCAGCTTGAGTGATCAGCAGGCCTGGGACGTGGCCGCGTGGATCAACCGCCATGAGCGACCGCAGGATCCGCGGCTGGTCGAAGGCTCGATCGAGAAGACCCGGCTGAAGTTCCATGCCAACGACGGGGTCAACCTGTATGGGCAGAAGGTCGATGGCGTGCTGATCGGGCAGGGGATCGGCGGCTGAGCCACGGTCATCGCGGGGCATCTTCGAGAGCGGGCCTGCCCCGCGATGACGCTGCCGGTCGCCTGAAATTCACGCCCTGGCGGAACTATCTACACTGGAATATCTCTATGATGGCATCGGCCAGCGCGGGGGGCATTGTAAGGTGAACGCCGCCTGATTAGACTGCGCCGAATTTCGTACGCAAAGCCCTTGTTAAGGACGTATATGATCAAGAAATGCTTGTTCCCGGCAGCCGGTTACGGCACCCGCTTCCTGCCCGCTACCAAAGCCATGCCCAAGGAAATGCTGCCGGTGGTCAACAAGCCACTGATCCAGTATGGCGTTGAAGAAGCGCTGGACGCTGGCCTCAACGAGATCTCCATCGTCACCGGCCGTGGCAAGCGCGCCCTGGAAGACCACTTCGACATCAGCTACGAGCTGGAAAACCAGATCAAGGGTACCGACAAGGAAAAATACCTGGTCGGCATCCGCCGACTGCTCGACGAGTGCTCGTTCTCCTACACTCGCCAGACAGAAATGAAAGGCCTGGGCCACGCGATCCTCACCGGTCGTCCGCTGATCGGCGACGAGCCATTCGCCGTGGTACTGGCCGACGACCTGTGCGTCAACCTCGAAGGTGACGGCGTGCTCAAGCAGATGGTCAAGCTGTACAAGCAGTATCGCTGCACCATCGTGGCGATCATGGAAGTCGACCCGCAGGAAACCAGCAAGTACGGCGTGATCGCCGGTGACCTGATTGGTGACGACCTGTACCGCGTACGCAACATGGTCGAGAAGCCGAAACCCGAAGATGCACCGTCGAACCTGGCGATCATCGGCCGCTACATCATGACCCCGGACATCTTCAAGCTGATCGAGGAAACCGAACCTGGCAAGGGCGGTGAAATTCAGATCACCGACGCATTGATGAAGCAGGCCCAGGACGGCTGTGTGATTGCCTACAAGTTCAAGGGCAAGCGTTTCGACTGCGGTGGCGCCGAAGGTTACATCGAAGCGACCAACTTCTGCTTCGAAAACTTCTACAAGACCGGCAAGGCTTACTGAGTTTCCGGTATTGTGTGAAAAGCCACCTTCGGGTGGCTTTTTTGTTTGCGGCGGCCAACGGCGCTATGCTGGGCGCCTGCCTAGGAGAGTGAATACATGGCCTACGATTTTGATCTGTTCGTGATTGGCGCCGGTTCCGGCGGTGTGCGCGCGGCACGTTTCGCCGCGGGGTTCGGTGCGAAAGTGGCGGTGGCCGAGAGCCGCTACCTCGGCGGCACCTGCGTCAACGTCGGGTGCGTACCGAAGAAGCTGCTGGTGTACGGCGCCCATGTCGCCGACGAACTGGAACAGGCCGCGGGCTTCGGCTGGACCCTGGAAGAGGGGCATTTCGACTGGGGCACGCTGATCGCCAACAAGAACCGCGAGATCGAGCGCCTCAACGGCATCTATCGCAACTTGCTGGTCAACAGTGGCGTGACCTTGCTGCAGGGCCATGCGCGCCTGACCGGCGCCCATGAGGTGGAAGTCGAGGGCCAGCGTTACAGCGCCGCGCATATCCTCATCGCCACCGGCGGCTGGCCGCAGGTGCCGGACATCCCCGGCAAGGAGCTGGCGATCACCTCCAACGAAGCCTTCTACCTCAAGGACCTGCCGCGCCGGGTACTGGTGGTGGGCGGCGGCTACATCGCCGTGGAGTTCGCCGGCATCTTCCAGGGCCTGGGCGCCGACACCACGCTGCTGTACCGCGGCGAGCTGTTCCTGCGTGGCTTCGACGGCTCGGTGCGTACCCACCTGAAGGAAGAGCTGGAGAAGCGCGGCCTGGACCTTGAGTTCAACGCCGACATCCAGCGCATCGACAAGCTCGAGGATGGTAGCCTCAAGGCCACCCTCAAGGACGGTCGCGAGCTGGTCGCCGACTGCATCTTCTACGCCACCGGGCGCCGGCCGATGCTGGATAACCTGGGCCTGGAAAACACCGGCGTCGAACTGGACCCGCGCGGCTTCATCCGCGTCGACGAGCAGTACCAGACCACCGAACCGTCGATCCTGGCCATTGGCGACGTCATCGGCCGTGTGCAGCTCACCCCCGTGGCCCTGGCCGAAGGCATGGCCGTGGCCCGGCGCCTGTTCAAGCCCGAGCAGTACCGCACGGTCGACTACCAGAACATCCCGACTGCGGTATTCAGCCAGCCGCCGATCGGCACCGTGGGCCTGACCGAGGAGCAGGCGCTGGCCGCCGGGCACAAGGTGCAGATCTTCGAGAGCCGCTTCCGCGCGATGAAGCTGACCCTCACCGATATCCAGGAAAAGACCCTGATGAAGCTGGTGGTCGACGCAGAAACCGACAAGGTGCTGGGCTGCCACATGGTCGGGCCGGATGCCGGCGAGATCATCCAGGGCCTGGGGATCGCCCTGAAGGCAGGTGCGACCAAGCAGCAGTTCGACGAGACCATCGGCGTGCACCCGACCGCCGCGGAAGAGTTCGTGACCATGCGCACCGTCACCCGCTGATACGCGTTTATCCCGGATCGCGGGGCAAGCCCGCCCCCACGCCTGAAAACCTTCTGGCGTGGGGGCGGGCTTGCCCCGCGATGCATTTTGCCCCCGCAATCCTTTGCTCAGCCCAATCCCTTCTATTAATAATCCCGCCTTATAGCCAAAACCAATCACCAGCATGAGCTTTGCCAATGAGCCTTCATCGGGACCAGCGGTTAGGATTCTCTCCGTCAACTGATTTCAACCCATGAAGGAGCGTCTCTCATGCCAATCATCAACAGCCAGGTCAAACCGTTCAACGCCACTGCTTTCCACAATGGCGAATTTGTCCAGGTCAGCGAAGCCGACCTGAAAGGCAAGTGGTCCGTCGTGTTCTTCTACCCGGCCGACTTCACCTTTGTCTGCCCGACCGAACTGGGTGACCTTGCTGACAACTACGCTGAATTCCAGAAACTGGGCGTGGAAATCTACGGTGTGTCCACCGACACCCACTTCACCCACAAAGCCTGGCACGACACCTCGGACACCATCGGCAAGATCAAGTACCCGCTGATCGGTGACCCGACCCACGTCATCTCGCGCAACTTCGACGTGCTGATCGAAGAAGCCGGCCTGGCCGATCGCGGTACCTTCGTGATCAACCCGGAAGGTCAGATCAAGATCGTCGAAATCAACGACGGTGGTGTAGGCCGTGACGCCAGCGAGCTGCTGCGCAAGGTCAAGGCTGCCCAGTACGTTGCCGCTCACCCAGGCGAAGTCTGCCCGGCCAAGTGGAAAGAAGGCGAAGCCACTCTCGCGCCGTCGCTGGACCTGGTCGGCAAGATCTAAGGCAAAGCCTTTGATCATGCGCCAATCGCGGGCGGTAGACAGCCGCCAAAGCTGAAGCAGTTACCGCCCCGTAAAAACGCCCGGGCGATCTCGCCTGGGCGTTTTTGTATCCGAGTTTTGAAAAAGGAATCGCCCGTATGTTGGACGCCACGCTTAAATCGCAACTGAAAACCTACCTGGAGCGGGTCACCCAGCCGATCGAGATCGTTGCCTCCCTCGACGACGGCGCGAAGTCCCGCGAACTGCACGACCTGCTGGTGGAAATCGCCGGCCTGTCGAACCTCATTACCTTCAGCGCGGATGGCAACGACGCCCGTCGTCCTTCGTTCTCGCTGAACCGCCCGGGAGCCGAGATCAGCTTGCGTTTCGCCGGCATCCCCATGGGGCACGAATTCACCTCCCTGGTGCTGGCGCTGCTGCAGGTCGGCGGCCACCCCTCCAAGGCCAGCGCCGAAGTGATCGAGCAGATCCAGGCGCTGGAAGGCGAGTTCACCTTCGAAACCTACTTCTCGCTGTCGTGCCAGAACTGCCCGGACGTGGTCCAGGCGCTGAACCTGATGGCGGTGCTCAACCCCAATGTGCGTCATGTCGCCATCGACGGCGCGCTGTTCCAGGATGAAGTGGAAGCCCGCAAGGTCATGGCGGTGCCGAGCATCTACCTGAACGGCGAAGTGTTCGGCCAGGGCCGCATGGGTCTGGAAGAAATCCTCGGCAAGATCGACACCAATGCTGGCGCTCGCCAGGCCGAGAAGATCAACGCCAAGGATGCCTTCGACGTGCTGGTGGTCGGGGGCGGCCCGGCCGGCGCCGCCGCCGCGATCTACGCCGCGCGCAAAGGCATTCGCACCGGTGTTGCTGCCGAGCGCTTTGGTGGCCAGGTGCTCGACACCCTGGCGATCGAGAACTTCATCTCGGTGCAGGAGACCGAAGGGCCGAAGCTGGCCACGGCCCTGGAAGAGCACGTCAAGCAATACGACGTCGACATCATGAACCTGCAGCGCGGCGAAGCGCTGATCCCGGCCACCGATGGCGGCTTGCACGAAGTACGCCTGGCCGGCGGCGCCTCGCTCAAGGCCAAGACCGTGATCCTCGCCACTGGCGCCCGCTGGCGTGAGATGAACGTGCCGGGTGAGCAGCAATACCGCGCCCGTGGCGTGGCCTACTGCCCGCACTGCGACGGCCCGCTGTTCAAGGGCAAGCGCGTGGCGGTGATCGGCGGTGGCAACTCCGGCGTGGAAGCGGCCATCGACCTGGCCGGCGTCGTCGCCCAGGTGACCCTGATCGAATTCGACAGCCAGCTGCGCGCCGATGCCGTTCTGCAGCGCAAGCTGCACAGCCTGCCGAACGTCAAGGTGATCACCAGCGCGTTGACCACCGAGGTGGTCGGCGATGGCGAAAAGGTCACCGGCCTGCGCTACAAGGACCGCACCACCGACGCGTCGCACGACCTGGCGCTGGAAGGCATCTTCGTGCAGATCGGCCTGCTGCCGAACACCGATTGGCTCAAGGGCACGGTCGAGCTGTCGCCGCGTGGCGAGATCATCGTCGACGCCAAGGGCCAGACCAGCATCCCGGGCGTGTTCGCCGCCGGTGACGTGACCACCGTGCCGTACAAGCAGATCGTCATCGCCGTGGGCGAGGGGGCCAAGGCCTCGCTGGCGGCCTTCGATCACCTGATCCGCACCTCGGCGCCAGCCTGATCGCCAGGCGCCGCACATGAAAACGCCGCCATTCCCTGAGGGATGGCGGCGTTTTCATTGCCGGCGGTAACGCCGCGATCAGGCGCCGCGTTGTTCCATTGCCTGGCACGCTGCAGCGGTGAACAGCACGTCGGTGGAGGAGTTCAGCGCGGTTTCCGCCGAGTCCTGCAGCACGCCGATAATGAAACCGACCGCCACCACTTGCATGGCGATCTCGCTGGGGATGCCGAACAGGCTGCAGGCCAGCGGAATCAGCAGCAGCGAGCCGCCGGCCACGCCTGATGCGCCACAAGCGCAAACCGCCGCCACCACGCTGAGCAGCACCGCGGTCGGTAGGTCCACCGGGATACCCAGGGTGTGCACGGCGGCCAGGGTCAGCACGGTGATGGTGATCGCCGCGCCGGCCATGTTGATGGTCGCGCCCAGCGGGATCGACACCGAATAGGTATCCTCATGCAGGCCGAGTTTTTCCGACAGCGCCAGGTTGACCGGGATGTTGGCCGCCGAGCTGCGGGTGAAGAACGCGGTGATGCCGCTCTCGCGCAGGCACAGCAAGGTCAGCGGGTAGGGGTTGCGGCGGATCTTCCAGAACACGATCAGCGGGTTCATCACCAGCGCCACGAACAGCATGCAGCCGATCAGCACGCCGAGCAGGTGCAGATAGCCGAGCAGCGCGTCCAGGCCCGATTGCGCCAGGGTGGCGCTGACCAGGCCGAAGATACCCAGCGGGGCGAAGCGGATCACCACGCGCACGATCAGGGTCACGCCGTTGGACAGGTCCTCGACCACGGTGCGGGTGGTGTCGTTGGCATGGCGCAGGGCCACGCCCAGGCCGATGGCCCAGGTCAGCACGCCGATGAAGTTGGCGTTGAGCAGCGCGTTGACCGGGTTGTCCACGGCGCTGAGCAGCAGGTTCTGCAACACCTCGCCGATACCGCCGGGGGCGCTCAGCGTGGCGTCGCTGGCGCTCAGTGCCAGGTTGGACGGGAACAGCATGCTCGCCGTCACGGCCACCACCGCTGCGGCGAAGGTGCCCAGCAGGTACAGCCAGAGGATCGGGCGGATGTGGGTTTCCTGGCCATGGCGGTGGTTGGCGATCGAAGCCATCACCAGGATGAACACCAGCACCGGCGCCACGGCCTTCAGGGCGCTGACGAAGACCTTGCCGAGGAACGCCAGGTCGCGGGCCACGGCCGGGGCGAGCAGGGCGAGGAGAATGCCGGCCACCAGGCCGATGCAGATCTGCGTCACCAGGCCGGTGCGGTTGATGAGGCGGAGGATGGGGGTCATGTGCAGCGCAATCCAGTTACGTGAAAGCGCGCGACTTTATCACAGACCCGCAGGGCATATCGTGGCAACGGGCCTGTCCCGCGATCACCGGCCGATCTACCAGTGAAACAACTCCCGCCGCGCGCCCTCGGTGATCGCCAGGATCCCCGGGTGCTTGACCTTGCGCTCTACCGAAATGGCGTAGAACGACTCGTTCACCGCCTCGGTCTGGCCGATCAGCCTCACGCCGTACTGGCGGCAGACCTCCTCGGCGATCACGCTGGGGGCGACGAAGATGCCGCTGCCCGACTGGCCGAAGGCCTGCATCAGCGCGCTGTCGTCGAACTCGCCGACGATGCGCGGCTGCACCTGCTGCTCGGCCAGCCAGCGCAGCAGCCGGCTACGCACCACGGTCTCCTGGCCGGGGATCAGCAACGGTGCGTCGTCCAGGCAGGCGGGGAAGGGCCGGTCGAGGCGATCGGCCAGCGTGGGCGTGGCGAAGAAGCTCAGGCCGCATTCGCCGAGTTTCTGGCTGTAGCCCTTGATGTCCAGGTGGCTGGGCATGGGGCTATCGGAGATCACCAGGTCCAGGCGCTGGATCGCCAGGTCCGCCAGCAACCGTTCGAGCTTGTCCTCGCGGCAGCTGATGCGCAGCACCTCGTCCAGCTCCATGGTCGGCGCCAGCAGGCGGTAGACGATGGACTTGGGCACCACGTCGGCCACTCCCACGCGAAACAGGATCTGCTCCTGCGGCCCGGCCCGCAGCATGGCCTCCAGTTCGCCGCCGATCTGGAACATCTGTTCAGCGTAGACCAGCGCCTGGCGCCCGGTCTCGGTCAGCTCCAGCTGGCGGCCGACGCGCTGGAACAGCTCGAGGTTCCAGGTCTGCTCGAACAGGCTGATCTGACCGCTGATGGTCTGCGGGGTGAGGTTCAACTGCTCGCTGGCGCGGGCGATGCTGCCGGTCTTGGCCACGGCCCAGAAATAGTGGAGCTGGCGGTAGTTGAGCATGGCCTTTCTCGGTTCGGGAAAACCGAAGTATACACGCTGAAAAAACGAATTTTCCGGATGTTTCAGCCCCTCTAGAATGCCATTCCATCAGGCGCATGACGCGCCGCCCGGCATTCGACAAGCGAGGACCCCATGCTACAACTCAAATCCATTGGTACACCGCTGGTGCTGGCACTGGCCCTGCTCGCCATGTCCGGTTGCGACCAGGCCGAGAAATCCGCCCAGCAGATGCTCGACCAGGCCGCCGAAACCGCCAAGCAGGCCATCGACAAGACCAACGACGCCGCCCAGCAGGCCCTGAGCGACGCCATCGGCGGCGATGCCGAGAAGGCCAAGGCCGAAGACGACAAGAAAGACACCCAGGACATCTGAGAGCAGGACTGACCAATGGAATATTTGCTGGAACTCGCCGCAAGCCCCACCGCCTGGGTTGCCCTCGCCACCCTGGTGGCCATGGAGGTCGTGCTTGGCATCGACAACCTGATCTTCATCTCCATCCTCACCAACAAGCTGCCTGAGCAATACCGCTCCAAGGCACGCCGTATCGGTATCAGCATGGCCCTGGTCATGCGCCTGGCGCTGCTCAGTACCGTGGCCTGGATCGTTCAGCTGACGGAGCCTGTGGTCGAGGTGTTCGGCCACACGTTCTCGTGGAAGGACATGATCCTCATCGCCGGTGGCCTGTTCCTGCTGTGGAAGGCGACCAAGGAGATCCATGAAAGCGTCGACCCTCACGGCGCCAAGGAAGAGTCCAAGGTTGGCAGCACCGTGACCATCGGCTTCACCGCGGCGATTTTCCAGATACTGCTGCTGGACATCGTCTTCTCGATCGACAGCATCATCACCGCCGTGGGCATGACCGAGCACCTGCCGATCATGATCATCGCCGTGATCAGCGCCGTCATCGTGATGCTGGTAGCCGCCGACCCGCTGGCCAAGTTCATCAACGACAACCCGACCGTGGTGATGCTGGCCCTGGGCTTCCTGATCATGATCGGCATGACCCTGATCGCCGAAGGTTTCGGCGCACATGTGCCGAAAGGTTATGTGTATGCGGCCATGGCGTTCTCCACGGCGATCGAGATCCTCAACATCCTGGCGCGTCGGGCACGCTTGAAGCGTGAGGCGGCCGAGGGCAACTGAGCCGCAAGCTACAAATGATAATAAGCAAGAGGGAGCCTGGGCTCCCTCTTGTCGTTCATGGCTCGAAGTGTGTAGATGCTGTCAATGAGCCCCGGCATGGCGTCGGACACGGCGCATGGGCTGGGCCTTGGCCAGTGCATGGGGTGGCAGGTGATGAGGGTGGGAATGCCGGCGCACGATGCGCAACACCCCCCAGAGCATGGCCGCCGCAACGCTGAGCCACATGCCGACCAGCATTAGAATTGCCATTGTCAGGCTCATGTGTGCCTCCTTATCTCTGGCGAGCCAGACTCGCCATCCAGACACAGCTTTAGTCTAGCCCGTCGCCTGTGACGTTCCATTGACCGAAGGTCTAGTCCTTGGGTTGTTTTGTTCCAAGCCCGCGCCGGGCTATACCCGCAGGCGCCAGCGTCCTATGATCGGCTTCTTGGTCGGGCGCTGCCTGCCTGACCGCGGAACAAGCGAGTGTCCACGTTGCAAAAGCTCTCCAAGTTTCGGGCCCTGGGCCCACGTCGCCTGCTGGCCGCCTGCCTGGTGGTGGCGACCCTTTCCGGTTGCGCAAGCTCGCCGCCTGCCGCGCTCAAGGGCCTGGCGCAGCGGGTCGAGATCAGCAGCGTGCCGTTCTATCGCGGCAACGCCAACCACAGCGGCTCGATGGCCCTGGCCGCGGTGCTGTCGCAACAGGGCGCGCCGATTACCCCGGGCCTGCTCGACAAGGCGCTGGGCCTGCCCCAGGCCGCCGAATCGCTGGATACCGGCATCCCCCGGGTTGCCCGCGAGTATGGCCGGGTGGTGTACCCGCTGGACAAGCACCTGGACGCCTTGCTCGCGCAGGTGGCCGCCGGTTATCCGGTGCTGCTGCGCTACCAGGAAGGTTCGGCCTGGTGGAGCGAGACGCGCTACGCCGTGTTGATCGGCTATGACCGCTACAAGCAGCGGGTGCTGTTGCGTTCGGGCATGCATCGACGGCAGTTGATGGCCTTCGATGATTTCGAATCGGCGTGGGCCAAGGAGGGCAGTTGGGCGGTGCTGCTGCAGTCGCCACGGCAGCTGCCGGCCGAGGTGGATCGCCAGCGCTGGTTGCGGGCGGCGGATGAGCTGGCCCGTTCAGGGCAGGAGATTGCCGCCAGGCAGGCGGTTGCCAGCCTGGGCCAGTGATGGCTTGGCCAGTTGCAGGACGCCGCCTGCAGTTCAAACGTGCCTCTACCGATCGAATGAGAGCATTGTCGCGAAAGGGCTTATTGGATCGCCGTCTCGTGCAGGCAGCGCCACACCACCCCACGGTCGCTGCATTCGAGCAATGCCAGCGACCAGCGTGCCCGTGTCACGTCCTGCGCGCGGTGGGTTTCCTTGTAGCGCACCGCCACATTCACCCCGGCCTGCCACACCACTTGCACATCGCCGACCGTGATCTGCAGGCCGGGCCGTGTGCCTGCGGCCCCCTTGAACAACTGCTCGACCTGCTGGCGGCCCACTAGCCTGCCTGTCGTGCCCACCATGCTGAAATCGTCGGCGAACACCGCCATCAGGCCGCCGAGCACCGACTGGGTCTCGGCCGCCGACCGAGTGAAGATCATCTGGATCAGTTCGTGGACGTGATGAATGCTGCGTTCGGCGCGGGCAATCGCGTGTTCAGGCATGGGCGTGGTTCTCCTTGGGCAGTGTGTTCAGTACCAACAATGGCAGCAGCCCCAGCAGCGCGGCCAGGGCAAAGGTCAGGCGATAGGCCGAAGACGCGTCCAGGTCCACCAGCAGCAGGTTGAAGATCATCAGCAGCAAGGCTGCGCCGGCGCTGAAGGCCATCTGTCGATTGAGGTTCCACAGTACGCTGGCCTGCTGCATCCGTTCGCCGCTGAAATCGAGCAGCGCGGTCGTCTGGGCGGTGTTGGCGCCGACGCCGCCGCCGATACCCATGAGGCCGTAGGCCGCGACCAGCGCGGCGCTATCCGTCGGCGTGGCGACCCATATCAGCAGGCTGATACCCAGGCTGTGCAGAAGCAGGCCGAGCAGCAGCAGGCGGACGGCACCGACGCGGTTGTACAGGCGGCCGGTCACCAGCATGGCGGCCAAGGCTCCGGTGGCATAGACCAGCATGAACAGGCCGGTGGCCTGGGCGCTCAGTTTCAACACGTCCTGCAGGTAGAAGATGTTCAGCAGGTTGACCCCAGTGAACACACCGGGGATCGCATGGTAGACCTGCATCGAGACCCGCAGACGAGGGCTGCCGAGCAGCTTGAGTTCGACGATGCCGCCGGCCGAGCGTCGGTAGTGGGCGCGGTACAGCAGGGCGCAGGACACGCTGGCCAGCAGGCAGGCGATGGTCAGCGCGAGGCCATGGCCAGCGCCGTACAGCGACAGACCCAGCAGCAGGCAGGCGAGGGTGGCGCTGACCAGCAGCAATCCCTTGAAGTCCGGGCGGGAGGCTGTCGGGCCGGGCGTCTGGTCAATCCAGGCCCAGGCCAGCGCCGCCGTCAGCAGGGCCAGCGGAATGTTGCAGTGGAAGACCCACGGCCAGCGGCCATGGTCGACGATCATCCCGCCGAGGGTCGGCGACAGCGCCGGCGCCAGTAGCGCCACGGCCATCACCAGGGTGGACACGCGGGCGCGCTCCGGGCCCTGGAACCGCTCGAAGGTCAGCGCTTGCCCCACAGGGATCAGCAGGCCACCGGCCATCCCCTGGAGCAGACGCCAGGCGATCAGCGCGGCGAAGCTTGCGGCTTCCCCACAGCCCCAAACTGCCACGCTGAACCCCAGCATCGCGGCGCACAGCAGGCGCCGCGCGCCCCAGTGGGTCGCCAGCCAGGTGCTCACCGGCACGGCCAGGGTCAGCCCGAGCATGTAGGCGTTGCCGACCCAGGCGCTGCTGGCATTGCCAATGGCGAACTGGTCCGTGATCCGCGGCAACGCCACGGTCGGCATGAACAGGTTGATGCAGTCGATGAAGAAGCCCATCAGGAAGATCGTTGCCACGCGATATCGGTACGTCATTGCCACTCCTTTTCGGCGCGCAGCGTAGGTGCCGTGGACTGTCCCCGTCGATATCGCTACCCTTGAAACTCTGTTTGATGGAAGTGAACAATGCCGCGCACGGCCCTCCACACCCAGCTCAACCGGGTGCAGACGTTTCTGGCGGTGGTCGATTTCGGCTCCTTTACCAAGGCGGCGGACTTTCTCGGCATCAGCAAAGCCATGGCCAGCCAGCACGTCAAGGCGCTGGAGCAGGCCCTGGGAGTGACGCTGCTGGCGCGCAGCACCCGTTCCATCGCCCTGACCGAAACCGGCCAAGGTTTCTACGAAGACTTCAAGGTGATCGTCAGCGATGTCGAAGGCGCCTTCGACAGTGTGCTGCGCCGGCACAATGGGGTATCAGGCCGACTGCGCATCAGTACCACCGGGGAGTACGGCGAGCGCTTCATCCTGCCGCTGATCCCGGTGTTCGCCGAGCGCTACCCAGCGTTGTCGATCAGCTACGAGACCGACTCGTCGCTGAGCGACCTGATTGCCGAACGGCTCGACCTGGTGGTGCGCCTCGGTGCCCTGATGGACTCGAACCTGCGCAGTCGCAAGCTGGCTGACTACGACATTCTGCTGGTGGCCTCACCGCCCTTTCTCGCTCGCCATGCCATCACCGAGCCTGCCGACCTTGCGCAGGTACCCTGGATCGCCAATAGCAACCTGCGCAGCCCGACCAGTTGGACCTTGCACGCAACGCGCAGTGGCAGTGCGAGCGTGGTGGGCAAGGCGGTCTACCAGTCCAATGCGTCCCACGCCATCCGGGCGATGGCCTGCGCCGCGCTGGGCGTGGCAGTGCTGCCTGCCTGGCTGGTCGAGGAGGATCTGGACGCCGGCAGGTTGCGGCGCGTGTTGCCGGACTACAGCCTGCCGGCGCAGCCCATCAGCGTCGTCTACCCGAACAGCAGCCATGTGCCGCACAAGACCCGGGTGTTCATCGACTTCCTGTGCGAGCACCTGGGGCGCTAGTTCATGGCTCCAGGCCGATACCGCGCAGGATGACGCCGGTGACGGTCTGCACCGCTTGCTCGAACGCCACGTCGGACAGCGACTCGCCGCCATTGAGCAGGTTGACCTGGTAGCCGAAGTCGGCGTAGTGCTGGGTCGCGGCCCAGATCATGTACAGCAGCGCAGACGGCTCCACCGGCAGGATGCGGCGTTCCTCGACCCAACTGCGGATCTTCGCTTGCTTGAGCTGCGCCCAGGGCACCAGGATTTCGTCCAGGCTGGCGCCGAGCAGCGGGGCGCCGTGGAGCATCTCCTCGGCCCAGATCTTCGAGCCCAGCGGCCTTGAGCGCGAGTGGCCCATCTTGGCGCGGATGTAGCTGGTCAGTACCACCCTGGGGTCGTCGAAGCGCTCGAAGCACAGGGCGTCCTGCTTCCACACATCCAGCAGGTCCTGCAGCACGGCGCGGTACAGCTCGTCCTTGGTGCTGAAGTAGTAGTGCAGGTTGGAGCGCGGCAGTTGCGCCAGCTCGGCGATATCGCCCATGGAGGTGGCGCCGTAGCCCTTGTCGGCGAACACCTGCTCGGCGGCTTGCAGGATCTTCTCGACGTTGCGCCGGCGGATCTCGATCTTGTGGTTGGCCATGGGCTGTCCGTGGTGACCTGAACAGGGCAAGGCTAACAGCTTTGCCAGGGCCAAGGTTAACGGCCTCGCGCTCCTGCAGAGAAACGTGTAAACCCTGGCTGCTCGGCAGCAGGGTCAATGCCTGGCGCAGGCGCTCGACGATCGACTCGGTGCGCTGCTGACGATGCGGGGGCACGCCGACGCGTTGCAGGGCGTAATCCTGCCGGGTTGCGGGCATTTCGTGGTGGAGGAAGGGCCGGTGTCGTTCAACGAGCACCTGCTGGCGCTCCTGGAGGAGGTCGAGGTCAACCGCTGATCGCGGTCCTGGCCCTGGCGGCGTCGGTCACCACCTGCGGGCGGCCGGCGCGCGACACCGCCAGTTTGCGCTGCTCGTACTCTTCCAGACTCAGGCCCTGACGTTGCAGCGCTTCGAGTTGCAACTGGCGAGTTTCCTCGGCGGTATAGGGGCGCTGCTCGGGATGACTGGCACAGCCGCTCAGCACGGCGATGGCCAGGGCAGCGAGGAGGTGGCGGGCGGTGGTGTTCATCGGGGCGGTTCCGTGAGCCTGGGGTTCGAGGGTGTCGAATCGATGAGCTCAGGTTATTGGCCACGTTGACGCTTTGGAAATTGCTGCGCTCGATAGTGACTATTGAAGGATAAGCATATCCTGCCGCTACGGGCTTGCGCTGTCTGGTCCGTCCTCAGCGCGGCATGTAGCCCAGTTGCCAGGCCCGTGGAATGAACACCGTCACCAGCGCCAGCAGGCAGGCCAGGGCGCAACTGGCCGCCAACGCCTGCAAGCCAAGCCGCTGTTGCAGCCAGGCGCCGAGCGCGGCGCCCAGCAGCATGCCGCTCCAGGGTACCAGTTGCACTCGCCAGCCATCGCGCCGCTCACCCAGCAGCCAACGTCCCAGGCCACGGCCGAAGCGCGACAACGCGCCGGTGACGTAGGTCAGGCCGATCGGCAGGCCGTTCACCTGTTCGACCACGGCATTGAGCATGCCCATGGCCAGGGTGGCTGCGATCAGCGCGGGGAAGGTGATCGACGCCGGCCAGGCCGCGGCGAAGGCCAACAGGGTGGCGACGATCAGCAGCAAGGGCGCGGCGCGCCGGTTTAGGCGCCGGGCCAGCAGGACACCCAGGGTATTGCCCAGCACGAAACCGAGGATCGCCAAGGCCAGACGCAGGATCAGCGCCAGGTCCGCCTGGCTGATGGCCACCGCCAGGCGCGTGGTGTTGCCGCTCATGAACGAGACGAAGTCGCCCAACGCCAGCAGGCCGATGGCATCGGTCATGCCGGCCAGCACCGAAAGCCCGGCCACCAGCCCCAGGCCGACCCGCCCGCGCAAGGCCTGCAGGCGGACGCGGCGTGCACTGTGCAGGGAGGGGGCGGTGGGCAGCATGGGACGGGTCTCCGGGGCAGGGGGCTCTGATCTTATACCCGGACCATGGCCTTGCGCATGGGGATGCAGGACAGTTCGAGGCCAAAGGGCGACTGGTAGGTCGATTGTGCCTCGCCGACGTAGCCGCAGCGGCGATAGAACGCGGCGGCGTTGAGGGTGGCATCCAGATTGACCGTTTCCAGGCCCTCGGCCCGGGCGATGCCTTCGAGGTGTTCGACCATCCTGCGGGCGATGCCCTGGCCCATGAACGACGGCAGTACGAACAGTGCGCCCAGTTCGCCGCTGTGCAGGTCGAGCATGCCGGTGGCGACGATCGTGCCGTCCACGCAGGCAAGGTGGAAATGGTCGGCGACCAGGGCTGCGTAGCCCTCGGTGAACGGTACGTCGGCCCAGGCCTGGGCCAGCGTGTCGCCGTAAGCCTCGGCGCACTGGTGCAGGATTGCCTGGCGGCGGATGGTGTAGGTTTCCAGTGCGTCGTGGCGGCTGGCACGGCGAATGTCGAGCATCGGTTCCCTCCCGGTTGAACCTGGATGATAACAAGGGCATGCGGGAAAACGCTCATTGGCGCGGCGCAATGGGATTGTGCTGTTCAATAACCGTGGCAGGTCGCATGCTGCGGGTCCCGCAAGCACAGTGTCGAGGCAGGCTATGGATACGCCCGTGGTAATGCTCAATGGCCTGATCGGCTGCTTGGATCACCCGACGTTTCAGCGCACCCTGCGACCCAGGAAGGTGTTCGCCCCGGACCTGCTCGGCTATGGCGGCTTGGACGACACGCCATCGACGCTGGTCGATATCGACGCCCAGGTCGAGCACCTGCGGCAGATCCTGCTGGCGCGCAACTTGCCCTATGTGAACCTGCTCGGCCACTCCGTGGGTGGAGTGGTGGCGATGCTGTTCGCCCGGCGCTATCCAGCCAGCGTGGCGAGCGTGATCAGTGTCGAGGGCAACTTCACCTTGAAGGATGCGTTCTGGTCGGCATCGGTGGCGCGCATGGCCCCAGTCGAGGCCGAGGCATTGCTGCTAGGTTATCGTGACGATGCCTCTACCTGGCTGGCCCGCTCCGGCATCGTGGCCAATCCTGGGCGCCTGGCCCTGGCGGACCAGTGGCTGGCCCACCAGGGCGCGGGCACGCTGCAGGCCATGGCGCGCTCGGTGGTCGCGGTGACCGGCTTACCAGGTTATCTGGTGGAGCTGCGCACGTTGTTCGCCACGAAACCGGTGCACCTGGTCGCCGGCGAACACTCACGGGCTGGCTGGGATGTACCGCACTGGGCCGAGGAGCAGGCGGCCAGTTTTACCGTGCTGCCGCGTGCGGGGCACCTGATGATGCTCGAAGACCCGCAAGGCTTCGCCAACGCCATCGCCCGCCTGCTCGACTGACCGAGCTCAGAACGATCCTGTCTGTACCTCGCCGCTGCGCACGTAATGCGCCAGCAGTACCCCGTTGGGCGTGCTGCTCGATTCCACCAGCTTGAAGGCTGCAGCCTGTGCATCGTCACCGAACAGGCGCTTGCCGCGCCCCAGCAGCAGGGGATGGATCAACAGGCGCAGTTCGTCCACCAGCCCGGCCGCCAGCAGCTGGCGTACCAGTTCACCGCTGCCTTGGGTCAGCAGCGCCGGGCCGTCCTGTTGCTTGAGCGCGCGCACCGCGCCTGTCACATCGGCACCCAACGTGTGGCTGTTTTGCCACTCGATGGATGCGGGGTGGTGGGTGGCGACATGCTTGGCCACGCCATTGAACAGGTCGGCCAACGGACGATCCGGCGCCTCGGGCCCGACTTCTGGCCAGAACCCGGCGAAGATGTCGTAGGTGCGCCGCCCCAGCAGCAGTTCGAACGGTTGGCTGAACAGGGTTTGCATGGCCTGGCCGAAGGCCTCGTCGGCCAACGGCGGGATCCAGCCGCCATGGGTGAAGCCGCCGCTGGTGTCCTCCTGCGGACCGCCGGGGGCCTGCATGACGCCGTCGAGGGTGATGAAGGCGGCGACGATGAGCTTGCGCATGGGATGAATCTCCTCGGGTGGGTGTGCTGGATAGTCGAACGGGGTTGGCGAGAATCGACAGCAGTGCTGAACGATAGTCAGGGCTCGACGGATGGGGGCGCGGGAGGAGAGAAAACGGGAAAAGGCGCGGTCGCCTGCAGGAGCGGCTAAAGCCACTCCTGCAGAGGGTTCGGCTACAGCCAGTAGGTCACCGCCCACCAGCCCAGGCCACCCATGACCACGGTGTAGGGCAAGGCCATCCACACCATGCGTCCATAGGACAGTCGAACCAGCGGCGCGATCGCCGAGGTCAGCAAGAACAGGAACGCCGCCTGGCCATTGGGCGTGGCCACGCTGGGCAGGTTGGTGCCGGTGTTGATCGCCACCGCCAGGGTTTCGAAGTGCTCGCGGCTCATTGCGCCATTGACGAACGCCTGCTTGACCTCGGTGATGTAGATGGTGGCGACGAACACGTTGTCGCTGATCGCCGACAGCAGGCCGTTGGCCAGGTACAGCATGCCTGGCTGCTGCTCGCTGGGCAGGGCCAGCACCCAGGCGATCAGTGGGCTGAACAGTTGCTGCTGGTGGATCACCGCGACCACGGCGAAGAACACCACCAGCAGCGCGGTGAACGGCATGGCGTCCTGGAATGCGCGGCCCAGGCGGTGCTCGTCGGTGATGCCGGTGAAGGCGGTGATCAGCACGATGACCATCAGGCCGATCAAGCCGACCTCGGCGATGTGCAGGCCCAGGCAGACGATCAGGATCAACGCGGCCAAGCCTTGCACCACCAGGGCGATGCGCTGGGCCGGAGTGCGCGCGGCGTCGTCCTCGGCGGCGTAGGCGGCCAGTACCTGGCGCACACGCTCGGGCATCAGCGTGCCGTAGCCGAACAGGCGCAGCTTCTCCAGCAGCACGCAGGTCGCCAGGCCTGCCGCCAGTACCGGCATCGACACCGGCGCGACCTTGAGAAAGAAGTCGGCGAAGTGCCAACCCATTTCATGGCCGATCAGCAGGTTCTGCGGCTCGCCTACCAGGGTGCACACGCCACCCAGCGCCGTGCCCACCGCGCCGTGCATCAGCAGGCTGCGCAGGAAGGCGCGGAACTGGTCGAGGTCGTCGCGGTGCAGTTGTTCGACCTGGTGGTCGCTGTCCAGCGCCGACTCCTCCCGTGGGTTGGTGCCCGAGGCGACCCGGTGGTACACCGCATAGAATCCCACCGCGGCGCTGATGATCACCGCGGTCACGGTCAGGGCGTCGAGGAACGCCGAGAGAAACGCCGAGAGCACGCAGAACAGCAGGCTCAGTATCGCCTTGGAACGCACCCCCAGCAGGATCCGCGAGAACAGATACAGCAGCAGCTCCTTCATGAAGTGAATGCCGGCGACCATGAACATCAGCAGCAGGATTACCGGGAAGTTGTGCTGCAGCTCTTCGTACAGGGCCTCGGGCGTGGTCATGCGCAGCAGCAGCGCCTCGACCAGCAGCAGGCCGCCGGGCATTAGCGGGTAGCACTTGAGCGCCATCCCCAGGGTGAAGATGAACTGGATCACCAGCACCCAGCCGGTAACCACCGGGCCAAGGGTCGCCAGCAGCAACGGGTTGAGCACCAGGAACAGGCAGATGATGGCCTTGTACCAACGCGGCGACTGGCCCAGGAAAGCATGGGCGAGGGTGCCGGTCAGGGAACGGGACATGAATTTGTATCCTTTTGATTCAGCAGTGGCGCAAGGTGCCGTATCGCGCCTCGGGGTGCAAGTCATCCAGTCCGGCTTTTGGCACATGTGCAGCCTTGCGGGTACGCTAAGATCCGGCGTTGTGAACCCTTTTCCCACAGGAGTGCCGCTCGTGACCGAATACACCGCGTTCAAGGTCGAACTGACTGCCAACATCGCCCACGTGCAGATCAACCGCCCGGACAAGATCAACGCGATGAACGCCGCCTTCTGGGAAGAACTGGTCGAGATCTTCCAATGGATCGACGACACCGACGCGGTGCGCGTGGTGGTCATCAGCGGCGCTGGCAAGAACTTCTCCTCCGGTATCGACCTGACGATGCTGGCCACCCTGGCGCAGCAACTGGGCAAGGACGTCGGCCGCAACGCCCGGGTGATGCGCCGCACCATCCTGCGCCTGCAAGGCTCGTTCAACGCCGTGGACAACTGCCGCAAGCCGGTGCTGGCGGCGATCCAGGGCTACTGCATCGGTGGCGCCATCGATATGGTTTCGGCCTGCGACATGCGCTACTGCGCCGCTGACGCGCAGTTCTCGATCAAGGAGATCGACATGGGCATGGCCGCCGATGTCGGCACCTTGCAACGTTTGCCGCGTATCATCGGCGACGGCATCATGCGCGAGCTGGCCTACACCGGCCGCCGGGTCGACGCCCAGGAGGCGCTGCGCATCGGCCTGGTCAACCGCGTCTATGATGACCAGGCGGCGCTGCTCGACGGGGTCTTTGCCATCGCCCGCGAGATTGCCGCAAAATCGCCGATCGCCGTGGCCGGCACCAAGGAGATGATCAGCTACATGCGTGACCATCGCATCGACGATGGCCTGGAGTACATCGCCACCTGGAACGCCGCCATGCTGCAGTCCGAAGACCTGCGTGTGGCCATGGCCGCGCACATGAGCAAACAGCAACCGACGTTCGCCGACTGACTGGACAGTGGCGGGCGCCATCAAGGGACCCGAACCATGTCAGCACGCTGGACAACCGCAGTACTCGACCCGCAGATCACCGGGGGGCTGGCCGTCGCCCGCAGCCCGGAAGGGTTCCTGGTGGACGCCAACGGCGCGCTGTTCCCCCGCGACTGGCTCAAGCGCCAGGACCTGGACGTGCTGTGCGAGCATGGTATCGGCCATTTCGATGGCCAGCCGGTGTTCCTGTTGGAACTGCGCGGGGCCGGTGAGGTGCCGGGTTGCCACTGGCAGGGGCTACGCCGGTTCATGCTCGAGGGCGACTTCGATACCTACAAGGTGCTCGGTTACGCCGCGCAGATCGGTACCTGGGCTCGCGAGCACCGTTTCTGCGGCAGTTGCGGGCAGGCCATGACGCAGATTCGCTGGGAGCGGGCGATGTATTGCCAGCCCTGCGACTTGCGCAGCTATCCGCGGATTTCACCGAGCATGATCGTGCTGATTACTCGCGGGGACGAGGTGCTTCTGGCCCGTTCGCCGCGCTTCGTCACCGGGGTCTACAGCACCCTGGCGGGGTTCGCGGAGCCTGGGGAGTCGGCCGAGGACTGCCTGGTGCGCGAGGTACGCGAGGAGGTGGCGGTGGAGGTGAAAAACATCCAGTACGTTGGTAGCCAGTGCTGGCCGTTTCCGCATTCGATGATGCTGGGGTTTCATGCCGAGTATGCTGGGGGGGAGATTGTCATGCAGGCGGATGAGATCGAGGATGCGCGGTGGTTCAATGTGCATGAGTTGCCGCCTTTGCCGGCGGGGCGGTCGATTGCTCGGTATCTGATAGATCTGTATGTTGCTCGGCGGTTGGGGTTGTCTGAGCCGGTTTTGCCTGCCTGAGTTGGTTTTAGTTGGGTTGGTTGGTTTTGGAAGTTGTAGGCGCATTCATTTGCGATGTCGACGCTTATTCACCTTTCCGCCCTTACGGCGGGTCACTTTTTGTCAAACGCCCGGAGCGCCGGCCGGACAAAAGTAACCAAAAAACGCTGCGCTCCATTCATCCGGCCTTGCTCCGGGGAGGACCGCGCTGCAGGGCCCATCCTGGGCCCCAGCGCTTGACGGGCATCCATGCCCGTCACCTCCCTGCGCAAGACCTCCGTTCGGCCTCCTGAAGTCGCGAAGTTACGAGCGGCGCCTGGACTGGCGCAGCTGTCGCTAGTTGAAATTTAATTGATCTCTCGATTGTATCGCGGGGCAAGCCCGCTCCCACGCAATATTCGTCGTTATATATAACCCTGTAGGGGCGGGCTTGCCCCGCGAAAGGGCCGGAACAGCCAATACATAACTAATGGTCAAACAAATAACTTCGCATTTCTTGCTCTTGCTCTTGCTCTTGCTCTTGCTCTTGCTCTTGCTCTTGCTTCTAAGCGCGCGATAGTTCGGGCAACGCCAATTGCGACTTCAGGAGGCCGAGCGGAGTTCTTGCGTAGGGAGGTGACGGGCATGGATGCCCGTCAAGCGCTGCGCCCCAGGATGGGGCGTTCAGCGCGGTCCTCCCGGGAGCAAGAACGGAGCGAGGGAACCCCGGAGCGAAGCGCAGGGGCCGGATGAACGGAGCGGGACGGTTTTGCCTACTTTTCCCACGAGAAAAGTAGGCCGCCGTAAGGGCGGAAAGGTGACTAAATGTCGTTATCTTCTACGAATGCGCATACAAAAATCAAAACAATCGCCCCCAAGCCCAAGCCCAAGCCCAAGCCCAAGCCCAAGCCCAAGCCCAAGCCCAAGCCCAAGCCCTACCCAAACCAATGCTGCCAAGCCAACCGCACAGTCAACGCCAACACCACGGCAATAAACACCGGCCGAATAAACCTGCTCCCCCCACTGATCGCAGTACGCGCCCCGAAGAACGCCCCGATCATCACCGACACCCCCATACACAGGCCAACGATGTAATCCACCTGCCCGGAAATGATGAACACCGTCAGCGCCGCGATGTTGCTGACGAAGTTCATGCTACGCGCCACGCCACTGGCGCGAACCAGGTCGATGGGATAGAGCAGCAACGTGCTAACGGTCCAGAAGGCACCGGTGCCGGGCCCGGCGACGCCGTCATAGAAGCCCAGGGTGAAACCTTGCGGGAACTGCCACTTCTTCCTGATCGGCGCCTCGGCGTCCAGAGGCGCCTTGGGCGTGCCGCCGAACAGCAGGTAGACGCCACAGGCAAAGACGACCACCGGCAGCATCTTGTTCAACCATTCGGCAGGCATGTAGTGGGCCACCACCGCGCCGATCAGCGCGCCTGCCAGGGTGCCGACGATCGCCAGGCGCCACTGCGCCGGGTGGAACAGCTTGCGCCGGTAGTAGGTGATGCTGGCGGTGGCGGCGCCGAAGGTCGAGCTGAGCTTGTTGGTGCCCAGCACCAGGTGCGGCGGCATGCCGGCAGTGAGCAGTGCCGGGGTCGTCAGCAGCCCGCCGCCGCCGGCAATGGCGTCGATGAAGCCGGCGACGAAGGCGACCAGGGCGAGGATCAGCAGGGTGAGCGGTTCTACGGTGAGTTCGAAGGGCATGGGGTGTGCGCAGGCTGGAAGGCGGGGTGCGGCAAAAGGCCGCGCTAGAGGTGGTGCATGGTAATCCTGGGCGGCGCGTGATTCCAGTGCCAGCCTCTTCGCGGGTAAACCCGCGAAGAGGCAGCAACAGGGCCTACAGGAACCAGCGATACTCCCGCGCACTGACCTCCTGCAGAAACGCCAGATGGTCCTGGCGCTTGTTCTCGCAATAGACCATCACGAACTCTGCGCCCAGCCCTTCGTTGACTGCCGGGTGTCCGCGCATGGCCGCCACCGCGCCGAGCATGTCCTTGGGGAAATCGATCCCGCTGCCTCGATCTTCGTTCAGCGGCGCGATCGGCTCCTGCGCGGCATCCAGCCCATGTTCCATGCCGCAGAGTATCGCCGCCAGCACCAGATATGGATTGGCATCCGCCCCGGCCAGCCGGTGTTCGATCCGCAGGTTGCGCGGATCCGACTCGGGGATACGAATGCAGGCGTCGCGGTCCTCGAAGCCCCAGCTTGCACGGCTGGCGGCGTTGACCATGGCGCCATAGCGACGAAACGCGTTGTGGTTGGCCGCGAACACCGGCATGCAGTGCGGCAGCAGCGCCAGGCAGCCGGCCACGGCGTGGCGCAGCGGGCGCTGGGCGTCGGCGGCGAGCAGGTTGTTGCCGGCCGCGTCGTAGAGGCTGACATGCACATGCATGCCGCTGCCCGGCGCGTGGAGGTAGGGCTTGCTCATGAACGACGCACGCAGCCCATGCTTGAGCGCCACGCCACGGGTGCTGCGACAGAACAGCGCCGCCCAGTCGGCGGCGCGCAGACCGTCGTCGCAGTGAGCGAAATTGATCTCGAACTGGCCAGGGCCCAGCTCGGCGGTGATGACATTGGCGTCCACGCCCTGGGCATTGGCGGTCTCGACCATCTCGCGTAACACATCGGAAAACCGCGAAAGACGCTCGATATGCATGTTCGGCTGGTCGTCGGCATCGCCACTGGCCGGATCGCGGGGGAACTGCGGCAGACCGTCCTTCAGCGCCCGGTCGAACAGGTAGAACTCCAGTTCGAACGCCACCACCGGGCGGATGCCCCGGCGTTCGAGGCGCCGCAGGACGCGGGTCAGCACCTCGCGGGGCTCGAACTCGATGGGCGCCGCGGTGCCGTCCGAAGTGATCAGCATCTGCCCCAGCGGCTCGCGCTCCCAATTAACCGGCTTCAGCGTATCGGGCACCAGGCGGCGCGGGGCGTCCGGGTCACCGTCGTTGAAGCAGTAGTCGCCGATGGGGAACAGCCCGCCCTGCACGCCAAGCAGCACGCAGTTCTGCGGCAGCTTGAGCGGGCTGCCGGCGGCCACCTTTTCCAGCATGTCGATCGGGTAACGCTTGCCGTAGAAGTGCCCGGGGATGTCCAGGCTGATCAGGTCGACGTAGCGGACCTCGGGGTGTCGGGTACGGAAGGCGCGTACTTCGCTGAGCAGATCGGAGAAGCCTGTTGTACTTGTCATGGGCATGCTCTCAACGGAAGACCCAGAGGACCCGGGTCGTTCGGGTGGTCAGATTGGCGTAGCGGAACTGGCTGTGGGGCGGCAGCTGGAAGCTGTCGTTGGGGTACAGGGTGACGGCATCTTCCTGGCCTTCGAGCCACAGGGTCAGTTCGCCCTCGAGTACGAAACCACCCTGTTCCGAGCTGTCATCCAGATGCCCTTCGCCACTGCTGGCGCCGGGCGCCAGATGGCTTTCGAGCATGGCGAAGCGGCCGGTGAGGGTCGGTGATACCAGCACATCGGTGACCCCGGCGGCGTAGTACAGGGTACGTCGCTCGCCGGGACGGGTGACCCAGTCGAGCGCCCGGGGCGGCACGGCCTGGTAGAAGTAGGTGGTGGGGACCTGCAGCGCCTCGCTGATGGCGGTGAGGTCGGCCACCGTGGGGCGTGAGAGGCCGCGCTCGACCTGGGAGAGAAAGCCCAGCGAGCGCTTGACCCGGCCGGCCAGCTCGTCAAGGGTCAGCCCACGGTGCTTGCGCAGGTCGCGCACCAGTCGCGCCAGGCCTTGGTTGTCGTCGATCGGTTCAGACATGGTCGCGCATCCTGTACCAGGCTTTGGCGGCTGCTTCCAGGGGCGCGGCCAGCAGGTCGCCGCCAGGGAAGCGGCCATTGTCGATACTCTGGTAAAGCGCGAGCAGATCGTCGTCACCTAGAATCGCGTCACTGACGGCGCGTGCGCCGGCCAGGGTCGGCAGCACCCCGTGCCCGGAGAATCCTTGCAGCCAGTAGCGTTGGCCCTGACGGCCGATATCCGGGGTGCGCTGGATGCTGCAGTCGATATGGCCGCCCCAGGCATGTTCGATGGCCACCCCACGCAACTGCGGGAACACCCGTTCCAGGTAGGGCCGTGTGGCGCTGGCGACGTCCTTGGGGATGCCGCCCAGGTAGGTGCAGCCGCCCCCGAAAAGCAGGCGATGGTCGGGTGTCAGGCGGAAGTAGTCGGGAACGAACTGGTTGTCGATCACGCAGCTGTTGCGTGGCAGCAGCGAGGCGGCGAACTCGGCGTCCAGCGGCGCCGTGGCCACCTGGTAGGAGCCCACCGGCAACAGGCGCCGTGACAGGGCACGGTCGAGCCGGTCGATATAGGCGTTGCAGGCCAGCACCAGTACGCGACTGCGCACCTCGCCCTGATCGGTGCGGACGACGAAGCCATCGGCGTGTTCGTGGTAGTCGAGTACCTGGCTCTGCTCGTAGATCTGCCCGCCGTTCGCCTCGATCACACCGGCCAGGCCCTGGGCCAGTTTCAGTGGGTTGAGGTGGGCGCCATTGGGGTCGTACAGCGCGGCCTGATAACGGGTGCTATCGATCCACTCGGGCAATTCCTCGCGGCCGATCAGGCGCAGGCAGTCGTAGTCGAACTTCTCCTGTGCTTCACGTCGGGCCTCCTCCAGCAGTTTTACCCGACGTGGCAGTACGGCGGTCCACAGGCTGCCCAGGCGATAGTCGACGTCAAAGCCATGGCGCTGGGGCAGTTCACGCAGCTCGCGGGCGGCCCAGCACATGCTGTCCCACAGGCGTCGGCTGCGTTCCAGGCCTAGGGCTCGCTCCAGCGGGGGCATGTCGCACGACCAGCCCAGCAAGGCTTGGCCACCGTTGCGGCCCGACGCCGCCCAGGCCACCCGGCTGGCTTCCAGCAGGGTCACGCGTTGGCCGGCCAGTGTCAGGCGCAGGGCCGTGTGCAGGCCGCTGAAACCGGCCCCGACGATCAGGACGTCGGTGCCATGAGCGCCTTGCAGGGTGGGGCGCAGGGTGAGGGTAGTGGGATAGGTGCGGGCGTAGTAGCTGGCGACGTGCTGGGCGGATTGCTTGAACATGCCGGGGCCTCGTGAAATTTTTTCTGATTATTTTCATGAAAAAATAGCAGAGGATTTTCATTTCGCCAGTCGTCTTAAGATGAGGTGCCTAGCATGAGGGGCGGTATTTACGCATTTTCTGTGGGAGCGGCCTTGCGTCGCGAAAGGGTCGCAGAGCGGCCCCTGACATTCTCTATCTAGCGCCGAGATCCTGGGGCCGCTGCGCGCCCCTTTCGCGACGCAAGGCCGCTCCCACAGGTTGAGCTGGAGCTCGTCTACCTTAAGTAGATGCCTTGCGCCGCGGCTGTCGGGGCTTGCTGGCTGCTGTCTTGCCCTTGGCGGCACCCTTGCGCTTCTTCTTCCACGGCGCCGCCGCCTTGCCCGCTGCCGGCCCGCTGATGGTCAGGCGCAGGCCGCTGCACCGTTGCACCAGCTTGCCCATCCAGGCCGACTGGCGGGTGACGAACTCGTCCAGGCTCATCTCGCCGCTCTGCACCATGTCCAGCGCCTGTTCCCAGATCGCCGTGGTGCCGGGGTCGGCAATGGCCCGCGGCACGGCGTCGATCAGGCTGAAGGCGGCGGGCGTGGCCGACAGGGCCTTGCCGTTCTTGACCAGATAGCCACGGTCGAGCAGGCCCTGGATGATGCTGGCGCGGGTGGCCTCGGTGCCGATGCCGGTGGTTTCCTTGAGCTTCTGTTTCAGCCGAGGGTCGTCGACCAGCTTGGCGACGTTCTTCATCGCCTTGATCAGGTCGCCTTCGGTAAAGGGCTTGGGCGGCTGGGTCCACAGGTCCTTCAACTGCAGGTCTCGCACTGCGCAGTCCTGGCCTTCGCGCAGCGCCGGCAGCACCTGGGCCGGTGGCGCCTCGCGACCCTTGGTTGGGGTCAGTGCCTCGGGCAGCGCCCGGCGCCAACCCGGCTCGACGATCTGCTTGCCCACCGCCCGCAGCGCATGACCGGCGCAATCGAACTCGGCCTGGGTGCGGTCGTACTCGTGGTTGGGCAGGAACTGCGCCAGGTAACGGGCGCGGATCAGGGTATACACCGCCTTGTACTTGGGCGGCAGGCGAGCCGGGTCGCTGGCGGCGGCGGTGGGGATGATGCCGTGGTGGGCGCTGACCTTCTGGTCGTTCCATGCGCGCGAGCGGCGACCCGGGTCCAGGTGCGGCCGCAGCGGCGCGAGGCTGTCGTCGGCACGCTGAAGGGCGGCGAGGATGCCAGCGGCCTCGCCGTGCTGGCTGAGAGGCAGGTAGCCGCTGTCGCTGCGCGGGTAGGTGATGAGCTTGTGGGTCTCGTACAGGGCCTGGGCGATGTCCAGGGTCTCCTGGGCGCCGAGGCCGAGCTTCTTCGAGCACACCTCCTGCAGGGTGCCGAGGTCGAAGGGCAGGGGAGCCGCCTCGCGCACGCGTTCGGTGGCGATCTTGCGCACCCGGGCGCTGGCGGCCGCCTGCATGTCGGCGGCCGCCAGCTGGGCAAGGTCCTGCCTCAGGCAGCGACCCTGGTCGTCGCAGGCGTCCTCCGGCGCGCGCCACTGGGCGTTGAACACGCTGCCGGCGCTTTCCAGTTGCACCTCGATGGCCCAGAAGGGCACCGGCACGAAGTCGGCGATGCTGCGGTCGCGGTCCACCACCAGGCGCAGCGTCGGTGTCTGCACCCGGCCTACCGGCAGCACGCCCTGATAGCCGGACTGGCGGCCGAGCAGGGTGAACAGGCGGCTCATGTTCATGCCGATCAGCCAGTCGGCCCGCGAGCGGCCGAGGGCCGAATGGTACAGGCTAAAGGTCTCCTGCCCCGGCAGCAGGCGGCCCAGCGCCTTGCGGATCGAGGCATCGTCCAGCGCCGACAGCCACAGACGCTGGATCGGCCCTCGGTAGCGACAGTGCTCGACCAGCTCCCGGGCGATCATCTCGCCCTCGCGGTCGGCGTCGGTGGCGATCACCAGTTCGCGGGCCTCGCCGAGCAGGCGCTTGACCGCCTTGTACTGGCTGGCGGTCTTGGGCTTGACGGTCATCTTCCACTTTTGCGGGATGATCGGCAGGTCCTCGAGGACCCAGCGCTTGTAGCGCTCGTCGTAGCTGTCTGGTGGGGCGGTCTCGAGCAGGTGGCCGATGCACCAGGTCACGCAAACATCGGTGCCTTGCCAGCAGCCGTCGCCACGCCGCTGGGCGCCGAGGACCTTGGCGATGTCTTTTGCCTGGGAGGGTTTTTCGCAGAGAAAGAGGCGCATGGCCGGAACGCTTGATCGCGGAAGATGGGCACTAGGATGCGCAAGCCAGGGCGTGCAGGCAAGCTTTATCTGTATGCATGTACAGGTTTTTCGCCCGCATGTTTGGCAGGGTAGTCACCCCTTGGGGTTGGACGACTCGGCAAATGCGTGCCAGCTTTGCCTTTCGCCCGCCAGTTGTGTCACTGGACGATGTCGCTGGGGTGTCCTTCCTACAAGAACAACAGGGATGTAAACCAATGCCCGTTTTCGATTACCGACAGCTCGACAGCACTGCCTCCTCCTCGCTCTATAAAGATGCCATGGCCCTGGCCACCTATGCCTACCATGGCATCGACGATGGCTTCAGCGCCGGCTACCAGAAGTACGGTTTTGGCCTGGGCCTGCCGGCCACCCTGGTCAAGGCGCTGATCGGCGGCACCGACAGTCAGGGCGTCATTCCCGGCATCCCCTGGAACCCTGACTCCGAAGCCCGGGCCCTGGCGCAGGTCAAGGCCGCCGGCTGGACGCCGATCAGCGCGGCGCAGCTGGGCTACCAGGGCAAGACCGACGCCCGCGGCACATTCCATGGCGAAGCGCCGGGCTACACCTCGGCACAGGTGGAAATCCTTGGGCGCTACGATGCCGCCGGCCAGCTCAGCGGCATCGGCATCGCCTTCCGCGGCACCAGCGGCCCGCGTGAGAACCTGCTGGGTGACACCATCGGTGACGCCATCAACGACCTGCTGGCGGCGATCGGCCCGGCCGGTTATGCCCGTGACTACGCCGGTAACGCATTCGGGCAACTGCTCGCCGATGTGGCGGCCTTCGCCAAGGCCAAAGGCCTGAGTGGCGCCGATGTCACCGTCAGTGGTCACAGCCTAGGCGGCCTGGCGGTCAACAGCCTGGCCGATCTCAGCGGCTCGCGCTGGGGCGGTTTCTACCAGGATGCGCGTTACGTCGCCTTCGCCTCGCCGACCCAGGCCGCCGACGCCAGCAAGGTGCTCAATATCGGCTATGAGAACGACCCGGTGTTCCGCGTGCTCGACGGCACCTCGGCAACCTGGGGCACCCTGGGCGTGCACGACGGCGCCAAGGCCTCGGCCACCAACAACATTGTCAACTTCAACGACCACTACGCCTCCGACGCCTGGAACCTACTGCCGTTCTCCATCGGCAACATCGCCACTTGGTTGTCGCACCTGCCGACGGCCTACGCCGATGGCCTTGGTCGGGTGCTGGGGTCGTCGTTCTATCAATGGACCAGCCGCGACTCGACCATCGTGGTCAGCAACCTGTCCGATGTCACCCGTGGCTCGACCTGGGTCGAGGACCTCAACCGCAATGCCGAGCCGCACAAAGGCAGCACCTTCATCATCGGCTCCGACCAGGATGACCTGATCCACGGCGGGCGTGGCAACGACTACCTTGAGGGGCGGGCCGGCAATGACACCTTCCGCGACGACGGCGGCTTCAACCTGATCGACGGCGGCGCCGGCCATGACACCCTGAAGCTGCAGGACGCCCTGGCCAACCTGAGCATCGCCCGGGACGGCGAGGGCACGCTGTACGTGCGCGACGCCCAGGGCGGCATCAGCCTGGTGCGCAATGTCGAGAACCTGGTGAGCAAGGAGTCGAGCCTGCTGATCTTCAGCAAGGAGGTCAGCCATGGGGTCGCGGCGCAGGGGCTGTTCGAGAGCGGCAAGGTCACGCCCTACGCGTCTTCGCTCAACGGCACCCAGGCTGGCGACCAACTGGTGGCGGGCAACCAGGGTCAGTGGTTGTTTGGCCTGGGCGGTGACGATCGGCTGCAGGGCGGTGCTGGCAATGACGTGCTGGTCGGCGGCGCGGGCAACGATGTGCTCATTGGCGGCGGCGGGCGCGACACCTTCCTGTTCAGCGAGCATTTTGGCCAGGATCGGGTGCTGGACTTCTCCGGGCAGGACCGGCTGGTGTTCATTGGCGTGGACAGAGGTACGGCGGCGCCGGACTGGCGTGCCCATGCCAGCCAGGTTGGCAATGACCTGGTGCTGAAGTTCGGGGGGGATAGCGTGACGCTGGTGGGGATCTCGGCCCAGGGGGTGGGGGATGGGCAGATTGTGATTGCCTGAGGGGTAGGGCGTAACCCTGTAGGAGCGGCCTTGCCGACGCCTCGGCAAGGCCGCTCCTAAAAGAGCAGGCCAACGTGATGGCTCAGGCCATCTCGCGCGAGTCGCGAACCATGTCCACGTGCGGAATGCCAGCCTCGAGGAACTCCTCGCTGACCACGCGGAACCCCAGGCGCTCATAGAATGGCGTGGCGTGCACCTGGGCGCTGAGCATCTGCTGCTTGAGGTCGCGGTTCTGCGCCTCGACGATCACCGCGCGCATCAGCGCGTCGCCCACATGCAGGCCGCGCCAGTCCTTGAGCACCGAGACCCGGCCGATGGTGCCGTCGGGCAGCAGGCGGGCGGTACCGATCGGGTAGTCGCCCTCCATGGCCAGGAAGTGCACGGCGGTCGGGTCTTCTGCGTCGAATTCCAGCTCCGGCGGCACGTGCTGCTCGGCGACGAACACGGCGCTGCGGATGCGGTGGATGTCGGCGTTGTCCTTGTGCCAGTCGGCCAGTCGAACACTGATCTTATTCATCGGCGAATCCCAGGCTGCCTTGCATGACCAGTTGTTGTACCAGCATCAGGCCGTCTTCGTCTTCCAGCCACTGCCCAAGGTTCTCGCTGTGCAGGGCGTCGGCGGAGCAGATCAGCTTCAGCAGTTCGCGCAATTTACCCGGCAGCGGACAGCTGCGACCGCTGGCGAACAGCAGCAGATCGTCGCCGAACTCCGACCAGGCCAGGCGTGCGCTCGGGTTGCGGATCAGGATGGCGCCCTGGCCGAGGTAGTCGAGCAGTTCCTGCTCGCTCAGCTCTTCACCCACCACCTGCTCGGGGTAACGCGGCTCGGTCATGAACTGGCCGAACCAGGTCAGCAGCAGGTCCTTGTCGGCCATGTGCTTGTCGATCAGCGCCTTGAGGCGGTCGAGGGCGTCGTGCTGGATCTGGTGCGGGTCGCTGACCGGCTGGGCGTCGGCGTCGCTGTAGCGCTCTTCCTCCGGCAGGAACTGGCCGAGGAAGTCGGTGAAGTGGGTCAGCACTTCGGCGGCGCTCGGGGCGCGGAAGCCCACCGAGTAGGTCAGGCACTCGCTCTCGGCAACGCCGTAGTGGGCCAGGCGCGGCGGCAGGTAGAGCATGTCACCCGGCTCCAGGGTCCACTCTTCGCTCTGCTCGAAGTCGGCCAGGATGCGCAGGTCGGCGTGGTCGATCAGCGCGCTGTCGCTGTTGCACATCTGCCCGACTTTCCAGTTGCGCGTGCCGTCGCCCTGCAGCAGGAATACGTCGTAGTTGTCGAAGTGCGGGCCGACGCTGCCGCCGGGCGCCGCATAGCTGATCATCACATCGTCGATGCGCCAGCTCGGCAGGAAGCGGAACGCTTCAAGCAGTTCGGCCACTTCCGGCACGAACTGGTCAACCGCCTGCACCAGCAGGGTCCAGTCGCGCTCGGGCAGGTCGGCGAAAGCGTCCTCGGCGAACGGGCCGCGGCGCAGCTCCCACGGGCGCTCGCCGTGTTCGAGTACCAGGCGCGACTCGACTTCTTCTTCCAGGGCCAGGCCGGCCAGCTCGTCGGCGTCGATAGGGCTGACGAAGTCGGGGAAGGCCTGACGCACCAGCAGCGGCTTTTTCTGCCAGTAGTCGCGCAGGAATTCACGGGCCGTGAGGCCGCCCAACAGTTGCAGTGGAGTATCAGAATTCATGTTCAACCTATTGAAAAAACTTAGTTTTCGTACGGGAATAAAAACGCCCGGCCAGGCCGGGCGTTGTACGCGACGCTCAGCTTAGATGCGTTTGGCCTGGGCCACGGCGTTGCCGATGTAGGTCGCCGGGGTCAGTTGCTTGAGCTCGGCCTTGGCTTCGGCCGGCATGTCCAGGCCGTCGATGAAGGTCAGCAGCGCTTCAGGGGTGATGCCCTTGCCACGGGTCAGCTCCTTGAGCTTCTCGTAGGGGTTCTCGATGTTGAAGCGGCGCATCACGGTCTGGATCGGCTCGGCCAGGACTTCCCAGCAGGCGTCCAGGTCGGCGGCGATGCGGGCGGCGTTGACTTCCAGCTTGCCGATGCCTTTCAGGCTGGCTTCGTAGGCGATGACGCTGTGGGCGAAGCCCACGCCCAGGTTGCGCAGCACGGTGGAGTCGGTCAGGTCGCGCTGCCAGCGCGAGATCGGCAGCTTGCTGGCCAGGTGCTGGAACAGTGCATTGGCGATGCCCAGGTTGCCTTCGGAGTTCTCGAAGTCGATCGGGTTGACCTTGTGCGGCATGGTCGAGGAGCCGATTTCGCCGGCGACGGTCTTCTGCTTGAAGTAGCCCAGCGAGATGTAGCCCCAGACGTCGCGGTCGAAGTCGATGAGGATGGTGTTGAAGCGGGCGATGGCGTCGAACAGCTCGGCGATGTAGTCGTGCGGCTCGATCTGGGTGGTGTAGGGGTTGAACACCAGGCCCAGCTCGTCCTCGATGAAGGCGCGGGCGTTGGCTTCCCAGTCGATCTGCGAGTAGGCCGACAGGTGGGCGTTGTAGTTGCCCACGGCGCCGTTGATCTTGCCCAGCAGCGGCACGGCTGCCACCTGGGCGATCTGGCGCTCCAGGCGGTAGACGACGTTGGCCAGCTCTTTACCCAGGGTGGTCGGCGAGGCCGGCTGGCCGTGGGTGCGCGACAGCATCGGCACGTCGGCGTGGGCGTGGGCCAGTGCACGGATGGATTCGGCGATCTGGCGCATCAGCGGCAGCAGCACGTCGTCACGGCCGGCGCGCAGCATCAGGGCGTGGGACAGGTTATTGATGTCCTCGCTGGTGCAGGCGAAGTGGATGAACTCGCTGACCTTGGCCAGCTCAGGCAGTTGAGCCGCTTGCTCCTTGAGCAGGTACTCGATGGCCTTGACGTCGTGGTTGGTGGTGCGCTCGATTTCCTTGACGCGTTCGGCGTGCTCAAGTTTGAAATCGGTGGCCAGGCTGTCCAGCACGGCGTTGGCTTCGGCGGAGAACGCCGGCACTTCGCCGATCTGCGGGTGGGCGGCCAGGCGCTGCAGCCAGCGTACTTCGACCAAGGCGCGGAAACGGATCAGGCCGAATTCGCTGAAAATGGGGCGCAAGGCCTGGGTTTTGCCGGCATAACGGCCGTCTACAGGGGAAACCGCAGTGAGCGAGGAGAGCTGCATGGGGTGTTCTCGGACAGTCAGGCTTTTGGAAGGGCGCATATCATACATGAAAAACGCGCCCGAGTCGGGTGGCTGACCAAAGGTCGGGCCTATCAAAACTGTTGCGATCCCCTGTAGGAGCGGCCTTTTGTCGCGAAAGGGCTGCGCAGCAGCCCCGGCAATCTTGAGTCAGGCTCGAGATCCTGGGGCCGCGCTGCGGCCCTTTCGCGACACAAGGCCGCTCCTACAGGTTCTGCGTCAATCGTTGGTACGCATCATCCCGTACAGTTCATTGAGCAACTTGCGCCGGCTGAACACCAGCTGCCAGCGGTGTCCGCCCAGCTGGCGCCACAGGCGCGCCGCGCGGATGCCGGCCAGCAGCAGGGCGCGGATCTTCGAGGCGTTGCTGGCCTGCTGCAGGAAACGCATGTCGCCGTGCACCTGGATGCGCTGGCGCAGGGTGCTCAGGGTGTCCTGGTACAAGGCTCCACTGGAAGCAATGACGTTTTCGTGAACCAGGCCGAAATGCTCGGCCTGGGACTGGATCTGCGGCAGGCGGTTGCCGATGGTGTCGAGCATGTCGCCACGCTTGTTCAACTGGCGCTCAAGGCCCAGCATCGACAGGGCGTAGCGCAGCGGCTCGCGCTGCAGGCTGCTGGGGTCGCGCTCCAGGGCGCCGACCAGCGCGCGGTAGCCGTCGCGCAGGTTGAGGTCGTCGCCGCCGAACACCTCCAGGGTATCCTTCGGGTCGCGCACCAGCAGGCTGCCGAGCATGCAACCGATGTTGGCTTCGCTGGCCTGGCCGGTGCGGGCGATGCGGTCGACCAGCACCGCGGCCTGGAACACACCACCCAGGGCGACCAACTGCTCCTGAAGGTTGTTCATCGGCGCGGGCTCCACGGCTCGGCGATCTCGATCACGCCGCCGCCCAGGCACACCTCGCCGTCATAGAACACCACCGACTGGCCCGGGGTGACGGCGCGCTGCGGCTCGTCGAACACGGCGCGGTAGCCGCTCTCGGTGCGTTCCAGGGTGCACTGCTGGTCGCCCTGGCGGTAGCGCACCTTGGCGGTCAGGCGGCGCGGGCTGGACAGGTCGATCGGGTTGACCCAGAAAATTTCCGAGGCCAGCAGGGCGCGGGAGAACAGCCACGGGTGCTCGTTGCCCTGGCCGACCACCAGCACATTGCGCGCGAGGTCTTTTTCCAGCACGTACCACGGCTCGTCGCCGGCGTCCTTCAGGCCGCCGATGCCCAGGCCCTGGCGCTGGCCGATGGTGTGGTACATCAGGCCATGGTGCTGGCCGATCACTTCACCCTCGGTGGTCTGGATCTCGCCGGGCTGGGCCGGCAGGTACTGCTTGAGAAAATCGCTGAAGCGGCGCTCACCGATGAAGCAGATGCCGGTGGAGTCCTTCTTCTTGGCGGTGGCCAGGCCGTGTTTTTCGGCGATGGCGCGTACCTCGGGCTTTTCCAGCTCGCCGACCGGGAACAGGGTGCGGGCGATTTCCTTGCCGCCGACGGCATGCAGGAAATAGCTCTGGTCCTTGTTCGGGTCCAGGCCCTTGAGCAGCTCGGTCAGCGCGCCAGTGTCGCGGCGGCGCACGTAGTGGCCAGTGGCGATCAGGTCGGCGCCCAGGGACAGGGCGTAGTCGAGGAACGCCTTGAACTTGATCTCGCGGTTGCAGAGGATGTCCGGGTTGGGCGTACGGCCGGCCTTGTACTCCTCGAGGAAGTGCTCGAACACGTTGTCCCAGTATTCGGCGGCGAAGTTGGCAGTGTGCAGCTTGATGCCGATGCGGTCGCACACGGCCTGGGCGTCGGCCAGGTCTTCGCGGGCGGTGCAGTATTCGGTGCCGTCGTCTTCTTCCCAGTTCTTCATGAACAGACCTTCCACCTGGTAGCCCTGCTCGATGAGCAGAAGGGCGGAGACGGAAGAGTCCACGCCGCCGGACATGCCGACGATGACGCGGGTCTTGGCGGGGTCTTTGAGTGCTGGGCTGGTCATGGCTACCGGTGTGTATCAGAGGGGAAAAACGCCGATTCTATCAAACCCGTGGGCTGGCGTCAGTCGCGCAGCAGGTCGAGGCTGTGCAGCGGGCCTTTGAGATAGTCGTCGAGGCAGCGCGGTACCAGCTCGCTACGCCAGCGTGACGGCTCGGCCAGCAGTTCGTCGCGGGTCAGCCACACGGCACGGACGATGTCGCTGTCCAGCGCCAGGTCGGCATGATGGTGCACGGGGCGGGCGGCGAAGCAGATGCGCTGGTAGGTGACGCCGTTGCTCGGGGCGGTATAGAGGTAGATGCCGACCACGCCGGTGAGTTCGACTTCCCAGGCGGTTTCCTCGAGGGTTTCGCGCAGGGCGGCCTGGGCGATGGTCTCGTTGGCCTCGAGGTGGCCGGCGGGCTGATTGAATACATGTTGGCCGGCCTTGAACTCCTCGACGAAGAGGAACTTGCCGTCGTGTTCGACGATGGTGGCGACGGTGATGTGGGGTTGCCAGGTCATACAGTGGGCTCCATGGCGGGGCGTGGGAGCGGGCTTGCCCCGCGATTGCGCCCATACAGGTTCAGCGCAATCGCGGGGCAAGCCCGCTCCCACGGGAGATTTCACAAACTTCAAAAAGCACAAACCCCGGTGCGTGGCCGGGGTCTGTGCTGTTACGTCAAGCGAACCTTACAGGGCGGCGATGGCGCTGTTCAGGGTCTGGCTTGGGCGCATCACCTTGGCGGTCAGCTCGGCATCCGGGGCGTAGTAGCCACCGATGTCGGCCGGCTTGCCCTGGACGGCGTTGAGCTCGGCGACGATGGTCGCCTCGTTCTCGCTCAGGGTCTTGGCCAGCGGGGCGAAGCGCGCCTGCAGGGCGGTGTCGTCGGTCTGGGCGGCCAGTGCTTCTGCCCAGTACAGGGTCAGGTAGAAGTGGCTGCCACGGTTGTCGATACCGCCGACCTTGCGCGAAGGCGACTTGTTGGTGTCGAGGAACTTGCCGGTAGCCTGGTCCAGGGTGTTGGCCAGGACCTTGGCGCGCGGGTTGTCGTAGGTGTTGCCCAGGTGCTCCAGAGAGGCGGCCAGGGCCAGGAACTCACCCAGCGAGTCCCAGCGCAGGAAGTTCTCTTCAACCAGCTGCTGCACGTGCTTCGGTGCCGAACCACCGGCGCCGGTCTCGAACAGGCCACCGCCGTTCATCAGCGGAACGATCGACAGCATCTTGGCGCTGGTGCCCAGTTCCATGATCGGGAACAGGTCGGTCAGGTAGTCACGCAGCACGTTGCCGGTCACCGAGATGGTGTCCTTGCCTTCGCGGATGCGGGCCAGGGAGAACTTGATGGCGTCGACCGGGGCCAGGATGCGGATGTCCAGGCCGGAGGTGTCGTGATCCTTCAGGTACTGCTGCACCTTCTCGATCATCACGCCGTCGTGGGCGCGGGCCGGGTCCAGCCAGAACACCGCCGGGGTGTTGCTCAGGCGGGCGCGGTTGACGGCCAGCTTGACCCAGTCCTGGATCGGCGCGTCCTTGGTCTGGCACATACGGAAGATGTCACCGGCTTCGACGTCCTGCTCCAGCACGACCTTGCCCTTGCCATCGACCACGCGCACGACGCCGTCGGCCTTGATCTGGAAGGTCTTGTCGTGGGAGCCGTACTCTTCGGCTTTTTGCGCCATCAGGCCGACGTTCGGCACGCTGCCCATGGTGGTCGGGTCGAAGGCGCCGTTGGCCTTGCAGTCTTCGATGGTGGCCTGGTAGATGCCGGCGTAGCAGCGGTCCGGGATGATCGCCTTGGCGTCCTGCAGTTCACCGGCGGTGTTCCACATCTTGCCCGAGTCGCGGATCATCGCAGGCATCGAGGCGTCGACGATGACGTCGCTCGGTACGTGCAGGTTGGTGATGCCCTTGTCCGAGTTGACCATGGCCAGGGCCGGGCGAACGGCGTACAGGGCCTGGATGTCGGCTTCGATCTCGGCTTGCTTCTCGGCAGGCAGATCCTTGATGCGGGCGTACAGGTCGCCGATGCCGTTGTTGGCGTTGAAGCCCACCTGGCTGAGTGCGGCTGCGTGCTTGGCCAGTACGTCGCCGTAGAACTCTTCGACGATCACGCCGAACATGATCGGGTCGGAGACCTTCATCATGGTGGCTTTCAGGTGCACCGACAGCAGCACGCCAGAGGCCTTGGCATCGGCGATCTGCTCGGCGATGAAGGCTTTCAGGGCCTTGCGGCTCAGGGTGGCGCAGTCGATGACTTCGGCGGCCTTGACGGCGGTTTTTTCTTTCAGGACGGTGGTGGCGCCGTCCTTGCCGACCAGCTCGATGCGCAGGCTGTCGTCAGCCTCGATCAGCGCGGCTTTTTCGCTGCCGTAGAAGTCGCCCTGGGTCATGTGGGCAACGTGCGACTTGGAGTCGGCGGCCCAGGCGCCCATCTTGTGCGGGTGCTTGCGGGCGTAGTTCTTGACCGACAGCGGGGCGCGGCGGTCGGAGTTGCCTTCGCGCAGGACCGGGTTCACGGCGCTGCCCTTGATGCGGTCGTAGCGGGCGCGGGATTCTTTTTCCTCGGCGCTGGCCGGCTCGTCGGCATAGTCGGGGATGTTGAAGCCCTTGGCTTGCAGCTCCTTGATCGCGGCCTTCAGCTGTGGAACCGACGCGGAGATGTTCGGCAGCTTGATGATGTTGGCTTCAGGGGTGGTGGCCAGCTGGCCCAGTTCCGCCAGGTGATCGCCTACCTGCTTCTCGGCACCCAGTTGCTCCGGGAAGGCGGCGAGGATACGGCCGGCCAGGGAGATGTCACGGGTTTCGACGGCGATATCGGCCGAAGCGGTGAAGGCCTCGACGATCGGCAGCAGCGAGTAGGTGGCGAGGGCGGGGGCTTCGTCGGTGAAGGTGTAGATGATCTTGGAACGGGTGGGCATGCGGGTTAACTCTCTATGTGCTGAGCGTACTCGAGTCTCGAGGTGCGCAGGGTAGGCGCTTCGCCCTGGCGACGCCATGAGCGGAAAGTCGAGAGGCTGCGAGCGGTGATGGTGGATGCATCAGTCGAGCGTCAAGTGCTGGGCCGCGGTAACAACCCAGGCTTTGCGGTCATTCATGACCAAGGGCGAGCCGCATTTTCCTAGGGTTCGCCCCGATGACCCTATGGTCGCGCCGGAGTATATCAAACCCTTTGGGCTATTCAGCAAGGTGAACTGGTATCAGCGCATTTATAAGACCAAAGACGTAGGAGCAATGTGGCGTGTTGCCGCAGGCTGCCAGGGGGATTTTCCAATCCTTTTTCGACTGTCGTGGCAGCGAGCTTGCAGGTCGGCAGATGTGGTTTAGGCTCAGTGGATCGCACGATTTCCAATCACACCAGGAAAAGCGGAGTAGTGCAGCATGGGATACCAGAAAATCAAGGTTCCGTCTGATGGTGCCAAGATCACTGTCAATGCAGACCATTCGCTCAACGTTCCCGATAACCCCATCATTCCCTACATCGAAGGTGACGGCATTGGCGTGGACGTGTCGCCGGTGATGATCAAGGTGGTCGACGCCGCCGTGCAGAAAGCCTACGGCGGCAAGCGCAAGATCGCCTGGATGGAGGTGTACGCCGGCGAGAAGGCCACCCAGGTCTACGACCAGGATACCTGGCTGCCCCAGGAAACCCTGGACGCGGTGCGCGACTACGTGGTGTCGATCAAGGGGCCGCTGACCACCCCGGTTGGCGGCGGCATCCGCTCGCTCAACGTGGCCCTGCGCCAGCAGCTGGACCTCTATGTGTGCCTGCGCCCGGTGGTCTGGTTCCAGGGCGTGCCGAGCCCGGTGAAAAAGCCGGGTGACGTCGACATGGTGATCTTCCGCGAGAATTCCGAGGACATCTATGCCGGCATCGAGTGGAAGGCCGGTTCGCCCGAGGCGAACAAGGTGATCAAGTTCCTCAAGGAAGAAATGGGCGTCACCAAGATCCGCTTCGACCAGGACTGCGGTATTGGCGTCAAGCCAGTCTCGAAGGAGGGCACCAAGCGCCTGGTGCGCAAGGCCCTGCAGTATGTGGTGGACAACGACCGCAAGTCGCTGACCCTGGTGCACAAGGGCAACATCATGAAGTTCACCGAAGGGGCCTTCAAGGACTGGGGCTACGAGGTGGCACGCGACGAGTTCGGCGCCGAGCTGCTCGATGGCGGCCCGTGGATGAAGTTCAGGAATCCGAAGACAGGCCGCGAGGTGATCGTCAAGGATGCCATCGCCGACGCCATGCTCCAGCAGATCCTGCTGCGTCCGGCCGAGTACGATGTGATTGCCACCCTCAACCTCAACGGCGACTACCTGTCCGATGCCCTGGCGGCGGAAGTGGGTGGTATCGGCATCGCGCCAGGCGCCAACCTGTCGGATACCGTGGCCATGTTCGAGGCCACACACGGCACCGCGCCGAAGTACGCCGGCAAGGACCAGGTCAACCCGGGCTCGGTGATCCTCTCGGCGGAAATGATGCTGCGGCACATGGGCTGGACCGAGGCGGCCGACCTGATCATCAAGGGCACCAATGGCGCCATTGCGGCCAAGACCGTGACCTATGACTTCGAGCGCCTGATGGACGGCGCGACACTGGTCGGTAGTTCGGGCTTTGGCGAGGCGCTGATCAAGCACATGTAAGCGGGGCAAAAAAACCGGTCGCCTCTTTATATTAAAGGGGCGACCGGCTTTTTCGTTTACCGGCAGACAGGTTGGGAATCAGACTTCGACGGTATTGTTTGGGTTCGTCGCGCTGGCCTGGACGTTGCTGGTGGCGCTTCTGATGTCGGTCGCGTGCAGCCCTTTGGGGCCCTGGATGATCTCGAAGTTCACGGCCTGGCCGGCTTTCAGCGTCTTGTAACCGTCCATCTGGATCGCTGAATAGTGGGCGAACAGATCATCGGTCTTGCCATCCTCGTTGATGAATCCGTAGCCCTTGGCATTGTTGAACCACTTGACTTTACCGCTTGCCATCCCTATGTCCCTCTGCAAAGGACTCCATCACTGGAGTATCATCCACTTCATCCGCATACGAACCTTGCGAGAAAATCTGGTTGACTGCGCGGATCTTTATCGACCACGGTGGGTTCTTATTGGTTGTAACACCGTTTTGCCGATAGTCAAGGTCAGCCGGCGCCTGCGCCGGGAGCGGCCTGCGCGGTCAACCCACAACCTTAACCTGTCGATCATGATGAAATTCTTTCCATGCATGTACCCAGTGAGATTCGACTAACATTCAATCAGGATCGCCCCCAGTCGCATGAGGACGGGCATGAGGACGATGGCGCGGGCCTTGCCGTCCAGGAGGCCAAGCCGATCCTGCAGGCGCCGCCGATGTACAAGGTGGTTTTGTTCAACGATGACTACACGCCGATGGATTTCGTCGTCGAAGTGCTCGAGACGTTCTTCAATCTGAACCGCGAGCTGGCAACGAAGATCATGCTGACCGTCCATACCGAAGGGCGGGCAGTATGCGGATTGTTTACCCGTGACATCGCCGAGACAAAGGCCATGCAGGTCAACCAATACGCCAGGGAAAGCCAGCATCCGCTACTCTGTGAAATCGAGAAGGACGGTTAATCGCCGACCACTTGGGTATGAGGTGAAGCTATGTTAAACCGCGAGCTCGAAGTCACCCTCAATCTGGCCTTCAAGGAGGCCCGTTCGAAGCGTCATGAGTTCATGACCGTCGAACACCTGCTGCTGGCACTCCTTGACAATGAGGCTGCCGCGACCGTTCTGCGCGCCTGTGGCGCCAATCTCGACAAACTCAAGCACGACCTGCAGGAGTTCATCGATTCGACCACCCCGCTGATCCCTGTGCATGACGAGGACCGCGAGACGCAACCGACCCTGGGCTTCCAGCGTGTGCTGCAGCGTGCCGTGTTCCACGTGCAGAGCTCCGGCAAGCGCGAAGTGACCGGCGCCAATGTGCTGGTGGCGATCTTCAGCGAACAGGAAAGCCAGGCAGTGTTCCTGCTCAAGCAGCAGAGCGTGGCGCGCATCGACGTTGTCAACTACATCGCCCACGGCATCAGCAAGGTGCCGGGCCACGGTTCGCACAACGAAAGCGAGCAGGACATGCAGGACGAGGAGGGCGGCGAAGCGTCGTCGTCCAGCAACCCGCTGGACGCCTATGCCAGCAACCTGAATGAACTGGCCCGGGCTGGGCGCATCGACCCGCTGGTCGGGCGCGAGCAGGAGGTCGAGCGCGTGGCGCAGATCCTCGCCCGCCGGCGCAAGAACAACCCGCTGCTGGTCGGCGAGGCCGGCGTGGGCAAGACCGCCATCGCCGAAGGCTTGGCCAAGCGCATCGTCGACGGGCAGGTGCCCGACCTGCTGGCGCAGAGCGTGGTCTACTCCCTCGATCTCGGCGCGCTGCTGGCCGGTACCAAGTACCGCGGCGACTTCGAGAAGCGCTTCAAGGCGCTGCTCGGCGAGCTGCGCAAGCGCCCGCAGGCGATCCTGTTCATCGACGAGATCCACACCATCATCGGCGCCGGTGCGGCCTCCGGTGGCGTGATGGATGCGTCCAACCTGCTCAAGCCGCTGCTGTCGTCCGGTGAGATCCGTTGCATCGGCTCGACCACCTTCCAGGAGTTCCGCGGCATCTTCGAGAAGGATCGCGCCCTGGCGCGGCGCTTCCAGAAAGTCGACGTCACCGAGCCGTCGGTGGAGGACACCGTGGGCATCCTGCGCGGGCTCAAGGGCCGCTTCGAGAGCCACCACAACATCGAGTACAGCGACGAGGCCCTGCGCGCCGCCGCCGAACTGGCCTCGCGCTACATCAACGACCGGCATATGCCCGACAAGGCCATCGACGTGATCGACGAGGCCGGCGCCTACCAGCGCCTGCAGCCGGAAGCCAGTCGGGTCAAGCGCATCGACGTGCCGCAGGTCGAGGATATCGTCGCCAAGATCGCGCGGATTCCGCCGAAGCACGTCACCAGCTCCGACAAGGAGCTGCTGCGCAACCTCGAGCGTGACCTGAAACTGACCGTGTTCGGCCAGGATGCGGCGATCGACTCGCTTGCCACCGCCATCAAGCTGTCCCGTGCCGGCCTCAAGGCGCCGGACAAGCCAGTCGGCTCGTTCCTGTTCGCCGGCCCCACCGGCGTGGGCAAGACCGAGGCCGCCCGTCAGCTGGCCAAGGCCCTGGGCGTGGAACTGGTGCGCTTCGACATGTCCGAGTACATGGAGCGGCATACCGTGTCGCGCCTGATCGGTGCGCCGCCCGGCTATGTCGGGTTCGACCAGGGCGGTCTGCTGACCGAGGCCATCACCAAGCAACCGCACTGCGTGCTGCTGCTCGACGAGATCGAGAAGGCCCACCCGGAAGTCTTCAACCTGCTGCTGCAGGTAATGGATCACGGGACCCTGACCGACAACAACGGGCGCAAGGCGGACTTCCGCAACGTGATCCTGATCATGACCACCAACGCCGGCGCCGAAACCGCCGCGCGGGCCTCGATCGGCTTCACCCACCAGGACCACTCGTCCGACGCGATGGAGGTCATCCGCAAGAGCTTCACGCCGGAGTTCCGCAACCGCCTGGATACCATCATCCAGTTCGGCCGCCTGTCCCACGAGACGATCAAGAGCATCGTCGACAAGTTCCTCATCGAACTGCAGGCGCAGCTGGAAGACAAGCGTGTGCTGCTGGAGGTCACCGACGCCGCCCGCGGCTGGCTGGCGGCCTCGGGCTACGACGTGCAGATGGGCGCACGGCCGATGGCGCGGCTGATCCAGGACAAGATCAAGCGGCCGCTGGCCGAGGAGATCCTGTTTGGCGAGCTGGCCGAGCACGGTGGTGTAGTGCATATCGACCTGCGCGATGGCGAGCTGGTGTTCGATTACGAGACCACGGCTGAAGTCGCGTAAGGCTGGGGCTGCACAGCAGCCCCGTTTTATGGAAGCCCACAAAAAAGCCCGGCACATTGGCCGGGCTTTTTCATGGCTGGAGCTTAGCGCGCACGGTAGGTGATGCGGCCCTTGCTCAGGTCATACGGCGTCAGTTCGACGCGGACCTTGTCGCCAGTGAGAATACGGATGTAGTTCTTGCGCATTTTGCCAGAGATATGCGCGGTAACGACGTGCCCGTTTTCCAACTCCACGCGGAACATGGTGTTGGGCAGGGTGTCGACGACAGTGCCTTCCATTTCGAAGCTGTCTTCTTTCGACATGCAGTAAAGCCCTCGGTATCCAGTGATGGCCCGACGCACGACTGCACCGGGCAAAAAAGTGGCGTGGATTATGCCCGAAATTTGTGTTTCAAGCCAATGCCTTTCAGTTGAGGGTGACCCAGCGCTGGTTGATCAGCAGTTCGATGGGGCGATACTGGGTTTTGTAATTCATTTTCTTGCAGTTCTTGATCCAGTAACCGAGGTACACCGCCTCGAGGTCCTGGCGCAGGGCCTCGGTGATCTGCCAGAGGATGGCATAGCGCCCCAGGCTGCGGCGCTCCTCGTCGGGCTCGTAGAAGGTGTACACCGCTGACAGCCCATTGGGCAGCAGGTCGCACACCGCCACGGCCAGCAGCCGGCCCTCCAGGCGGAACTCGTAGAACCAGCAGAACGGCAGGTCGCGGACCAGGAAGGTGGAGAACTGGTCGCGGCTGGGCGGGTACATGTCGCCGTCGGCGTGGCGCTGCTCGATATAGCGCCGGTACAGGTCGAAGTATTCTTCCTTGAAGGTCGGGCGGGCGGCGGTGACGGTCAGGTCGGCGTTGCGCTTGAGGATTCGGCGCTGCTGGCGGTTGGGAATGAAGCGCGCCGCCGGGATGCGCGCCGGCACGCAGGCGTTGCATTGCTGGCAATGCGGGCGATAGAGGTGATCGCCGCTGCGGCGAAAGCCCATCTCCGACAGGTCGGCATAGACGTGCACGTCCATCGGCTGGCTCGGGTCGAGAAACAGCGTGGTCGCCTGCTCATCCGGCAGGTAGCTGCAGGAGTGGGGTTGAGTGGCATAGAACTTCAACCGCGCCAGCTCTGTCATGATCAACCCCTTAGGTGAGACGTTGTCTCTAAGTGTAAGCCAGCTCCGGGAACTCGCCTAGGCAACCCAGTTGGCGCTGCTGGGCTGATCCAGGTACCGCGCCAGGTGGTTGGCGAACTCGACTCGGCTGATGGCGCGGGCGCCCAGGCTGTGCAGGTGGTCGGTGGGCATCTGGCAGTCGATCAGCACGAAGCCGGCCTGCCTGAGGTGTTCGACCAAGGTCACGAAGCCCACCTTGGAGGCGTTGTCGGCGCGGCTGAACATCGATTCGCCGAAGAACAGCCGACCCATGGCCAGGCCGTAGAGGCCGCCGACCAGCTCGCCGTCGCGACGCACCTCCACCGAATGGGCGATGCCGCGGCGGTGCAGCTCGCAGTAGGCGGCGCGCATGTTGTCGGTGATCCAGGTGCCGTCGGCATAGTTCCGCGGCGCGGCGCAGGCGGCGATCACCGCCGCGAAATCGCTGTCGAAGCTCACCTGGTAGCGGCCCTGGCGGATCAGCTTGGCCAGCGAGCGCGAGACGTGCAGCTCGTCCGGGAACAACACGGTGCGCGGGTCGGGCGACCACCAGAGGATCGGCTGGCCGTCCTGGTACCAGGGGAAGCAGCCGTGGCGATAGGCCGCGACCAGGCGGTCCGGGGTCAGGTCGCCGCCGGCGGCAAGCAGGCCGTTGGGGTCGTGCAGGGCCTTTTCCAGGGGGGGGAAGGTCAGCGAGTCGCGGGTCAGCCAGGTGAGCATGGGGTTCTTGAGCGGCGGGGGAGGGGAGAGGGCAGCATGGCGTGGGTTAAGAATGAGGTCAACGCCTTGCCAGATCGACAAATTGCCTTCGGCTTCGGCAGCGCCAGGCACCATCTGGCGCTTTTGCTGTCATACCTGTGCAAAAACACAGCATAAGCCTTTGTCACAAAAGAAAATGCATGCTCAAATTGCATCTATATGAAAGTAGCCCCCGTTCGCGCCCCACACGGCGTGCCGCCATGGCGGCTGGCGGGCAGTAATGTTAAAAGTAGTGGTTCATTGGCCAGTGACCGGCCAATCACTATTGGACGCGCAGCACGCGCAGGAATAGACGCGTTTTGAAGAAATCCACCGCAACTCCAGCCCCCTTGCCAGTGCCCCTGTGGCGGCAACAGCTGCACTATCGCCTGAAGGAAGGTGCGCTGATCGCCGTCGGCGCCCTGTGCCTGTACCTGTGGATGGCACTGGTCACCTACGACACCGCCGATCCGGGCTTCAGCCACACCAGCAACGCCGAGCAAGTGCAGAACGCCGCCGGCCGCGCCGGGGCCTACTTCGCCGATATCCTGTTCATGGTGCTCGGCTACTTCGCCTATATCTTCCCGCTGCTGCTGGCGATCAAGACCTGGCAGATCTTTCGCGAGCGTCACCAGCCCTGGCAGTGGAGCGGCTGGCTGTTCTCCTGGCGCCTGATCGGCCTGGTGTTCCTGGTGTTGTCGGGCGCGGCATTGGCGCATATCCACTTCCACCCACCGGCGAGCATGCCGTTCTCCGCCGGTGGTGCCCTGGGCGAGAGCCTCGGCGATCTGGCGCGCAACCTGCTCAACGTGCAGGGCAGCACGCTGATGTTCATCGCCCTGTTCCTGTTCGGCCTGACCGTGTTTACCGACCTTTCCTGGTTCAAGGTGATGGACATCACCGGCAAGATCACCCTCGACCTGTTCGAGCTGGTGCAGGGCGCCGCCAACCGCTGGTGGGAGGCGCGCAACGAGCGCAAGCGCCTGGTGGCGCAGCTGCGCGAGGTGGACGAGCAGGTCGATGAAGTGGTCGCCCCGGTGGTCGCCGACAAGCGCGAGCAGGTCAAGGCCCGCGAACGCATCATCGAGCGCGACGAGGCGCTGACCAAGCACATCGCCCAGCGTGAACAGCAACCAGCCCCGGTGATCAACCTGCCGACTCCGTCGGTCAAGGCGCCGGAGCCGAGCAAGCGGGTGATGAAGGAGAAGCAGGCGCCGTTGTTCGTCGACAGCGCCGTCGAAGGCACGCTGCCGTCGATCTCCATCCTCGACCCGGCCGAACAGAAGAAGGTCGAGTACTCGCCCGAATCCCTGGCCGCTGTCGGCCACCTGCTGGAAATCAAGCTGAAGGAATTCGGCGTGGAGGTCTCGGTCGACTCGATCCACCCGGGCCCGGTGATCACCCGCTATGAGATCCAGCCGGCCGCGGGCGTCAAGGTCAGCCGTATCGCCAACCTGGCCAAGGACCTGGCGCGTTCCCTGGCGGTGACCAGCGTGCGCGTGGTCGAGGTTATTCCCGGCAAGACCACCGTGGGTATCGAGATTCCCAACGAAAACCGCCAGATGGTGCGCTTCTCCGAGGTGCTGTCGTCGGCGCAATTCGACGAGAACAAGTCGCCGGTCACCCTGGCCCTGGGCCACGATATTGGCGGCAAGCCGGTGATCACCGACCTTGCCAAGATGCCGCACCTGCTGGTGGCCGGTACTACCGGTTCTGGTAAGTCGGTGGGCGTGAACGCGATGATCCTGTCGATCCTGTTCAAGTCGGGCCCGGAAGACGCGCGGCTGATCATGATCGACCCGAAAATGCTCGAGCTGTCGATCTACGAAGGCATTCCGCACCTGTTGTGCCCAGTGGTCACCGACATGAAGGACGCCGCCAACGCCCTGCGCTGGAGCGTCGCCGAGATGGAGCGCCGCTACAAGCTGATGGCGGCCATGGGCGTGCGTAACCTGGCCGGCTTCAACCGCAAGATCAAGGATGCCCAGGAGGCCGGCGAGATCATCCACGACCCGCTGTACCGTCGCGAAAGCATGGACGACGAGCCGCCGGCGCTGAAAACCCTGCCGACCATCGTGGTGGTGGTCGACGAATTCGCCGACATGATGATGATCGTCGGCAAGAAGGTCGAAGAGCTGATCGCACGTATCGCCCAAAAGGCCCGTGCAGCCGGTATCCACTTGATCCTGGCCACCCAGCGCCCGTCGGTGGACGTGATCACCGGCCTGATCAAGGCCAATATCCCGACCCGCATGGCATTTCAGGTATCGAGCAAGATCGACTCGCGGACCATCATCGACCAGGGTGGCGCCGAACAGCTGCTCGGCCACGGTGACATGCTCTACATGCCGCCGGGCACCAGCCTGCCGATTCGCGTGCATGGCGCGTTCGTTTCCGACGACGAGGTGCATCGCACGGTCGAGGCCTGGAAGCTGCGCGGCGCGCCGGACTACAACGATGACATCCTCAACGGCGTCGAGGAGGCCGGCAGCGGCTTCGACGGCGGCGGTGGCGGCGATGGCGACGACCCGGAAGCCGACGCGCTCTACGACGAAGCCGTGCAGTTCGTGCTGGAAAGCCGCCGGGCGTCGATCTCGGCGGTGCAGCGCAAGCTCAAGATCGGTTACAACCGCGCCGCGCGGATGATCGAGTCGATGGAGATGGCCGGCGTGGTCACGCCGATGAACAGCAACGGCTCGCGGGAAGTGATTGCCCCGGGCGGCCCGCGCGACTGATGAACAACCTGCCGGGCGCCATTGATGACGCCCGGCCCCTCCACTGTGCAATGAGGATTTCCATGCGCGCGATTCGCATGCTGTTGGTTTCTGCCCTGGCTACGGCCAGCCTGTCGGCCCAGGCCGGCGAACAGGACGTCCAGCGCCTGACGCAATTGCTGGAAAAGTCGCAGACCATCGAAGCCAATTTCTCCCAGCTGACCCTGGATGCCGGTGGCACCAGCCTGCAGGAGACCAACGGCAAGATGACCGTCAAGCGCCCGGGCCTGTTCTACTGGCACACCGATGCGCCGCAGGAGCAGGTAGTGGTGTCTGACGGCAAGAACGTCACCCTGTGGGACCCGGACCTCGAGCAGGCGACTATCAAGAAGCTCGACGTGCGCCTGAACCAGACCCCGGCGCTGCTGCTGTCCGGCGATGTGTCGAAGATCAGCCAGAGCTTCGACATCACCTCCAAGGAGCAGGGCGAAGTGATGGACTTCACCTTGAAACCCAAGACCAAGGACACCCTGTTCGACTCGCTGCGCGTGTCGTTCCGCAGGGGCCTGATCAATGACATGCAGCTGATCGACAGCGTCGGCCAGCGCACCAATATCCTGTTCAATGGCGTCAAGGCCAACCAGGCGGTGCCGGACAGCAAGTTCCAGTTCGACATCCCCAAGGGCGCTGACGTCATCAAGGAGTAAGCGGAGCCTGTGATGGACCTGTTTCGAAGCGAACCCGTCGCCCAGCCCTTGGCCGCCCGCCTGCGTCCGTCCAACCTGGACGAGTACGTCGGCCAGGAGCACTTGCTGGCGCGCGGCAAGCCGCTGCGCGAGGCGCTGGAGCAGGGTGCGTTGCACTCGATGATCTTCTGGGGGCCGCCGGGGGTGGGCAAGACCACCCTGGCGCGGCTGCTGGCGCAGTTCTGCGACGCCCACTTCGAAACGGTGTCGGCGGTGCTGGCCGGTGTCAAGGAGATCCGCCAGGCGGTCGAGGTGGCGAAGCAGCAGGCCGGCCAGTATGGCCGGCGCACCATCCTGTTCGTCGACGAGGTGCACCGCTTCAACAAGTCGCAACAGGATGCCTTCCTGCCCTACGTGGAGGACGGCACGCTGATCTTCATCGGCGCCACCACCGAGAACCCGTCGTTCGAGCTGAACAACGCGCTGCTGTCGCGGGCGCGGGTCTACGTGCTCAAGAGCCTGGACGAGGCGGCGCTGCGCAAGCTGGTCGATCGCGCCCTGAGCGAGGAGCGCGGCCTGGGCAAGCGCAACCTGCGGGTGGGTGATGAGGCGTTCAAGATGCTCATGGCCGCCGCCGACGGCGATGGCCGGCGCATGCTCAATTTCCTCGAGAATGCCTCGGACCTGGCCGAAGACGGCGGCGAGATCGGCGTCGAGCTGCTGCAGAGCCTGCTCGGCGACAGCCGTCGGCGTTTCGACAAGGGCGGTGAAGCGTTCTACGACCAGATTTCCGCGCTGCACAAATCGGTGCGCGGCTCCAATCCGGACGGTGCGTTGTACTGGTACGCGCGCATGCTCGACGGCGGCTGCGACCCGCTGTACATCGCCCGCCGCGTGGTGCGCATGGCCAGCGAGGACATCGGCAATGCCGACCCCCGCGCCCTGAGCCTGTGCTTGGCGGCGTGGGACGTGCAGGAGCGCCTGGGCAGCCCCGAAGGCGAGCTGGCGGTGGCCCAGGCCATCACCTACATCGCCTGCGCTCCGAAGAGCAACGCGGTGTACGTGGGCTTCAAGGCGGCCATGCGCGAGGCCGCCGAGCACGGTTCGCTGGAAGTACCGCTGCACCTGCGCAACGCGCCGACCAAGCTGATGAAGCAACTGGGCTATGGCGAGGAGTACCGCTATGCCCACGACGAGCCGGACGCCTACGCCGCCGGCGAGGACTATTTCCCCGAACAGCTCGAGCCGCGCCAGTACTATCAACCGGTGCCGAGGGGGCTTGAGCTGAAGATCGGCGAGAAGCTCAAGCACCTGGCCGAGCTGGACCGCAACAGCCCTCGTCAGCGGAGAAAACCGTGATCGCACTCATCGCTGCCGTCAGCGCTGGCGGGATTGCCGGCACGCTGCTGCGCTTCGCCACCGCCAACTGGGTCGCGGCCCACTGGCCACGGCACTTCTATGCCGGTACGCTGGCGGTCAACCTGGTCGGCTGCCTGCTGATCGGCCTGCTCTACGGGCTGTTCCTGCACAAGCCGCTGGCGCCGGTCGAACTGCGCGCCGGGCTGATCGTCGGCTTTCTCGGCGGTTTGACCACTTTTTCCTCCTTCTCGCTCGATACCGTGCGCCTGATGGAAAGCGGGCAGGTCCCGTTGGCCTTGGGCTATACCATTATCAGCGTGGTGGGCGGCCTGCTCGCGACCTGGGCCGGCCTGTCCCTGACCCGATTCTGAACCAACATCTACACATAACGAGAGAACGACATGCTCGATTCCAAACAGTTACGCACTGAACTTCAGGCAGTGGCGGACCGCCTGGCCACCCGTGGCTTCAGCCTGGATGTCGCGCGCATCGAATCGCTGGAAGAGCGCCGCAAATCGGTGCAGACCCGCACCGAGCAACTGCAGGCCGAGCGTAACGCCCGTTCCAAATCGATCGGCCAGGCCAAGGCCAAGGGCGAGGACATCGCACCGCTGATGGCTGACGTCGAGCGCATGGCCAATGAGCTGGCCGCCGGCAAGACTGAACTGGACGGTATCCAGGCCGAGCTGGACGGCATCCTGCTGACCATCCCCAACCTGCCGGACGCCAGCGTGCCGGTCGGCGCCAGCGAAGACGACAACGTCGAAGTGCGCCGCTGGGGGACCCCGACCACCTTCGACTTCGAGATCAAGGACCACGTCGCCCTGGGCGAAGTCAGCGGTGGCCTGGACTTCGAGGCCGCGGCCAAGCTCTCCGGCGCCCGCTTCGCCGTGCTGCGCGGCCCGATCGCCCGTCTGCACCGCGCCCTGGCGCAGTTCATGATCAACCTGCACACCGGCGAGCACGGCTACGAGGAACACTACACCCCGTACCTGGTGCAGGCTCCGGCCCTGCAAGGCACCGGCCAGCTGCCGAAGTTCGAGGAAGACCTGTTCAAGATCAGCCGCGAAGGCGAGGCCGACTTCTACCTGATCCCGACTGCCGAAGTGTCGCTGACCAACCTGGTGGCCGGCGAGATCCTCGACGCCAAGCAGCTGCCGCTGAAATTGGTCGCCCACACCCCGTGCTTCCGCAGCGAGGCCGGTGCCTCGGGCCGTGACACCCGCGGCATGATCCGTCAGCACCAGTTCGACAAGGTCGAGATGGTGCAGGTGGTCGAACCGTCCAAGTCGATGGAGGCGCTTGAAGGCCTGACCGCCAACGCCGAGCGCGTGCTGCAACTGCTGGAGCTGCCGTACCGCGTGCTGGCGCTGTGCACCGGCGACATGGGCTTCGGCGCGGTGAAGACCTACGACCTGGAAGTGTGGGTGCCGAGCCAGGACAAGTACCGCGAGATCAGCTCGTGCTCGAACTGCGGTGATTTCCAGGCGCGCCGCATGCAGGCCCGCTGGCGCAACCCGGAAACCGGCAAGCCGGAGCTGGTGCACACCCTCAACGGTTCGGGCCTGGCCGTCGGGCGTACCCTGGTGGCGGTGCTGGAGAACTACCAGCAGGCCGACGGCTCGATCCGTGTGCCGGAGGTGCTCAAGCCGTACATGGGTGGCGTCGAGGTCATTCGCTGAATGGACTACCTGCCGCTTTTCCATAAGCTGCAGGGCGGCCGTGTGCTGGTCGTCGGCGGCGGCGAGATCGCCTTGCGCAAGGCGCGCCTGCTGGCCGATGCCGGCGCCGCGCTGCGGGTGGTGGCGCCGGAGGTCGACGGCCAGTTGGCCGCGCTGGCCCGCGAGGGCGGTGGCGAGGTGCTGGTGCGTGGCTACCAGGCGAGCGACCTGGAGGGCTGCCGCCTGGTGATCGCGGCCACCGACGACTCGGCGCTTAACGCCCAGGTCTCGGCCGAGGCCCAGGCGCGCAGCCTGCCGGTCAACGTGGTGGATGCGCCGGCCCTGTGCACGGTGATCTTCCCGGCCATCGTCGACCGTTCTCCCCTGGTGGTGGCGGTCTCCAGCGGTGGCGACGCCCCGGTGCTGGCGCGCTTGATCCGCGCCAAGCTGGAAGCCTGGATCCCGTCCGCCTACGGCGAACTGGCCGGGCTGGCGGCGCGTTTCCGGCACAAGGTCAAGGCCTTGTACCCGGACGTCAACCAGCGGCGTGGCTTCTGGGAGAGCGTGTTCCAGGGCCCGGTTGCCGAGCGCCAGCTGGCCGGGCAGGGCGCCGAGGCCGAGCGGCTGTTGCAGGCGATGGTCGACGGCGCGCCGGTGCAGCAGGGGGGCGAGGTGTACCTGGTGGGCGCGGGGCCGGGCGATCCGGACCTGCTGACCTTCCGTGCCCTGCGCCTGATGCAGCAGGCCGACGTGGTGCTGTATGACCGCCTGGTGGCCCCGGCCATCATCGAGATGTGCCGGCGTGATGCCGAGCGCATCTATGTCGGCAAGCGCCGCGCCGACCACGCCGTGCCCCAGGACAAGATCAACCGCCTGCTGGTCGACTTGGCCCGCCAGGGCAAGCGCGTGCTGCGGCTCAAGGGTGGCGATCCGTTCATCTTTGGCCGTGGTGGCGAGGAGATCGAGGAGCTGGCCGACGAGGGGATTCCATTTCAGGTGGTGCCGGGTATCACGGCGGCCAGCGGCTGTTCCGCCTATGGCGGGATTCCGCTGACTCATCGCGATTATGCCCAGTCGGTGCGTTTCGTCACCGGTCACCTGAAGGATGGCACCAGCAACCTGCCGTGGGATGACCTGGTGGCGCCGTCCCAGACCCTGGTGTTCTACATGGGGCTGGTCGGGTTGCCGACCATCTGTGCCGAGCTGATCCGTCATGGGCGCGCGGCGAGCACGCCGGCGGCTTTGGTGCAGCAGGGGACCACGCGCAACCAGCGGGTGTTCACCGGCACCCTGGCTGACCTGCCGGAGCTGGTGGCGCGGCATGAAGTGCATGCGCCAACCCTGGTGATCGTCGGGGAGGTGGTGCAACTGCGCGAGAAGCTGGCGTGGTTTGAAGGGGCGCAGGACGCCTGAGCACGTTGTAGATCCACGTGGGAGCGGGCTTGCCCCGCGATAGCGTCAGAGGCGGCAACATTGTTGCCTGATCCGGCGCCATCGCGGGGCAAGCCCGCTCCCACGTGGGGTCTTCATCTTCTCTGCCAGATCCCTCTGCCCGACAACCGCTCCCGGTCATGCGGCAAGCCAAAGTCCTGCAACGGCCCCTTGGGCACGATCCCGTTCGGGTTGATGGTCTTGTGGCTCATGTAATAGTGCTTCTGGATATGTTCCATGTTCACCGTGCCCGCCACCCCCGGCCACTGGTACAGCTCGCGCAGCCAGTTGGACAGGTTCGGGTAGTCGCTCAGGCGACGCAGGTTGCACTTGAAGTGCCCGTGGTACACCGCATCGAAACGCACCAGCGTGGTGAACAGGCGCACATCGGCCTCGGTCAGGTACTCGCCGGCCAGGTAGCGCTGGTGGCCCAGCAGCCCTTCCAGATGATCCAGTTCGTTGAATACTTCGTCGAAGGCGGCCTCGTAGGCGTCTTGCGAGGTGGCGAAGCCGGCGCGGTACACGCCGTTGTTGACGGCCGGGTAGATACGCTCGTTGAGCGCATCGATGGTCGCCCGCAGCGGCTCGGGGTAGAGGTCCAGGGTATTACCGGTCAACCCGTCGAAGGCGCTGTTGAAGATGCGGATGATCTCGGCCGACTCGTTGTTGACGATGCGCTTCTCCTGTTTGTCCCACAGCACCGGTACGGTCACGCGCCCGGTGTAGTTCGGATCGTCCTGGGTGTAGCGCTGGTGCAGGTACTGCAGCGCATCCAGTTGATCGCCGCTGGAGCCTTGCTGCTGGTCGAAGGTCCAGCCATGCTCGCCCATCAGCCAACTGACCACCGAGACATCGATCAACGGCTCCAGGCCCTTGAGGGCACGGAAGATCAGGGTGCGGTGCGCCCACGGGCAGGCCAGCGACACGTACAGGTAATAGCGGCCGGCCTCGGCGGCGGGCAGCGGGTTGCGCCGCTGGGCGTTCTCGCGCTGGAAGGCGCCGTCCTTGCTGCTCTGGTACCACTGGTCATGCCAGTGGCCATCGATCAAAAGGCCCATCTCGGAGCTCCTCGAAACACAATCGTTTGTCGTTGGAGCTCAGTCTAGGGCAAAGCGTTCGAAGAAATAGCGCAAAGACTGCCCTATTCCTATCGACTTATTCGATGTCTATGCGGGCGGCCCAGTAGGCGCGGGCATTGTTGAACGCCTGCTCGCGCTCCTGGCCGAGCCCGCGTAGGGCCAGGGCCATGGTTGCGACCACGGCCAGTTCGCCGTAGCTGTCCTGCGCCTCGCCGCGCCACACCGCCAGCAGGTGCTCGGGCTGCAGGCTGGCCGGCTTCACATGGCGCTGGGCGCTGAGCGCCGGCCACTCTTCGTCCCAGGCCTCGCCGGCCGAGGTGCCGTACAGGTGGCTGATGACATCCGGGTTGACCTCGATCTCGCCACCGTCGCCCTTGATGACCACGGCATGATCGCCGAGCAGGCGGCTGGCTTCGCGGTGCACCGCCTGGTAACCGGGGTGGAAGATGCTCTGCAGGCCGCAGCGGGCGGCAAGCGGGTTGAGCACCCTGGCCAGCGAGTGGATGGGCGAGCGCAGGCCCAGGGTGTTGCGCAGGTCGATCATGCGTTGCAGCTGCGGCGCCCAGTCCTGCAAGGGAAAGAAGGCCAGTCGGTGGCGGTCCAGGGTCTGCTCCACGGCCGTCCAGTCACGGCTGAGCGGGATCTCCAGCAGGTCGAGCAATTGCTCGGTGTACAGTCGCCCGGCCGTATGGGCGCCACCACCGTGCATCAGGATGCGCACGCCATTGCCTGCCAGGCATTTGGCCGCCAGCAGGTACCAGGGCAGGTGGCGCTTCTTGCCGGCGTAGCTCGGCCAGTCGAGGTCAACGGCGATGCGCGGCGCCTGCAGGTGGGCGCGCAGGGCCTCGGTGAAGCCGGCCAACTCCTCGGCGCTTTCTTCCTTGTGCCGCAGCAGCATCAGGAAGGCGCCCAGCTGGGTGTCCTCGACGTTGCCTTCGAGCAGCAGGGTCATGGCGGCGCGGGCTTCCTCGCGGGTCAGGCCGCGGGCGCCGCGTTTGCCCTTGCCGAGGATGCGCACGAACTCGGCGAACGGGTGTTCGGCCGGGGTTTCCAGGGTCAGCGGGCGTGTGTCGTTCAGCTGTGGCTCGGTCATATGCAGTTGGTCGGCTTGGGCAGGCCCGCCAGCTTGGCGGCGAGTTTGGCGGGGGTGCCATTGAACAGGCGGTTCAGGTGCGGGCTGTTGCCTTTTTCCGCACCGAGCTTGAGCGCGGTGTACTTGATCAGCGGGCGGGTGGCTGGCGACAGCTGGTACTCCTGGTAGAACTGGCGCAGCAGCTCGAGGATTTCCCAGTGGTCCGCGGTCAGGGCGATGCTTTCGCGCGTGGCGAGGGCCTCGGCGACTTCGTGGGACCAGTCCTGCAGCTCGACCAGGAAGCCGTCCTTGTCCAGGGCGATGTGGCGATCGCCGACAGTCAGGGTACTCATAACCAGCTGTTGACCTTGTCGTGGTGCAGGGTGAGTTCGACGAAGGCGGCGTAGTCCACGGCCTTGGCCAGGTGGCTGTCGAGGGCACGGGCCTGCAGGTCTTCGGCAAGGGCGAACAGCCGCCCGCCGAGGTTGGCGGCCTGCAGGATGGCGAACGGCTCGCTGCCGGCCTTGAGCGCGTAGGTGGCGTCGCCGCACAGCAGCAGCCCGTCTTGCGGGCCCAGCAGGCGAAGGCAGCTGGCCAGGCGCTCGTCGCCGAAGGGCGAGTGGGCGATTACATGCAGGGTCGTCATCAGAGCGTCACCACCTGGTCGAAACGGGCAATCAGCGCGGTCAGCGCACTATCGTCGAGCACCTCGACCGGCAGCGCCAGGGCATCACCGTCCAGCCCCCGGCGGGCCAGGCTGTGGCCGCAGGCGAACAGCTCCTCGACCCCGAACATCGGCAGGGCCTGGAGGTTGGCGGTCAGGTTCTTCTGCTGCAGGGCGTCGGGTTGCTGCGCGGTGGCGAGCTGGAACACGCCGTCGTCGATGAACAGCATGCCCAGCGGCAGGTCGAAGGCGCCGCCGGCCAGGGCGATGTCCAGCGCCTCGCGGGCGGACGGGCCGTTCCACGGCGCCTGACGGCTAATGATCAACAAGGACTTGGCCATCTCAATCACCTCCGAAGCAGACCAGACGGTCGGCCAGTTGCGCGGCTTCGTGCAGTTGGCCCAGGCCGGACAGCTCCCACGGCATCGGCAGGTTCACCGCCGGGCGCTGGTAGCGATTGGCCTCGGTGTCATCGAGCACGCCCCGGCGCAGGGCTGCGGCGATGCACACCACGGCGTCCAGGCGGTGGTCGCTGACGAAGGCGCGCCACTGCGCAGCCACGTCCAGCTCGTCCTGGGGCGTGACGATATTGGCCGAGGCGCTGTGCACCCCATCCTGGTAGAAGAACAATCGGGCTATTTCATGCCCGCCGGCCAGCACCGCCTCGGCAAAGCGCAAGGCGCGGCGCGAGGAGGGCGCATGGGCCGGGGAAAAGACCGCGATGGCGAATTTCATGGAAGGCTCGTGCAAATGAATGCGGCCATGATAAAGCAAAAAGCCCGCGCTGGTGGGCGCGGGCTTTTGCTCAGGCGGGCACGGCTCAGGCCTGCTCCTTGCCCTCGGGCAGGAACCAGTTGAGCAGCAGGGCACAGATGCCGCCGGTGGCGACGCCCGACTCCAGCACGTTGCGCAGCGCCGCCGGCATGTGCGCGAGGAACTCCGGCACCTGGGCCACGCCCAGGCCCAGCGACAGCGACACGGCGATAATCAGCAGGGCGCGGCGGTCGAGACGGGTGCTGGCGAGAATGTTGATGCCCGAGGCCGCCACGGCGCCGAACATCACCATGGCCGCGCCACCGAGCACCGGCTCCGGCACTGCCTGGATTACCCCGGCGACGCTGGGGAACAGGCCCAGCAGGATCAGCATGGCGGCGATCCAGATACCGATATGGCGGCTGGCGATGCCGGTCAGCTGAATCACGCCGTTGTTCTGGGCGAAGATCGAGCTGGGGAAGGTGTTGAACAGGCCGGCCAGCAGCGAGTTGGCGCCGTTGACCAGCACCCCGCCCTTGATCCGTTGCATCCACACCGGGCCTTCCACCGGCTGGCGCGAGACCTTGCTGGTGGCGGTCACGTCACCGATGGCTTCCAGCGAGGTGACCAGGTAGATCACCAGCATCGGGATGAACAGCGACCAGGAGAAGCCCAGGCCGAAGTGCAGCGGCGTCGGCACCTGGAACAGCGCGGCCTGGTGCATGCCGGTGAAGTCCAGGCGGCCCAGGTAGCCGGCCAGGGCATAGCCCACGGCCAGGGCGATGACGATGGCGCAGCTGCGCATCCACACCACCGGAATACGGTTGAGGATGACGATGATCGCCAGTACCACGCCCGACAGCAGCAGGTTCTCGCCATCGGCGAAGGTGCCATTGGCCATGGCGCCGAAGCCGCCGCCCATGCTGATCAGGCCGACCTTGATCAGGGTCAGGCCGATCATCAGCACGACGATGCCGGTCACCAGCGGGGTGATCAGGCGCTTGACGAAGGGCAGGATGCGCGACACGCCCATTTCCACGAACGAGCCGGCGATGACCACGCCGAAGATCGCCGCCATCACGCTTTCTACCGGCGTGCCCTGCTTGACCATCAGCGCACCGCCGGCAATCAGCGGGCCGACGAAGTTGAAGCTGGTGCCCTGGACGATCAGCAGCCCGGCGCCGAACGGCCCGAAGCGCTTGCACTGGACGAAGGTGGCAATACCCGAGATCACCAGCGACATCGACACGATCAGGTTAGTGTCACGCGCCGACACGCCCAGCGCCTGGCAGATCAGCAGGCCCGGCGTGACGATCGGCACGATGATCGCCAGCAGGTGCTGCAATGCCGCCAGCAGGCCGATCAGTAGGCGAGGCTTGTCCTCGAGGCCAAGGACCAGTTCATTGGCAGGCGTCGCCGCGCCTGGGCCGTGTTCGTGTGAACTCATGGGAAAATGCCGCCCCGGAAGAAAAAAGGAGCGCATTCTACGGGCAGAAAGCCCATAGGGGTAGAGGCAAGCACGATGGCCGCACAATCGAAGGGGAATGGGGTAATAAGCTGACTTTTAAGTCAATCTTCGCTGGCTTTGCTACCGCTGTTCAGCAGGCACGAAAAAGCCCGCCGAAGCGGGCTTTTTGTGAGGCGCTGTCAACCGATTCGATCAGTCGTCGCGGCCCATGATGCCGAACAGCTGCAGCAGGCTGACGAACAGGTTGTAGATCGACACGTACAGGCTGATGGTGGCCATGATGTAGTTTCGCTCGCCGCCATGGATGATGGCGCTGGTCTGGAACAGGATGCAGACCGACGAGAACAGTACGAAGCCAGCGCTGATCGCCAGTTGCAGGCCGCTGATCTGGAAGAAGAAGCTGGCCACCACGGCACCCAGCAGGACGAAGAAGCCGGCGGTGATGAAGCCGCTGAGGAAGCTCATGTCCTTGCGGGTGATCAGCACGTAGGCCGACAGGCCGCCGAACACCAGGGCAGTCATGGCGAAGGCCGAGCTGACCACTTCGGCGCCACCGGCCATGCCCAGGTAGCGGTTGAGGATCGGGCCGAGGATGAAGCCCATGAAGCCGGTGAGGGCGAAGGTAGACACCAGGCCCCAGGCCGAGTCACGCAGCTTGTTGGTGAGGAAGAACAGGCCGTAGAAGCCGATCAGCACCACGAAGATGTTCGGGTAGCCGACACGCATCTGCTGTGCGACGAAGGCCATGATGCCGCTGAAGGCGAGGGTAAGGGCCAGCAGGCTGTACGTGTTGCGCAGGACCTTGCTGACCTCCTGCTGCTCGACCTGCTGGCCGTGTTGGACGGCGTAATCCTGTTCGCGCATGGCGCACTCCTTTGGGGTGAGACCGCGGTCCGGGACCGACGGTAGTGGAACGTATGAGGCAGAGCATATCAGAGCTGTCGCAGGGCGCGACACAGAGAGTTTGACAGCTTGTTACATTACGGTATGATTGCCGCCGCAAAACAAGCTGGAAGCGTGGCCGAGTGGTTTAAGGCAACGGTCTTGAAAACCGTCGATGGGCAACTATCCTAGAGTTCGAATCTCTACGCTTCCGCCATATTCAAAGCCCTGATTTTTCAGGGCTTTTTGCGTTTTTGGGCATAGTAAAACTACCCATGGGAACACCCGCTGGAATGGTTTGATTTGTCAGCGCTGACAATACTTCGCTACTTGGTGGGTTTCGCCAAGGCTCCAATTCGACGATAAACCCGCTCGGTAATGTCGCCCTTGGTGTGGCCAAGCAGCAGGCTTGCGTGGTCGATATCGGTGATCTCTGAAGCCGCTTTCGGGCGAATGTCACGGAACTGGAACTGGCTGATGCGGCCTGCCAGTACTTGGTCTCCGGCTGCTACAGCCTCCTTCACCGCTTGCTCTCGTGCATCGTCCCAGCGGTGTCGTAGCATCGCGGCTGTGACCCGTTTGCCGCCTCGGTGAGTATCAAGTAGGGCGAGCCATGAGCCTCGTTGCGTTTCAAGATCTTTTCGATCAGGACGCCCATCCCGCTGGCCAATCCGTCCACCTCTAGCATGATCCGCAGCTTCTTGTGGGTCTTCTTCTGTTTGACGCCGAGGGCTTTGTCCTTGATGTGATCCTTCCTCATCACCAGCACGTCCGCAGGACGCTGACCTGTCAAATACGCCAAGTCCATGGCGACCCTCAGATCATCAACCGCCTTCGCATATACCGCACTCCAGACCGCGTCATTGGCGTAGAAATCTCGGGGCGTCTCCTTGTTTTTACGCACACCTTGGCAAGGGTTCTCCTTCGTGGTGAGCCCCACTCTCGGGCCAGGTTGTAGACGTGGGAGTGAAGTGCGATCTCCCGATTTGCCCTCACGGGCGCTGACCTGGCATCCCGGTACTGTGCGACTAGGACCGGCGTTTTTGCGTCAATCGGCGCCTCGTCGAAGAAGGGGCGAAGCTGGCGGAGCTTTGCCAGATTGTCCTTTGGTGTTCGTTCTGCCTTCTCGGGGATTACGTCGCGCGAAGATCGCTTTCATTAAGCAGCAGATCAAGAGGCTTGTCTTTCGCTTCCAGCTCAGCCCATTTTTGACGCCGGGGGCGACAGGGCAAATGACCCTCTACGGTTCGGGACATCAAACAGCGGCACCTCAATCCTCCCCCGTTGCTTTGCCTTGCGAAAAGCTTCGTAGAAGGCGGGCGATTTTCTGCGCAGCGCATCGCTACGGAAATGGGCTTGGGAGTGCATCGAGGGAGAGCAAGTCGAACAGTTTCCCCGTCGATTTGTTGGTTGCGGACATCCCTAAAAAGTGCTGATTGCTCGGCGAGTCGCCGCCGAAATGTGAAAATCCCCATGCCCGCGTTGTACAGTGCTGGTACGCCGGGGGGGAATAGGCAGTTGCCGAAAGAAAAATGCAGTCCTTTAACCACTAGTTCCCGCGAAAGGAAGTCAGATGCACATCCGCCTTGCTCAACTCAGCGATGTCCAGGCCATTGCCGAGATCTACAACCAGGGGATCGAAGACCGCAGCTCTACGTTCGAGACCCTGCCACGCACCGCCATGGATGTGCAGCCCTGGGTGGCCGACATGTCTCGCCATCCGGTGCTGGTCGTCGAGGTCGACGGCGCGGTAGTGGCGTGGGCAAACCTGAGCAGCTACCGCGCACGTTCGTGCTACGCCGGCATCGCCGACTTCTCGATCTATTTGCACCGTGACGTCCGCGGACGTGGCATCGGCAAGGCGCTGCTCAAGGCATTGCTCAGCGAGGCTGAGGCACGTGGTTTCTGGAAAGTCCTCTCCCGCATTTTCACCTTCAACGAGGCGAGTCTCGCGCTCTGCCAGTCCTGCGGTTTCAGGACGGTTGGCGTCTATGAGAAGCACGCTTTCCTTGAAGGTCGCTGGCTGGATTGCGCGATTGTTGAGCGGGTGTTCCCGTCGAACCAACCCGGTCCAGATGGCGAAGCAACTGCGGCATGAGATAGCCGGCGTCAGCCCCTACACCCCTGAGGGTTGCCGAGGCGAAGTTCCTTTGCTTGGGCAGACCGACGAAGTACAGGCCTGGCAACTGATCTGCCACGCCGTTTCGCTGCAGGACACGACCTTGCTGGTCGGCGACTGGAAGGCGTGCCAGAACCTCCAGGTTCGGCCGGAAACCCGTGGCGAAAATCAGCGCGTCGGCCTGCTGGGCCGTTCCATCTGGCCAGAGGACGCCATCGGGCAACACCTTCTGGAACATCGCTTTGCGCTGGAGTCGTTCGGTATCCAGAGCCTTCCCGTACTGCACCACTTCGTCTCGCAGCGGGTAGCCCTGGGGATCGCCGGGAAACCCGGTAGCGCTGAATACTCTGCCGGGGAGAACAGTTGCAGGCTGTCGTAGTAGTTACGCCAGTTTCCACCCGGGCGCGTCTGCTCATCCAGGATGAGAAAGTCCAAGCCCTGTTGCTGCAAATGCCAGCCAAGCGCCAAACCCGCTTGCCCACCACCGATGACGATCACATCCACCGCGCGACTCGATTTATTCATATGTGCGCACTCATGCATATATCAGGACAAAAAAAGGGCACGAGCTACGGGCAGCACAGCGAAACCAGACCCTTGGTTCGCTGGAGCAGCCCCTCAAGGCGCTCGACGATCGCCCCACCATTCACTTCGTAGAACACCTGCCTGCCCACCTTGGTGGCTTTCACGATCTGGGCATCGTGCAGCACCTGCAGATGCCTGGAGACCACCGAGCGCTCCTGCGGCAGTTCTTTAGCGATTTCGCCGACATCCGCCCGGCCCAGCAGGAGCACGCGCTTGAACACCGCGACCCTGGAGGGCTCGCAGAGTGCTTTGAAGAAGGCTTCGTCCAGCGACTCGATGGCAGCGTCGATGGCTTGGGTGCGGAGGTTCTGGTTGGTCGTCATGCCGCCAATATATGTGCACGAATATGCACATGTAAAGCCACCCATCATCGGAGGGGTTGCGATACATTCGAAAAAGCGTATATTCGAAAAACCATATACACGCAGAGCACCTCGTGATGACTGGCAAGATCCGCGTCCTGTTTGTTTGCACCGCAAACGCTGCTCGCTCCCAGCTCGCCGAAGCATTGCTCCGACACACAGACCCTGTGCGCTTTGAAGCATTCAGCGCCGGTACTCAGCCTGGCGAAGTAGATCCGCGTACCTACGCGGCGCTTGAGCACCTCGGTATCGATGCCAGCGACCTGCGCAGCAAGTCCATCGATGAGTTCGCCGACGAGCGCTTCGACTACGTCATCACCCTTTGCGACAAGGCGGCGCTGGAATGCCAGTTACTGCCGGCATTGGGCGATCGCTTGGCGTGGCACTTCGAAGATCCGGTCACCAGCGACAAACACGATGCCTTCCGCCATACGCTTCACGAGATCCATGAGCGCATCAAGATGTTCGTCCTCGTGAAAACCCAACACTGAGAATCGGTATGACTGATCCACTGACCCCTACCAAGGTTTTCAAATGCCTCGCCGACGAGAACCGCATTCGGATGATGTTGCTGATCGCCCGCGAGGAAGAGCTCTGCGTCTGTGAGCTGACCTGTGCGCTGGAGGAAAGCCAGCCCAAGGTTTCCCGCCACCTGGCGCAGCTGCGCACGTGTGACCTGCTGGCAGACCGCCGCCAGGGCCAATGGGTTTACTACCGGCTACATCCGGAGCTGCCCGCCTGGGTACGCGAGATCCTGAAAACGACGCTGGAGGCCAATAGCGAGTGGCTGAACAGCAGTTCCACTCGACTGGACGCCATGGGTGACCGCCCACAGCGCGTCGCCACCTGCTGCTGATCACTGCCGAGCGAAAATCGATGAGAGTTCTGTTCCTCTGCACCGCCAATAGCTGCCGCAGCATCCTGTCAGAAGCCGTGTTCAACCACCTGGCCCCGGCCGGTATGAAGGCCTACAGCGCCGGCAGCCAGCCCAAGGGCGAGGTACATCCGCTGTCCATCTCCGCGCTGCAGCGCGCCGGTATTTCCACCGATGGCCTCAGCAGCAAATCCAGCGATGCACACGCCGAGCTGGCACCGGACTTCGTCATCACTGTCTGCGACAAGGCCGCCGGCGAAGCCTGTCCTGTGTTTTTCGGGCCGGCAGTAAAAGCCCATTGGGGGCTTTCCGATCCATCGGACCTGCAGGGTAGCGCCGCCAAATTGGATGCGGCTTTCGACACCACGCTTGAGCAGATCGAGCGACGTATCACGGCATTCCTTGCACTGCCTTTTGAACAACTGAATGCCGGGCAGCTCAAGGTCGAGCTGGCCCGCATCGGAACGCTCTGACGTTTAGGGAGATCCACCATGAGCAAAAGCCGACTTTCCTTCCTTGACCGTTACCTGACGGTCTGGATCTTTCTGGCCATGGGCCTCGGTATCGCCCTGGGCAGCTTGCTCCAGGGATTGCCCGCGTGGCTGAACAGCCTGTCGGTAGGCTCGACAAACATCCCCATCGCGATTGGCCTCATCGTCATGATGTACCCGCCGCTGGCGAAGGTGAAATACGAGGAACTTCCTCAGGTTTTCAAGGACAAGCGCATCCTCGTGCTGTCGCTGGTCCAGAATTGGGTAATCGGCCCGGTACTGATGTTCGGGCTGGCAGTAGTGTTCCTTTCCGACAAGCCTGAGTACATGACTGGCCTGATCCTCATCGGCTTGGCGCGCTGTATCGCCATGGTGCTGGTGTGGAACCAGATCGCCGGTGGCAACAACCAGTACGTGGCGGGCCTGGTCGCCTTCAACAGCATTTTCCAGATCCTGTTCTTCAGCGTGTACGCCTGGATCTTCCTGGGCCTGCTGCCGCCGCTGTTTGGCCTTGAGGGGAGCGTCATCGAGACCAGCTTCCTCGACATCGCTCAGTCGGTGATGATCTATCTGGGCATCCCGTTCCTGGCCGGTTTCCTGACCCGCAAGATCCTGATCAGTAGCAAGGGTGAGACCTGGTACCAGGTGCGCTTCATTCCGAAGATCAGTCCGCTGACGCTCGTGGCGTTGCTGCTGACCATCGTGGCCATGTTCAGCCTGAAGGGCGACATGGTGCTGCAGCTGCCGCTGGATGTGCTGCGCATCGCCATCCCGCTGACCATCTACTTCGTGGTGATGTTCTTCATCAGCTTCTGGATGGGCAAGCTGCTGGAGGCCGACTACCCGCGCACCACCGCGCTGGCGTTCACCGCAGCGAGCAACAACTTCGAGCTGGCCATTGCCGTGGCCATCGCCACCTTCGGCCTCGCATCGCCGGTTGCCTTTGCCACTGTCATCGGCCCCTTGGTGGAAGTGCCGGTGTTGATCTCGCTGGTGGGCGTGGCCTTGTGGCTCAAGCGCCGCTGGTTTGATCAGCCCTCTGGTGCCTTGTCTCAGGAGTAAATCATGACCGAACATCACATCCCCAACATCGACAACGATCTGGTCGACCTGCCGACAGCAGACAAACTGGCAGTCGAGCAAAAGTCCACCCATAAGCCTCGCATCCTGCTGCTGTACGGCTCGACCCGCGAGCGCTCCTTCAGCCGTCTGCTGACAGAAGAAGCGGCACGCCTGCTGGAGCACTTCGGTGCGGAGACGCGGATCTTCAATCCCTCCGGCCTGCCACTGGCGGATGACGTGCCCGATGACCACCCCATGGTCAAGGAACTGCGTGAGCTGGTGCTGTGGTCGGAAGGCATGGTCTGGTGCTCGCCTGAGCGCCACGGCGCGATGACTGGTGTGTTCAAGTCGCAGATCGACTGGATTCCACTGAGCATGGGCGCCGTGCGCCCAACGCAGGGCAAGACCCTCGCGGTGATGCAGGTCTGCGGCGGCTCGCAGTCGTTCAACGTGGTCAACCAGCTGCGCGTCCTCGGCCGCTGGATGCGCATGTTCACCATCCCCAACCAGTCGTCCGTACCCAAGGCCTACCTGGAGTTCGACGAGGCCGGCCGCATGAAGCCCTCGGCGTACTACGACCGTGTTGTCGACGTGATGGAAGAGCTGGTGAAGTTCACCCTACTGCTTCGTGATCGCTCCGACTACCTGGTCGATCGCTACTCCGAACGTAAAGAGTCGGCTGAAGAGCTATCCAAACGCGTTAATCAACGCTCCATCTGAGGCTTTCTGAGCATGCAACTGCACCCGTACTCCGTGTTGGCGACTCCTGAGCTGATCGGCCAGCTGATCTTCACACCGTGCCCTGGTACCAAGGACACCTCGGTATCCCAAGCGCTGGCAACGCTGCGCGAAGCCGGTGCGAGTGCACTGGTCACCCTGATGCCGAGTGAAGAGCTGCTGCAGAACGAGATCGACCTGCTGCCCGAGGAGTGCCAACTGCTCGGCCTCGAATGGTTCCACCTGCCGGTAGAGGACGACCAGGCACCCGGCGAACCCTTTGCTGCCGCCTGGGAGATCCACCGGGAACGTCTGAAAGCGTTGGTGATGACTGGCAAGATGATCGCCATTCACTGCAAAGGCGGCTCCGGGCGCACCGGCCTGTTTGCGGCCCGCCTGATGATCGAGTGCGGCATTCCAGTGCAGGAAGCTGTTGATCAGGTCCAGGCCCTGCGCCCACGTGCAATTCAGAACCCTGCGCACGTCGACTACATCAACCAGTTCGCCAATACCCTCTGACCGTCCGCTGACGGCTACGCGAGAATAACAACATGGCAATCAAAGTAGGCATCAATGGGTTTGGCCGCATCGGTCGCTTGGCGCTGCGCGCGTCTTGGGACTGGCCAGAGTTCGAGTTTGTGCGGATCAATGATCCGGCCGGAGACGCCGAGACCCATGCCCACCTGATTAACTTCGACTCGGTCCACGGCCGCTGGCACCGTGAAGCCCATGCTGAGGGCAGTATGGTGGTGATCGACGGCAAGCGCATTCAGGTCACCGCGAACAAGACCATCGCCGACACCGACTGGTCGGGCTGCGACCTGGTCATCGAGGCCAGCGGCAAGATGAAATCGATAGCCGATCTCCAGGCCTATCTGGATCAGGGCGTCAAACGTGTGGTGGTCTGCGCTCCCGTGAAGGAGAAAGGCGCACTGAACGTGGTGATGGGCGTCAACCAGCACCTGTTCGACCCGGCGCAGCACCGCATCGTTACCGCCGCCTCTTGCACTACCAACTGCCTGGCCCCGGTGGTCAAGGTGATTCACGAGAACCTGGGCATCCGCCACGGATCGATCACCACCATCCACGACCTCACCAACACTCAGAGCATCCTCGATACGCCTCACAAGGACCTGCGCCGCGCCCGTGCCTCGGGCATGAGCCTGATCCCGACCACCACGGGCTCGGCCACCGCAATCGCCGAGATCTTCCCCGAGCTGCGTGGCAAGCTGAATGGTCACGCCGTGCGTGTACCGCTGGCCAACGCCTCGCTGACCGACTGTGTGTTCGAAGTTGAGCGTGAGACGACGGCTGAGGAGGTCAACGCGCTGCTGAAGGCGGCGGCCGAAGGACCGCTGAAAGACATCCTGGGCTACGAAGAACGCCCCCTGGTGTCCATCGACTACCGCACCGATCCGCGCTCCTCGATCATCGACGCGCTGTCGACCTTGGTGGTCAATGGCACACAGGTGAAGATCTACGCCTGGTACGACAATGAGTGGGGCTATGCCAACCGTGCAGTTGAACTGGCCCGCCTGGTCGGCGCAGCGGAGTAAATAGCGATCATGAAGGCGTTGTCAGCCCTGTCTGCGGAGGTGCGTCAGTACCTGCTGGTTACCGGCAATTACTGGGCCTTCACCCTCACCGACGGCGCATTGCGTATGTTGGTGGTACTGCATTTCCATTCGCTGGGCTACACACCGCTGCAGATCGCCGCGTTGTTCCTGTTCTACGAAGTGTTCGGCGTGATCACCAACCTGGTGGGTGGCTACCTCGGCGCCCGCCTGGGACTCAACCGCACCATGAACATCGGCTTGGGCATGCAGGTCTTTGCGCTTGTGATGCTCACAGTGCCGGCAGACTGGCTGACGGTGCCGTGGGTGATGGCCGCCCAGGCACTGTCCGGCATCGCCAAGGACCTGAACAAGATGAGCGCCAAGAGCTCCATCAAGCTCTTGGTACCGGGCAGCCAACAGGGGACGCTCTACAAATGGGTGGCCATCCTGACGGGCTCGAAGAACGCGCTCAAAGGTATGGGCTTTTTCCTCGGCGGAGCACTGCTCGCGTTGCTCGGCTTCACCCTGGCGGTGCTGGCCATGGCGGCAGTACTGGCTCTGATCTGGATTGGCAGTCTGGTGCTGCTGAAAAAGGACTTGGGCAAAGCCAAGGCCAAACCCAAGTTCCGCGACATGCTGTCCAAGAGCCGAGCCATCAACATCCTCTCGGCCGCACGGCTGTTTCTCTTCGGTGCCCGAGACGTCTGGTTCGTCGTGGCGCTGCCGGTGTACCTGAGCACCGCGTTTGGCTGGGACTTCTGGCTGGTCGGCGGCTTCCTCGCCGCGTGGATCATTGGCTACGGCATCGTCCAGTCGTTTGCTCCTCACATCACCGGCAAGAAGCGTGGTCATGTGCCCGACGGCCGAGCGGCCTTCATTTGGGCTCTCGCCCTGGCCGGACTGCCTGCGCTTATTGCCGTGGGCCTATCAGCAGGCTGGTCGGCGCAGGTGGTGTTGCTTGGTGGGCTGATGCTGTTCGGCGTGCTGTTCGCGGTGAACTCCTCGTTGCACAGCTACCTGATTGTCAACTATGCCAAGGAAGATGGGGTCTCGCTGGACGTAGGCTTCTACTACATGTCCAACGCCTTGGGGCGGCTGGTCGGGACACTGCTGTCAGGCTGGGTGTTCCAAGCTTACGGTTTGCAGGCCTGCCTGTGGGTTTCCAGCATTTTCGTACTGGCTGCTGCGCTCATCTCGATCGGGTTGCCCAGACATAGCGAGATGGCTCAGCAGACCCACTGAGCACAGGGTAAGAACGGAGGCACTCAAGCCTCCGCTTTCACCAGAAACTGCTCGATCTCAGCGACAGTGCTTCTGGCTGTGCGGGTCAACCCGATCAAGGTGGCGGATGCAGAGCCTGTCCACTCGCCATAACCCACCAGCCATAGGCCTGGCGCATTCACTGCACGTGTACCTGAAACTTCGACGCGATCGTCACCAGTGAATACCCCGAGGCTCGCCAAGTGCCCCAGCGCCGGCTTGAATCCGGTGCACCAAATCACAGCATCGACTGCGGTCTCCGAGCCGTCTGCCCAGACCACTCCGACGGGGGTGAAGCGAACGAAAGGCCTCACTGCATGAAGAACGTCTCGCTTACGCGCCTCGACCACAGGCGGGACCATCACGGTATCGCCCAGCCCACCGACTGGCTGCTCAATCACACGGCCCTCCATCTGCGCTTTCCAGCGCTCTGTCGCCCGTTCGAACAACACTCGACCATCCACATCATCCGGCAGGAAGAGTGGCTCGGTGGGCGTTACCCAGGTCGCATCCGCTACATGGGACACCTCTGCGAGATCTGTGCCCCAGAGTTTCCGCCACCGACGACCAGTACTCGCTTACCCGAGAACGACTGCGGCTCAACATAGTGGGCTGAATGCAACTGCTGGCCACGGAACAGCTCGGCACCGGGATAAGCAGGGATAGTGGGGTTGCTCCAGGTGCCGGTGGCACTGACCACTGCTTTAGCATCCCAGTACCCGCGCTCGGAATGGACACGCAATGTACCGCCCAGGCGCTCGACGGAGGTGACCCGTACTGGCCGCTCAATAGGGAACTGATAGGTAAGCGGGCGGTAGTCACACCTTTTTTGAGAGATATCCGGTTGTGTGGTGACTATGCGACTGTTGCTGGACATGATGCGGCCCAGGCTCTGTGAGCTTGGGCCGCTAGTCGTCACTTGTAAGCACCAGCCGAATAAATCAGCTCGTAGCTGTGGCTATAGATTTCCAGGATGTTTCCGAACGGGTCTTCCATGTAGACCATGCGGTATGGCTTCTCCCCAGGGTAATACTCACGCACAGGCATGCGTTGCTTGCCACCAGCGGCAACAATCTTGGCTGCCAAGCCTTCAACATCCGGATCTTGGACGCAGAAGTGGAAGATGCCGGTCTTCCAGTATTCAAAATTATTCTGAGGCTTTTCGGCGTTACGGAACTCAAAAATTTCCACGCCGATCCGATCACCCGTGGACATGTGAGCGATACGCAAGGAGCTCCAGCCGGCACCAAACACATCCGTACACATGACGCCTATAGCTGAGTCGTCCTCGGTGATCGTAGTCGGGGGCATGATCAAGTACCAACCCATGACTTCAGTGTAGAACTTCACCGCAGCGTCCAGATCGGTTACCGACAAGCCTAAGTGGGAGAAGCTACGTGGGTAAACTGATGACATAACCTGTACCTCTTCATCGTTGGTGAGGTGGCCAGTCTAGGAAGGCGGAGCCATAATGAAAATGATCATCAGATTATGGTAGTGATAAGAGATTGTTATGCTAAATCCACAATGGCTGAGAACCTTCGCTGCTCTGATCGAACAGGGTAACTTTACTCGCTGCGCTGAGCACCTAGACCTGACGCAGGCCGCTGTCAGCCAGCATGTGCTGAAGCTCGAGGAGAGGCTTGGCCCGTTATTGATACGCCGCCCGCGCCAGCTCGAACTAACACCTGCTGGGCGAGCGCTGGTGAGCTACTGCGAGGAGGTTGGCGCAGCCGATCAGCGCCTGTATCAACGCTTGTCCGAGCATGATGACAAGCACGGAGACGTCGGGTTGATCTGTCCTGGCAGCATTGGACTGGTGCTGTACCCCATGCTGTTGACCGTTCAGCAGACGCATCCTGGCCTAGTTATTCGACAACGCTTTGCCCCTGATAAGGAGGTGCTCGAAGCCGTACTGGATAATCGATTCGAGTTAGGCCTTGTCACGTTCAAGCCCGACGATCCGCGCTTGTGCGTGAGTCGCTTCACCGAGGAGCCACTGGAGCTGATCGCACCTGCCTCGGAGCGAGTCGAAGGTTGGGAGGATCTGAGACGCATAGGCTTCATCGATCACCCTGATGGTCGCGCGATGGGCAGTCGACTGCTCAGTCGTTACTACCCTGATGAGTCGGGCATCGGCAGTCTTCCCTGTCGTGGCTTTACCAACCAGATTGGTCTGATTCTTGAGCCTGTTGCGCGAGGGTTAGGCTTTACGGTGCTACCGCGCTATGCACGGTTGGCGTTTCAACGAGCGGAAAGTATCCAGGTAATTCAGGGGCCACGATTAGTCGAGGACACGCTATGGTTGATACACCGCTCAGAATGGCCTCTATCTACTCGGGCAGAGCTGGTCGTTCAAAAACTGAAGACTCAGATTAAAGAGATGTAAGCGGGGAACTCCTACTAGCAAACATTTTTCCATGAATCACAAATTAGCGATGTGTCCACTGATGCGGTAGCAACAGATCGATTTCACTAGCCCGCTGCGTAGTCAGCCGTGTCAGCACATTATTGAGGTATGCATACGGATCATGCCCATTCATACGCGCCGACTGGATCAGACGCATGATTGCCGCAGCCCGTTTGCCACTGCGCAGCGACCCGATAAACAACCAGTTCGAGCGACCGAGTGCCCATGGCCGTATCTGGTTTTCGACCTGATTGTTGTCGATGGGCACAGCCCTATCGTCCAGGTAGCGCGTCAGCGCTACCCAGCGTTTCAGGCTGTAATCGAGGGCTTTGGCCGTGGCTGATCCGTTGGGCACCAGATCGCGCTGGGCCAACATCCACTCATGCAGTGTGCTGCTGATCGGTACCGCCATTTCCTGGCGTATTCGCCAACGGTCCTCGTTGCTCAAATCCCGAGCCTGGCGTTCAACCTCGTATAAACCGCCAATCGAGTGCAGCGCCTGTTCGGCCAGCTGACTTTTATTCGCGACATGCAGGTCGAAGAACTTGCGGCGAGCATGAGCCATGCAGCCGCTTTCAGTGATGCCTTGCTCAAAACCGGCTTTGTAGCCCGCGAAGTCATCGCAGACCAACTTGCCGTTCCAAGAGTCCAGGAAGTTGCGCGCATGTTCGCCTGCGCGGCTTGGGCTGAAGTCATACACCACCGCATTAAGCGCCGAAAACGGCGTCGTGCTGTAGGCCCAGACATAGGCCCGGTGGGTTTTCTTCTCGCCCGGCGCAAGCATTTGTACCGGTGTTTCATCGGCGTTGATCACGCCCTGGCTCAGCACCGCTTCACGCAGTGCATCGACCAGTGGCTGGAGTTGCACGCCAGTTTGCCCCGCCTGTTCAGGATGGCTACCCCTCATGCGAGCATGTCATCGACTACCTGAGCCGCTACGAAGCGCGCTATCAGTACCAAAGCCCTGCCGAGCTAAGGCGCGCCTGGCGGCGCTGAACGCAAACGACTGGTCAAGTCGAATGCAAACAGGTGGTCAAATGAATGCAATTACCCAGTCGGTACGCACCCAGGGGCAAGTCCCTGTTTTTGGTCTACCTAGGACGCATTTCACCTCACCTTCGAAATGAGAGGTGTCCACGTAGGGACTACAGGTGGTGATGACGCCGGTGGCATAACTCCAAGGCTCCCGCCCAGCTTCAAGCGGACGTAATGGCGACCAACCAGTGGGAGGGTTTCAACGAATACCCCACCTCGTTCTTCTAGCCAGCGGCGCTGGTAGCCTCTGGCCTTGTAGCCGCTAGGGGCGGCCAGCTCTTCGTCCGAAAGCATCTCGGTTTCCATGATGGTCTCTTTGGATATGCAGCCCCGTTACCCGCACCTATCGGGGTAAAGGGGGTATAGTGGGGAGCGAGTCGGCAATCGTCCGGCTCATCGAAGGGGTAAGAACATGTACGAATCCGCGACGCATCAGGCGCATTTGCACCTGAAGCAAAAGATTGAACAGTTCTTGTCTAAAGGCGGGGAAATTCAGAATGTCCCCTCAGGTGTCAGCGGCTTTAACCGAAGCTTACCTAAGGCCCACTGGGCCAAAGGGCAGTCAGTTAAATCGTGATCACGATTCCCAGAGCCGTCGTCAAAAGGCGGCTTTCTAACGTGCAGTGAAAACGCGGGTCGAATAGCTCAACGCAGCCTAAAGGAATGCGATGAGCCACGACCAGTGAAGGATCATGCAGCTAGTACAGGCGCCGCTCGCAACTGTCAGTGCGGTTTATTCGCGTGCTGCGGCGTATTGGTGGCATCCCGGCGCAAGGCCAGAAGGAGCATCACCGATGGATCGCGAACCTACCAATCGAGAAGTGGCAGCTGAGATTGGCATTACTGAAGCAGAAGTTGAGCGCTACCGTAGCGATACGTTCCGTCTCGATGATGGTTCCTGGTTGATTCACTTCGGCTTCTTGATGCCGAAGGAGCTTCGCAAAGGTCTCACTGGAAGCTTCACCTTTATCCTGAAAGCCGATTGGAAACCGGGCGATTTGAGGCGTCCTGACTGGTGAGGCTGTGTAAGTGAAGCGTAACAGCAGTTGGAGGCAAGGGTAAGGCAGTCGATGCATGGAACAGACTCGGTAAAGGCGCAGTCCACCGTAATGAGCCGTTGAAGCTGATAGCTCATCCATCCCACCACTTAGGTGAGCTACATGCCCAGCGCAAAGGAAGGCCGTTATCAGGCCTATAAGCTATTAAGAGAGCTTGATGCTCAAATTGCCGCCACGATGAACCAGGTGGCCTACGGTCGAATGAGCCGGGTCGACTGGGAGAAGACGTGCAAAGCCCACCGAATTGCCTTTGATGAGTGGATTAAATTCGCTGATCTGCAGACCTGCGAAGAGATCGACTCAGCTGCGAAAAAGCCCGACGATGTGTGACTGATCGTATTGGCCGTACCTCGATATCTCGGGTTAGGTGTCAAATCTGCCAGGAACTGTCAGTCTTTGGCCGCTGGTCGCATTTCAGCGAAACGGATATCTATCTCTCTGATTACCGCGCCTACTGAGATATCAGAGGAGACCGATATGAGATGTCGCGGTGAGAAATTCTGGACGTGGGCAGACCCAGCGCTTCACCTCAGCCATCATGAGGAAACTCTGGATGACGGCAGGAGTATCGACGTGCAAGCCCGACTCTCGCGGACAGGCGAAACGCAGCTCTTCATCGGGGTGTACGCCAAAAGCGGGGACCGAATCGTAGAGGAGACGTATAGCTCCAGGCCGAATGAAACGATGAGTCGGGCCTTGCTTTGGGGAGTACTCCGAGCGAAGACGTTCGTCGCGGGTGGGTGGAGGTAGATTTACTCTCTGCATACTAGTTTGCAGTAGGCATGGGGATGCTCTCATGCTGGTATCTCCTTCAGTTGAAACTTGATTGGCCCATTCCCCGGGCAGCCGATACGACACCATCCAGTCAGCCCTGTGCAGCGTAGCGGGCCTTGAAGGTGTCTTCTTGATCAAACGTCTTGGTGAAGACAAACGGATTGTCTGTGGGCGTGGGTTTGCCTCTCCGTCCATCGCGGCAGTTGTGAAATTTCGTAACCGTTTCAATTTATTTCTGGTGAGACTGAGAAAGCTCTATGCGCTGACCGTTACGTCAACGTTCTTCCATTTTTCTCAAGGGCCCGACCATGCGTAATCGCGGGAAGGTGGACTGGGATTGGGCCGATCCGCAGCTGCATTTCCGCAACTGCGCTGAGCGTCTGTCTTGCGGCACCCTGATCAATGTACAAGTGCGCACTTCACCTCTCGGGGCTACCCAGCTCTTCTTTGGTATCTACAAAGAGAAGGGCGAAATGCTGCTTGAAGAGAGCCATACCGACTGCAAGGGTCAGACGTTGAGTGCAGCTATGGCATGGGCGCTGCAGCATGCGACGGAATGGGGCGCAACCACCTGTCCGGCGATACCCGTTCAAGCGAGACTGATCCGTACACTGCAGCAATAAGAGGTGCTAAAGCTCAGGGGGCTCCAAAAGTGCAGGCGGCTAGTCCTCATCGAGTACCAAATGTGGCGGCTGTTTTATATATCTCACTAGCCAGGTCGTCCCATTTTACTGGATGTGTTTCGCTTTGTAGTTTTTTGAAAGTTATAGATTTTCGGCCTTTTAGTGCCGCGTGTGGTAGTACATAGAATTTCCAGTTTTCTAGTTCGATGACGGATCGTGCTAATTGGTACTGGTCGGTTTTATGGGCTGGCTTCTGAGCGGGCTGCCAGTTGTGGTCTCGATTCCAGTTTAAATGACGATTTTTGATCCGCTCGCAGAGGGTTTTGTCAAGATTTAAATAAGCAAAAACGTAAATGTCTGACCAGAGGTCTTTATGGTTGTCTTTGTCTTTTATTGGGTCGTAACCCCGCGCAAAAGAAGTTATAAAGCGCTGATCTTTTGAGTAGGAGTCTTTTGATTTGACCTGAATGGTGTATTTTTTGTTTTTAATGAAAAATATGAGGTCGTGTATGTCTCCCTCAATCTTCGTTTTTAAGTGATCGACCGGTACGGACAGTTGAGAATGAGGGTCCAGCATGGATTTGTAAACGAGGTACTCTGCGATGTACCCGCGCAGGTAGGTGTTGTGGAGGGTGGAAAAGCTCCAGGCCCAGAAGTCCTTTAGTAAACCTTTCCCGCTGGGCGCACCCTTGAGGGTAAACGGCAGCCTTCCATCGAGAGGATCGTGCATATGCATCAGAAAACAAACCTAACGAAATGATGTTGAATAGCCATTATTGCAGGCTTGCGATCGTGCCAATAGATCTATACCCGAATGTTGCTCTTCTTGGCTGACGGGGAAGCGCGGACGAGGGTGGAGCCTATCGATGTTCTTTCTCATGGCATGGTCAGTTGCGGCTATGATCGAAATCCCTGTGTGTAGAATCCGCCTTCCGGCGGGTTTCTTGTCCAAGTTGATTCAGCAGGCTTACTGGGTGGACGTGGTTGCCTGCTTAGAATTCCAGATCATTCCGGTATCCCTTTCTCCCAAACCGCCCAATTCTTCAGAATCTCCTGCACCAGCGGATTGGCAGTCCGATAGAGATTCTCCAGCGCCGGAACAAAGCCACCCTGGTCGTCATACTTGAGCAGATTCTCAACCTCACTTCCCCCCGGCTCAGGCCGATCAAAGTCAGACCCCGCCCGCACCACCGCCACCCGCTGCACATCCACCAACCCTTCGCGACTGGCCCGCAGCAGCGCTTCATAGGTGGAGTTATCCTCCTGCTGGGTCGTGCAGTACTCCCCCTTGTTATCCGTCAGCAATCGAGTCCAGACCTCGGCCCGCTCACTCAGGCGCGTCCCGGAAAACCAGGTGTTGCCCGCCACGGTGTCACACCGGGTCACCACCGGCGGCTGGTTGGCCGGCGCCATCGGGTACCTGAGCCGCCAGGCCGCCGATTCCTTGCTCTCGCTCAGGCTCACCCCGTGTGACAGGGCATAGGCCTTGGCTTGCAGCTTCGGATTGAGTTCGAAGACCTCGGTCTTGTAGTCCAGCGGCGGCTTCTCGTTCGGGCCCTGGGTGTTGATCCCCAGGTAGCCCGTCGGCCAGTCCTTGGGCGCATCCCGCGAGTCCAGCTCCCACTGGGTGCCGAACTCCACCAGGTAATGGGCCCAGGCGGTGGTGCCGAGGGTCCCGTGCTTCGGGTTGATCCCGGCAATTCCCGCGACCAGGAAGTAGCTCTTGCGCAGGTCGAACTTCGGCGATAGCGCCAGTGCCAGGGTCGAGGCCGCGGCGTTGGTCTGGCCCATGCCGGTCACCAGCAAGCAGACGTCCTGGCTGTTGCAACGTATCACCGGATACTCCGCCGACAGGCCCGGTACACGCACTTCCTGCTCCAGCTCCAGGCGCTCGATCCAGTGCTGGGCCTCAGGTGCGAACAGGGTGATCAGCATCACCTTGGGCTTGATCGGCGGCGCAGCCGTCTCGCCGGCCTGGGCCGTCGAGGTGAGCAGGATGCCGCATGCCAGGCCCACGGCGAGGGAAAGACGATGCATCAGGTGCATGCGAGCCTCCATGGCGCAAGTGATCAGAACTGGTAGCCGACCCCGGCGTAATACCCCCAGCCATCGGACCGGCCGCGGAAATCGCCATCGCCGAAATTCAGCTGGCTGCCGTCCTGCCAGTGGCCGCCATTGTGGAAATGGCGGCCCACCAGGGTGAAGCGCAGGTGGGTGAAGGCGTACAGCAATACGTTGGTGGATACCGTGGCATTGGCCGTGCGGTTGGGGTTGTCCTTGTGCAGATCCGAGCCGAAATCGAAGTTGGTGAAGCCGATATAGGTCAGCGAGGCGCCGTTGTCGAACTTGCCGAGGGGCACGATGTACTTGAGCTGGGCCCGGTAGCCGTCCCACGAGTACTCGTTGCTGGCGCCATAGTTTTCCCACTGGTAGCGGCCATAGAAGTTGGCCGACAGGTTGACCCGCGAATGGGTGTCGATGTCGGTGCCCAGGCCGCTGTACAGGGTGTTGGCGCGGTTGGCGCTGTTGCTGCCGTGGTCGTAGATCCAGTCGAAGGCTACGTACCACTCCTTGAACGGGCCGACGGCCAGGCTGCGGCCGGCCAGGTAGTCGATGGAGATCCGTGGCTCGTGCTCCATGAACAGCGGCGAGCCGTGGTCCCACGCGCCTTTGTCATGGCTGTTGCCGATGTCGAGGATCTTCGGGATGTCGATGTAGCCGTACAGCTCGAACGGCCCCTTGCGGCCGAAGTACTCGTATTCCAGGTAGATATCGTCGACCGGGCGGGGGCCGAAACTGATGTCCTTGGTGCCGATCAGGGTGAAGTTCTGGTTGTACCAGTCCGACAGGTAAGGGCCGGATTTTACCGGCGCGGCGGCGGGGCTCAGGGCCTCGCCTTGGGCTGACTCGTTGGAGGCAGTGTTCAGGGCGTGGCTGGTGGTGCTGAGTAGTCCCGTAACAGCGCCCAGTAGCAGGGAGGCAGCCAGGGGGGAGCGAGCTGCTGGGCGCAGGGATGCAGGTTGACGCATTGAAAGTCCTTGTTCATGCGGTGGTAGCCCAAAAAGGCTGAGGTGAGCGAAAGCTTCGGCGATTGTTCGCTTAATTGTTTTGAGCAAACGTTTGCATACTCTGTACCAACCTGCCAGAGGTCTTTCAAATAAAGCTGAATTCGGGGTGTTAGCTGACCTTTCGGTTAAAAAGCTGCACGGAAAATGGGCGTGGGATGGAGGCAGTTACACGCAAGGGGCTGCGCGGTAATGGGTGGTCGATTGAACGCGGGTGGTTTAAGCGATGGGCTTGCGGCGCGGAAGTGTCAGATTTTTTGTGTGCGGGCCGGTAACGGCCTGCCGTCAGGCAGGCCCTGACTTTCACCAGGTCGGCCTGATGAACCGATCTCCGTACAAAATCGCGAATTGATTCATCGCACTTTTCCAATCATGCGCCGCTGA
>NZ_JBLIYT010000012.1:0-209520 GCF_057480795.1 Pseudomonas sp. P110(2024)
GTAGGTCATCGTCAAGATTCATTTCGCAAAACCCCTATCTGCGCGAGCAGGTAGGGGTTTTGTCTTTTCCGCGTTCCAACATCAACGCCATACCGGCGCTCCTACAGGGATCGCGTCGGCTGTGGGGCTGGCGGTAGCCCTTTTCCTATGCAAGCCCTCGGGGCGTGGCTATCATGCCAGCCTTATTCCAAGTCGAGACTGGCATGCTGAAGTTGTTGAATCTCCTCAAGGATGGCCGGTTCCATTCCGGAGAAGCCTTGGGGGCCGCCCTCGGGGTAAGCCGCAGCGCCGTCTGGAAGCAGCTGCAGCACCTTGAGAGCGAACTGAACCTGACCATTCACAAGGTCCGCGGCCGTGGCTATCAGTTGGCAGCGCCACTGAACCTGCTTGAATCTCAGGCGATCGCCGGGTTTTCGGGGGGCGAGCCGTGGCCGGCTTTCATTCATGACACCATCGACTCCACCAATGCCGAGGGCCTGAGGCTTGCCGCCCAAGGGCAGGCGGCGCCGTTCCTGGTGCTGGCCGAACGCCAGAGCGCTGGGCGCGGACGTCGTGGCCGCCAATGGGTCAGTCCGTTCGCTGAAAACCTCTATTACAGCCTGGTGCTGCGTATCGATGGCGGCATGCGCCAGCTCGAGGGATTGAGCCTGGTGGTTGGCCTGGCGGTCATGCGCACGCTGAAGACGTTCGGCCTGAAGGATGTCGGGCTGAAATGGCCCAATGATGTCCTGGCTAGCGGGCGCAAGATCACCGGCATCCTCCTGGAGCTGGTCGGCGATCCGGCAGACGTCTGCCATGTGGTGCTGGGTATCGGTATCAACGTGAACATGCAGGGCGGGGAGCGGATCGACCAACCCTGGACCTCCATGCGCGGCGAGACCGGACAGTTGGTGGATCGCAACCGCTTGGTGGCGGAGCTAAGTCAGCAACTGCAGCATGAGCTGGCCCGTCATCGCCGCTATGGTTTCGCCGCGTTCCAGGAAGAATGGGAGCAGGCGCACCTGTGGCAGGGGCGGAAAGTTTCGCTGGTCGCCGGCACCACTCGCATCGATGGGGTGGCGTTGGGCGTGGATGGGCAGGGCGGCTTGCGTCTCGAGGTGGGTGGTGTGGAAAAGAGCTTCAGCGGTGGCGAGCTCAGTTTGAGGTTGCGTGATGATTCTTGAGCTCGATTGCGGAAACAGTTTTATCAAGTGGCGCGTCATCCATGCGGCTGACGCCACCATCAATGGGGGCGGTATCGTCGACTCCGACCAGGCGCTGGTGGCGGCTGTCGCGGCGCTTTCATCGCTGCGCCTGATCGGCTGCCGGATGGTCAGCGTACGCAGTGAAGAAGAGACTTCGGCGCTGTGTGCGTTGATCCTGGCTTCGTTCGGGGTCGAAGTGAGTGTGGCCCAGCCGGTGAAGGAAATGGCCGGCGTTCGCAATGGCTACGAGGACTACCAGCGCCTGGGGATGGATCGCTGGCTCGGCGCGTTGGGCGCCTATCACCTGGCGGGTCGCGCCTGCCTGGTCATCGATTTCGGTACTGCGGCCAAGGCCGACTATGTCGCGGCCGACGGTGAGCACCTCGGTGGGTATATCTGTCCGGGCATGCCGCTGATGCGTAGCCAGTTGCGCACCCACACCCGGCGAATCCGCTATGACGATGCCTCGGCCGAGCGTGCCCTGGGCAGCCTGGCACCGGGGCGCTCCACCGTCGAAGCGGTCGAGCGTGGTTGCGTGTTGATGCTCCAGGGCTTTGCCCGTACCCAGATCGAGCAGGCGAGGGCGCTTTGGGATGAGGATTTCACGGTCTTCCTGACCGGGGGTGATGCGCCGTTGGTGCAAGACGCTGCACCTCAGGCGCGGATCGTGCCGGATCTGGTCTTTGTCGGCCTGGCCATGGCCTGCCCAATTGAGTCGAGGTGACTATGCGCTGGTTATTTCTGCTGTTGGTAGTGCTCAACGTCGTTTATTACGTGTGGCACCAGCAGGAAGCTCCGCTTAAGGTCAAGGAAGTCGCCCCGTTGTCGTTGTACAAAGGCTCCCAGCAGGAAATACGCCTTTTGCGCGAGACCGGGGCCGCGGCACCTGCCAGGCGGCGCGACGAATGCTTGGTAGTGGGTGGTCTGGCGGTTCGCGAGCAGCTCGATGCCCTGCGTCAGCGCCTGGTCAGCCTGGATATCGTCGCCCTGCCGGTGGTTGGGCAGTTGCCGGGCGCCGAGGGCTTCTGGCTCAAGATAGCCCCTGAAAGCGAGCGTTTGCTGGACCCTGCGGTGCTCTCGACTCTTTCCAAGGATTTCAAAGACTTAAAACACAAAATTATTTTGTGCGAGGGTATTGCAACTGCTGAATAGCTTGATAGAATGGCGCCCGCTTCACAGGGAACACCACTGAGGTGGTAGAGCCCGAAGCGGTGTCAAAGCAGCTAAGTTTCAGATTTGATTGAAAAAATTTGAAAAAACGCTTGACACTAGGGCGGCAGACAAATAGAATGCCGGCCACATCTGGAGGGATTCCCGAGCGGTCAAAGGGGACGGACTGTAAATCCGTTGCGAGAGCTTCGAAGGTTCGAATCCTTCTCCCTCCACCAGTTTTAGCGAGAGCTGCAAGCTCCGCGGGTATAGTTTAGTGGTAGAACCTCAGCCTTCCAAGCTGATGATGCGGGTTCGATTCCCGCTACCCGCTCCAAGTTTGCTGTTGTTGCACAAAGTGTTTCGCTCTTGTAGCTCAGTTGGTAGAGCACACCCTTGGTAAGGGTGAGGTCAGCGGTTCAAGTCCGCTCAAGAGCTCCATATAAACAAGGCAGATATGAAAATATCTGCCTTTGTTTTATAGGCTGTATGACAATTTCTTCTGCGGAGGACTGTATCGATGGCTAAGGAAAAGTTTGATCGTTCGCTACCTCACGTTAACGTCGGCACTATCGGCCACGTTGACCACGGTAAGACTACTCTGACTGCAGCGCTGACTCGCGTCTGCTCCGAAGTTTTCGGTTCGGCCGTCGTTGAGTTCGACAAGATCGACTCGGCTCCGGAAGAAAAAGCGCGCGGTATCACCATCAACACCGCTCACGTCGAGTACAACTCGAACATTCGTCACTACGCTCACGTTGACTGCCCAGGTCACGCTGACTACGTGAAGAACATGATCACCGGTGCTGCCCAGATGGACGGCGCGATCCTGGTTTGCTCGGCCGCCGATGGTCCGATGCCACAAACCCGTGAGCACATCCTGCTGTCCCGTCAGGTTGGCGTTCCGTACATCGTGGTCTTCCTGAACAAGGCTGACCTGGTAGACGACGCTGAGCTGCTGGAACTGGTCGAGATGGAAGTTCGCGACCTGCTGTCCACCTACGACTTCCCAGGCGACGACACCCCGATCATCATCGGTTCGGCTCGTATGGCGCTGGAAGGCAAAGACGACAACGAAATGGGTACCAGCGCTGTCAAGAAGCTGGTTGAAACTCTGGATGCCTACATCCCTGAGCCAGTTCGTGCCATCGACCAGCCGTTCCTGATGCCGATCGAAGACGTATTCTCGATCTCGGGTCGTGGTACCGTTGTTACCGGCCGTATCGAGCGTGGTATCGTCCGCGTTCAAGATCCGCTGGAAATCGTTGGTCTGCGTGACACCACCACCACCACCTGCACCGGTGTTGAGATGTTCCGCAAGCTGCTGGACGAAGGTCGTGCTGGCGAGAACTGCGGCGTTCTGCTGCGTGGTACCAAGCGTGACGACGTTGAGCGTGGCCAGGTTCTGGTCAAGCCAGGTTCGGTCAAGCCGCACACCAAGTTCACCGCAGAAGTCTACGTCCTGTCGAAGGAAGAAGGCGGCCGTCACACTCCGTTCTTCAAAGGCTACCGTCCTCAGTTCTACTTCCGTACCACTGACGTGACCGGTAACTGCGAACTGCCGGAAGGCGTTGAGATGGTAATGCCAGGTGACAACATCCAGATGACTGTCACCCTGATCAAGACCATCGCAATGGAAGACGGTCTGCGCTTCGCCATCCGTGAAGGCGGTCGTACCGTCGGCGCCGGCGTCGTAGCGAAAATTATTGAATAAGTAGTTGATTTACTTGATCAGGCCGGTATAATGGCCGGCCTGATACAGCGTTATAGGTCAGTAGCTCAATTGGCAGAGCGACGGTCTCCAAAACCGTAGGTTGGGGGTTCGATTCCCTCCTGACCTGCCATTCACCTCGGTGTGATGGCTTTCTTCTCACAGGATCCTCCTCGATGACTCCCAAAACTGAAGCCCAAGAATCGCGTTTTGATCTGTTCAAGTGGCTCGCTGTTGTCGCATTGGTAGTCGTCGGTGTCGTGGGTAATCAGTATTACTCCGCTTCGCCGATCCTGTATCGCGTGCTTGTCCTGCTTGCCCTGGCTGCTGTCGCTGGCTTCGTTGCCCTGCAGACCGCCAAAGGTAAGTCGTTCTTTGCGCTGGCGAAGGAAGCTCGTACCGAGATCCGTAAAGTCGTGTGGCCGACCCGCCAAGAAACCACTCAGACCACGCTGATTGTCGTGGCTGTAGTTCTGGTCATGGCGCTGCTGTTGTGGGGTCTAGATTCCCTGCTCGGCTGGTTGGTCTCCTTGATCGTTGGCTAAGGGTGTCTCGTGGCTAAGCGTTGGTATGTTGTGCATGCTTACTCGGGTTACGAGAAGCATGTAATGCGCTCCCTGATCGAGCGCGTCAAGCTGGCTGGCATGGAAGACGAATTCGGCGAGATCCTGGTCCCGACCGAAGAAGTCGTCGAAATGCGCAACGGCCAGAAGCGCAAGAGCGAGCGTAAGTTCTTCCCTGGCTATGTGCTGGTCCAGATGGAAATGAACGAAGGGACTTGGCACCTTGTCAAGGATACCCCTCGGGTCATGGGTTTCATTGGTGGTACCGCAGACAAGCCTGCGCCGATCACCGATAAAGAGGCAGAGGCCATCCTGCGTCGCGTTGCCGACGGGAGTGACAAGCCGAAGCCGAAGACGCTGTTCGAGCCGGGTGAAGTGGTTCGCGTCATTGATGGTCCGTTCGCCGACTTCAATGGCAGTGTCGAAGAGGTTAACTACGAAAAGAGCCGTCTGCAGGTTGCAGTGCTCATTTTCGGTCGCTCCACCCCGGTGGAGCTCGAGTTCAGCCAGGTCGAAAAGGTCTAGCAGAACGCAGCATCCCATACCCCGCAGCCCTATGTGCTGCGGGGTTTTGTCGTCACTGGGATAAAACGCAAGTCAAACGGGGAGCCATCAGGCGTTCGTACCCGAATTTGGAGTAGCTCATGGCTAAGAAGATTCAGGCTTACATCAAGCTGCAAGTAAAGGCCGGCCAGGCCAACCCAAGCCCACCCGTTGGTCCAGCACTGGGTCAACACGGTGTGAACATCATGGAATTCTGCAAGGCCTTCAACGCCCGTACCCAGGGTCAAGAGCCAGGTCTGCCGACTCCAGTGATCATCACTGTCTACAGTGACCGTAGCTTCACCTTCGAGACCAAGAGCACCCCTGCCTCGGTTCTGCTGAAGAAAGCTGCTGGCCTGACCAGCGGTTCGGCTCGCCCGAACACCGTCAAGGTCGGTACCGTCACCCGTGCTCAGCTGGAAGAGATCGCCAAGGCCAAGCAGGCCGATCTGACCGCTGCTGACATGGACGCTGCTGTACGCACCATCGCCGGCTCCGCCCGTAGCATGGGCCTGAACGTGGAGGGTGTGTAATGGCTAAGCTGACCAAGCGCCAAAAGGCTATCGCCGAGAAAATCGAAGCAGGCAAGGCCTACAACTTCGAAGAAGCCGCAACCCTGCTGGCTTCGCTGCCGGCTGCCAAGTTCGTCGAGTCGTACGACATCGCCGTCAACCTCGGTGTTGACCCACGTAAATCCGACCAGGTCGTTCGTAGCGCTACCGTGCTGCCACACGGCACTGGCAAGACCGTACGTGTTGCCGTCTTCACCCAGGGCCCAGCTGCTGAGGCCGCTCTGGCTGCCGGCGCTGACCGTGTAGGTATGGACGACCTGGCTGCCGAAATGAAAGGCGGCGACCTGAACTATGACGTCGTCATCGCATCGCCTGATGCAATGCGCGTTGTAGGTCAGCTGGGTCAGGTTCTGGGTCCTCGCGGCCTGATGCCTAACCCGAAAGTCGGTACCGTGACCCCAGACGTAGCCACTGCCGTGAAAAACGCCAAGGCTGGTCAGGTTCGCTACCGTACCGACAAGAACGGTATCATCCATACCTCCGTTGGCAAGATCGGCTTCGAAGCCGGCAAGCTGAAGGAAAACGTTGAAGCCCTGATCGCTGATCTGAAGCGTATCAAGCCGGCTTCCTCGAAAGGTATCTACGTCAAGCGCGTTACCCTGAGCACCACCATGGGCCCAGGTCTGATCATCGATCAGAGCTCGCTGAACGTGTAATGCTCGGTCGGTGCGATCTTGGTCGCACCGGCTACTAAATTGGGGTCCCTGCCTGGCGGGGGCTATCCAAGACCGTAGGCGGCGCAAGCCTTAAACCTCGAGCCTACGCAGATGGTGCTCCCGATTCGTTCGCGAATCAGACACCAAAACGACATCCGGCTTCGGCCAGATGAAACGGTAGAAACCAGGAGTAAACCCGTGGCAATTAAACTCGAAGACAAGAAGGCCATCGTCGCTGAAGTCAACGAGGCTGCCAAAGTCGCTCTGTCCGCTGTCGTGGCTGATGCCCGTGGTGTGACTGTAGGCGCAATGACCGGACTCCGTAAAGAGGCCCGCGAAGCTGGCGTTTACGTACGTGTCGTACGTAACACCCTGCTCAAGCGCGCTGTTGAAGGCACCGAATTCTCGATCCTCAACGACGCGTTCAAAGGCCCGACCCTGATTGCTTTCTCCAACGAACACCCGGGCGCTGCTGCCCGCCTGTTCAAAGAGTTCGCCAAGGGTCAGGACAAGTTCGAGATCAAGGCAGCTGCGTTTGACGGCAAGTTCCTTGCCGCTAACCAGATCGACGTGCTGGCAACCCTGCCAACTCGCGATGAGGCTATCGCACAGCTGATGAGCGTAATCCAAGGTGCAACCAGCAAGCTGGCTCGTACCCTGGCAGCTCTGCGCGACCAGAAAGAAGCTGCTGCTGCCTAAGGCACGCGCAACACTTTCAAAATCATACGTTTAATTTGATGGCTGCGTAGGCTGTCACCCCAATACAGGATTTAAGTCATGTCTCTGACTAACGAGCAAATCATCGAAGCAATCGGCCAGAAAACCGTTCTGGAAATTGTTGAGCTGATCAAAGCGATGGAAGAAACCTTCGGCGTTACCGCTGCTGCCGCTGTTGCCGCTGGCCCAGCTGTTGCTGCTGCCGCTGCTGAAGAGCAGACCGAGTTCAACGTCGTTCTGACCGAAGCTGGCGACAAGAAGGTCAACGTGATCAAGGCAGTTCGTGAACTGACCGGTCTGGGCCTGAAAGAAGCCAAAGAGAAAGTCGACGGCGCTCCTCAGGTCATCGCTGAAGGCGTTTCGAAAGAAGCCGCTGAAGACGCGAAGAAGAAGCTGGAAGAAGCTGGCGCTAAAGTCGAGCTGAAGTAATTTCGACTTTGCGACTCCAGTCCGAGCGTTAAGCGAAGGACTGATGGCTGGTGGCTTATGCCACCGGCCTTTTTCCGTTATTGGTGGCCGATCAGGTCGGCCCCGATAACGAGCTGCAAGACACCCATGAGGGTGGCGCAAACCAAGAGGTTTGCACGATTTTCGGCTGCTCCCGCCGGGAGATGCCAAACAAGCAGGTGACCAAGCTGGGGAATGCTGATGGCTTACTCATACACTGAGAAAAAACGTATCCGCAAGGACTTTAGCAAGTTGCCGGACGTCATGGATGTGCCTTACCTCCTGGCCATCCAGCTGGATTCGTATCGCGAATTCCTGCAGGCGGGAGCATCCAAGGATCAGTTCCGCGACGTCGGCCTGCATGCGGCCTTCAAATCGGTATTCCCGATCATCAGCTACTCCGGCAATGCTGCCCTGGAGTACGTCGGCTATCGCCTGGGCGAGCCGGCGTTCGATGTGAAGGAATGTGTCCTGCGTGGTGTGACCTTCGCGGTCCCGCTGCGGGTGAAGGTGCGCCTGATCATCTTCGACAAGGAATCGTCGAACAAAGCGATCAAGGACATCAAAGAGCAAGAAGTCTACATGGGTGAAATCCCCCTGATGACTGAGAACGGTACCTTCGTAATCAACGGTACCGAGCGTGTGATCGTATCTCAGCTGCACCGCTCGCCGGGTGTGTTCTTCGACCACGACCGTGGCAAGACCCACAGCTCGGGCAAGCTGCTGTACTCCGCGCGCATCATCCCTTACCGCGGTTCCTGGCTGGACTTCGAGTTCGACCCGAAGGACTGCGTGTTCGTGCGTATCGACCGTCGCCGCAAACTGCCGGCCTCGGTACTGCTGCGCGCGCTGGGCTACAGCACCGAAGAAGTACTCAACACCTTCTACACCACCAACGTGTTCCACCTGTCCGGCGAAAAACTGAGCCTGGAACTGGTGCCTCAGCGTCTGCGTGGTGAAGTTGCGGTCATGGACATCCATGACGGCAGCGGCAAGGTCATCGTCGAGCAAGGCCGCCGTATCACCGCGCGCCACATCAACCAGCTGGAAAAGGCTGGCGTGAAAGAGCTGGACGTACCGCTGGAGTACGTGCTGGGTCGCACCACCGCCAAGGCGATCGTGCACCCTGCCACCGGCGAGATCATCGCCGAGTGCAACACCGAGCTGACCACCGACCTGCTGGTGAAGATCGCCAAGGCCCAGGTTGTCCGCGTCGAGACCCTGTACACCAACGACATCGACTGCGGTCCGTTCATCTCGGATACCCTGAAGATCGACACCACCAGCAACCAACTGGAAGCGCTGGTCGAGATCTACCGCATGATGCGTCCAGGCGAGCCGCCAACCAAGGATGCCGCCGAGACCCTGTTCAACAACCTGTTCTTCAGCGCCGAGCGTTACGACCTGTCGGCCGTTGGTCGCATGAAGTTCAACCGTCGTATCGGTCGCACCGAGATCGAAGGTTCGGGCGTGCTGAGCAAGGAAGACATCGTCGAGGTCCTCAAGACCCTGGTCGATATCCGTAACGGCAAGGGCATCGTCGACGACATCGACCACCTCGGTAACCGTCGCGTCCGTTGTGTCGGCGAGATGGCCGAGAACCAGTTCCGCGTTGGCCTGGTGCGCGTAGAGCGTGCGGTCAAAGAGCGCCTGTCGATGGCTGAAAGCGAAGGCCTGATGCCGCAGGACCTGATCAACGCCAAGCCGGTAGCGGCGGCGGTGAAGGAGTTCTTCGGTTCGAGCCAGCTCTCGCAGTTCATGGACCAGAACAACCCGCTCTCCGAGATCACCCACAAGCGCCGCGTCTCCGCACTCGGCCCGGGTGGTCTGACCCGTGAGCGCGCCGGCTTCGAAGTCCGTGACGTACACCCGACCCACTACGGCCGCGTGTGCCCGATCGAGACCCCTGAAGGTCCGAACATCGGTCTGATCAACTCCCTGGCGGCCTATGCCCGCACCAACCAGTACGGCTTCCTGGAAAGCCCGTACCGCGTGGTGAAGGAAGGCGTTGTCAGCGACGACATCGTGTTCCTGTCGGCCATCGAAGAAGCCGATCACGTCATCGCCCAGGCTTCGGCCGCGATGAACGAGAAGAAGCAGCTGGTCGATGAGCTGGTAGCCGTTCGTCATCTGAACGAATTCACCGTCAAGGCGCCGGAAGACGTCACCCTGATGGACGTTTCGCCGAAGCAGGTAGTCTCGGTCGCAGCGTCGCTGATTCCGTTCCTCGAGCACGACGACGCCAACCGTGCGTTGATGGGTTCGAACATGCAGCGTCAGGCTGTACCGACCCTGCGTGCCGACAAGCCGTTGGTAGGTACCGGCATGGAGCGCAACGTCGCCCGTGACTCCGGTGTTTGCGTGGTTGCTCGCCGCGGTGGTGTGATCGACTCGGTCGACGCCAGCCGTATCGTTGTCCGCGTTGCCGACGACGAAGTGGAAACCGGCGAAGCAGGTGTGGATATCTACAACCTGACCAAGTACACCCGTTCGAACCAGAACACCTGCATCAACCAGCGTCCGCTGGTGAGCAAGGGTGACAAGGTTCAGCGTGGCGACATCATGGCCGACGGCCCGTCCACCGACATGGGTGAACTGGCACTGGGTCAGAACATGCGCATCGCGTTCATGGCGTGGAACGGCTTCAACTTCGAAGACTCCATCTGCCTGTCCGAGCGTGTGGTCCAGGAAGACCGCTTCACCACGATCCACATCCAGGAACTGACCTGTGTGGCGCGTGACACCAAGCTTGGCCCAGAGGAAATCACCGCGGACATCCCGAACGTGGGTGAGGCTGCGCTGAACAAGCTGGACGAAGCCGGTATCGTCTACGTGGGTGCCGAAGTCGGCGCTGGCGATATCCTGGTCGGCAAGGTAACGCCAAAAGGCGAAACCCAGCTGACGCCGGAAGAAAAACTGCTGCGCGCAATCTTCGGTGAGAAGGCCAGCGACGTCAAAGACACCTCCCTGCGCGTGCCGACCGGCACCAAGGGCACCGTCATCGACGTCCAGGTCTTCACCCGTGATGGCGTCGAGCGCGACAGCCGCGCCCTGGCCATCGAGAAGATGCAGCTGGACGAGATCCGCAAGGACCTCAACGAAGAGTTCCGCATCGTCGAAGGCGCGACCTTCGAGCGTCTGCGTTCTGCCCTGAACGGCCAGGTGGTCGACGGTGGCGCGGGCCTGAAGAAAGGCACCGTGATCACCGATGACGTCCTGAACGGTCTGGAGCACGGCCAGTGGTTCAAACTGCGCATGGCCGAAGATGCACTGAACGAGCAGCTGGAAAAGGCTCAGCAGTACATCGTCGATCGCCGTCGCCTGCTGGACGACAAGTTCGAAGACAAGAAGCGCAAGCTGCAGCAGGGCGATGACCTGGCTCCAGGCGTACTGAAGATCGTCAAGGTCTACCTGGCAATCCGCCGTCGCATCCAGCCGGGTGACAAGATGGCCGGTCGTCACGGTAACAAGGGTGTCGTCTCGGTAATCATGCCGGTCGAAGACATGCCGCACGACGCCAACGGTACTCCGGTCGACGTCGTACTGAACCCGCTGGGCGTACCTTCGCGTATGAACGTCGGTCAGATTCTCGAAACCCACCTGGGCCTCGCGGCCAAGGGCCTGGGCGAGAAGATCGACCGCATGATCGAAGAGCAGCGTAAAGCCGCTGAACTGCGTACCTTCCTCACCGAGATCTACAACGAAATCGGTGGGCGTCAGGAGAACCTGGAAGAGTTCACCGACGAAGAGATCCTCGCCCTGGCGAACAACCTGAAGAAAGGCGTGCCTATGGCTACTCCGGTCTTCGACGGTGCCAAGGAGCGGGAGATCAAGGCCATGCTGAAACTGGCAGACCTGCCGGAAAGCGGCCAGATGGTGCTGTTCGATGGCCGTACCGGCAATAAGTTCGAGCGTCCTGTGACCGTGGGTTACATGTACATGCTCAAGCTGAACCACTTGGTGGACGACAAGATGCACGCGCGTTCCACTGGTTCCTACAGCCTGGTTACCCAGCAGCCGCTGGGTGGTAAGGCGCAGTTCGGTGGTCAGCGTTTCGGGGAGATGGAAGTGTGGGCGCTGGAAGCATACGGCGCGGCATACACCCTGCAAGAAATGCTCACAGTGAAGTCGGACGACGTGAACGGCCGTACCAAGATGTACAAGAACATCGTGGATGGCGATCACCGTATGGAGCCGGGCATGCCCGAGTCCTTCAACGTGTTGATCAAAGAGATCCGTTCGCTCGGTATCGATATCGATCTGGAAACCGAATAACACGTGACGCGAAGGGGAGTGGGCAGGTAATGCCCGCTCCCTGCTCCGCCAGGAGGAAAGGCCTTGAAAGACCTACTGAATTTGCTGAAAAACCAGGGTCAAGTCGAAGAGTTCGACGCCATCCGCATCGGTCTGGCGTCGCCTGAAATGATCCGTTCGTGGTCGTTCGGTGAAGTTAAGAAGCCGGAAACCATCAACTACCGTACGTTCAAGCCTGAGCGTGACGGCCTGTTCTGCGCCAAGATCTTTGGCCCAGTCAAGGACTACGAGTGCCTGTGCGGTAAGTACAAGCGCCTGAAGCACCGTGGCGTGATCTGCGAGAAGTGCGGCGTTGAAGTCGCCCTGGCCAAGGTTCGTCGTGAGCGCATGGCGCACATCGAACTGGCTTCGCCGGTTGCCCACATCTGGTTCCTGAAGTCGCTGCCGTCCCGTATCGGCCTGCTGATGGACATGACCCTGCGTGATATCGAGCGCGTGCTCTATTTCGAGAGCTATGTCGTTATCGATCCGGGCATGACCACCCTCGAGAAGGGTCAGCTGCTCAACGACGAACAGTACTTCGAAGCGCTGGAAGAGTTCGGTGACGACTTCGACGCCCGCATGGGTGCCGAGGCTGTCCGCGAGCTGCTGCACGCTATCGACCTGGAGCACGAGATCGGCCGCCTGCGCGAAGAGATTCCGCAGACCAACTCGGAAACCAAGATCAAGAAGCTGTCCAAGCGCCTGAAGCTGATGGAAGCTTTCCAGGGCTCGGGCAACCTGCCTGAGTGGATGGTCCTGACCGTCCTGCCAGTACTGCCGCCGGACCTGCGTCCGCTGGTACCGCTGGATGGCGGCCGCTTCGCGACCTCCGACCTGAACGATCTGTATCGTCGGGTGATCAACCGTAACAACCGTCTGAAGCGCCTGCTCGATCTGTCGGCGCCGGACATCATCGTGCGCAACGAAAAGCGCATGCTGCAGGAAGCGGTCGACGCCCTGCTGGACAACGGCCGTCGCGGTCGCGCCATCACCGGCTCGAACAAGCGTCCGCTGAAGTCCCTGGCCGACATGATCAAAGGTAAGCAAGGTCGCTTCCGTCAGAACCTGCTCGGTAAGCGCGTGGACTACTCCGGCCGTTCGGTAATTACCGTTGGTCCGACCCTGCGTCTGCACCAGTGCGGTCTGCCGAAGAAGATGGCCCTCGAGCTGTTCAAGCCGTTCATTTTCGGCAAGCTGGAAATGCGTGGTCTGGCGACCACCATCAAGGCCGCCAAGAAGATGGTCGAGCGCGAGCTGCCAGAGGTGTGGGACGTCCTTGCCGAAGTGATTCGCGAACACCCCGTACTGCTCAACCGTGCACCGACCCTGCACCGTCTGGGTATCCAGGCCTTTGAACCGGTTCTGATCGAAGGCAAGGCTATTCAGCTGCACCCGCTGGTCTGCGCCGCGTACAACGCCGACTTCGACGGTGACCAGATGGCCGTTCACGTGCCGCTGACCCTGGAAGCCCAGCTCGAAGCGCGCGCGCTGATGATGTCGACCAACAACATCCTGTCGCCAGCCAACGGTGAGCCAATCATCGTTCCGTCGCAGGACGTTGTACTGGGTCTGTACTACATGACCCGTGAAGCCATCAATGCCAAGGGCGAAGGTCGCGTGTTCGCCGACCTGCAGGAAGTCGACCGCGTATTCCGCGCCGGCGAAGCGGCCCTGCACGCGAAAATCAAGGTCCGTATCAACGAGACCGTGAAAGAGCGCGACGGCTCCATCGTCAAGAACACCCGTATTGTCGACACCACTGTCGGCCGTGCGCTGCTGTTCCAGGTTGTGCCTGCCGGCCTGCCGTTCGACGTGGTCAACCAGTCGATGAAGAAAAAGGCGATCTCCAAGCTGATCAACCAGTGCTACCGCGTGGTTGGTCTGAAAGAGACCGTGATCTTCGCCGACCAGCTGATGTACACCGGTTTTGCTTATTCGACCATTTCCGGCGTTTCGATCGGTGTCAACGACTTCGTGATCCCGGACGAGAAAGCCCGCATCATCGGTACCGCCACCGACGAAGTGAAGGAAATCGAGAGCCAGTACGCCTCCGGCCTGGTTACCCAGGGCGAGAAGTACAACAAGGTCATCGACTTGTGGTCCAAGGCGAACGACGAAGTGTCCAAGGCGATGATGGCCAACCTCTCGAAAGAGAAGGTCGTCGACCGCGAGGGCAAGGAAGTCGAGCAAGAGTCCTTCAACTCGATGTACATGATGGCCGACTCCGGTGCGCGTGGTTCCGCTGCCCAGATTCGTCAGCTGGCCGGTATGCGTGGCCTGATGGCCAAGCCGGACGGCTCGATCATCGAGACGCCGATCACCGCGAACTTCCGTGAAGGTCTGAGCGTACTGCAGTACTTCATCTCGACCCACGGTGCTCGTAAGGGTCTGGCGGATACCGCACTGAAGACTGCTAACTCCGGTTACCTGACTCGTCGTCTGGTAGACGTGGCGCAGGATCTGGTGGTTACCGAGATCGACTGCGGCACCGACCAGGGCCTGCTGATGACCCCGCACATCGAGGGCGGTGACGTTGTCGAGCCGCTGGGTGAGCGTGTACTGGGTCGTGTCATCGCCCGTGACGTGTTCAAGCCAGGCACCGAGGACGTCATCGTTCCGGCCGGTACCCTGGTGGATGAGCAGTGGGTCGAGTTCATCGAGCTGAACAGCATCGATGAAGTGGTCGTGCGTTCGCCGATCAACTGCGAAACCCGCTACGGCATCTGCGCCAAGTGCTACGGTCGCGACCTGGCTCGCGGTCACCAGGTGAACATCGGTGAAGCTGTCGGCGTTATCGCTGCACAGTCGATCGGTGAGCCGGGTACCCAGCTGACCATGCGTACGTTCCACATCGGTGGTGCTGCAAGCCGTACCTCGGCTGCCGACAGCGTCCAGGTGAAGAACGGCGGTATGGTGCGTCTGCACAACCTGAAGCAGGTCGAGCGTGCCGACGGCAACCTGGTTGCCGTATCGCGTTCCGGCGAGCTGGCCATTGCCGATGAATTCGGTCGTGAGCGTGAGCGTTACAAGCTGCCTTACGGTGCGGTGATTTCGGTCAAGGAAGGTGAGAAGGTCGAAGCTGGCGCCATCGTCGCCAAGTGGGACCCGCACACCCACCCGATCGTTACCGAGCTCAAAGGTACCGTGACCTTCGTGGGCATGGAAGAAAACATCACCATCAAGCGCCAGACCGACGAACTGACCGGCCTGACCAACATTGAAGTGATGGACGTCAAGGATCGCCCTGCCGCCGGCAAGGAAATCCGTCCGGCGATCAAGATGGTCGACGCCAACGGCAAGGACCTGTACCTGCCAGGCACCGACGTGCCTGCCCAGTACTTCCTGCCGGCCAACGCCCTTGTCGGCGTGGCTGACGGTGCCCAGATCGGCGTCGGTGACGTTATCGCGCGTATCCCGCAAGAAACGTCGAAGACCCGTGACATCACCGGTGGTCTGCCACGCGTTGCCGACCTGTTCGAAGCGCGTCGTCCGAAAGAAGCCTCGATCCTGGCTGAAGTCAGCGGCACCATCGCGTTCGGTAAAGAGACCAAGGGCAAGCGTCGTCTGGTCATCACTCCGACCGACGGTAGCGATCCGTACGAAGAGCTGATTCCGAAGTGGCGCCACCTGAACGTCTTCGAAGGCGAACAGGTAAACCGCGGCGAAGTCATCTCCGACGGCCCGAGCGATCCGCACGACATCCTGCGTCTGCTGGGTGTGAGCGCGCTGGCGAAGTACATCGTCAACGAGATCCAGGACGTTTACCGTCTGCAAGGCGTGAAGATCAACGACAAGCACATCGAGACCATCCTGCGTCAGATGCTGCGCAAGGTCGAGATCTCCGAGTCGGGCGATTCCAGCTTCATCAAGGGCGACCAGATGGAACTGACTCAGGTACTGGTAGAGAACGAGCGTCTCGCCAGCGAAGACAAGTTCATCTCCAAGTTCACCCGTGTGCTGCTGGGTATCACCAAGGCCTCGCTGTCCACCGAATCGTTCATCTCGGCGGCTTCCTTCCAGGAAACCACCCGCGTACTGACCGAAGCGGCGGTAACCGGCAAGCGCGACTACCTGCGCGGCCTGAAAGAGAACGTGGTCGTGGGTCGCCTGATCCCGGCCGGTACTGGTCTGGCCTACCACAGCGAGCGCAAGCGTCGCCGTGATGCCGACAAGCCGCTGCGTGTGAGCGCCAGTGAGGTGGAAGCCGCACTGACCGAAGCGCTGAACTCCAGCGGTAACTAAGTGCAGGGCAGGGCCCCGGCAAGCCTCTAGCGATCATCGGCGACATGAATTGTTGCCGATGATCGGGCGAGGAGGGCCGGGGCCTCGTCTTGACTGGGTGCAAGATCCTCTTTAGACTTTTGTACCCTTAAATTTGGTGAGGCTCCGTCTCGCCAATTTTTGGCTTTCTTGCAAGACAATAGAGTCGCAAGACAATCAGTGGAGCTAGTAGATGGCAACTATCAACCAGCTGGTACGTCAGCCGCGTAAGCGTTCGGTCGAGAAGTCCGACGTTCCTGCGCTGCAGAACTGCCCGCAGCGTCGTGGCGTGTGCACCCGTGTGTACACCACCACGCCGAAAAAACCTAACTCGGCACTGCGTAAAGTATGCCGTGTGCGTCTGACCAACGGTTTCGAGGTTTCCTCGTACATCGGCGGTGAAGGCCACAACCTGCAAGAGCACAGCGTCGTCCTGATCCGTGGCGGCCGTGTAAAAGACTTGCCAGGTGTTCGTTACCACACCGTTCGCGGCTCTCTGGATACTTCGGGCGTCAAAGGCCGTAACCAGGGTCGTTCGAAGTACGGTACCAAGCGTCCGAAGTAATCGGTCGTTTGCAGACATCCATTTTTTTGAGTCGATAAGAGTAAGGTCGGGCAGGGGTCGAAGACCCACGTCCCGGGCTAACCTGAAGACCGTTTGAGGGCTTATCATGCCAAGACGTCGTGTAGCAGCAAAACGTGAGATCCTGGACGATCCGAAGTACGGATCCCAGATCCTCGCCAAGTTCATGAACCACGTGATGGAAAGCGGCAAGAAGGCCGTAGCCGAGCGCATCGTTTACGGTGCCCTGGATACCGTCAAAGCACGCAAGAACAGCGACCCCCTGGAAATCTTCGAGAAAGCTCTCGACGCCATCGCTCCGCTGGTCGAAGTAAAGTCCCGCCGTGTCGGCGGTGCCACTTACCAGGTTCCGGTTGAAGTTCGTCCGTCCCGTCGTAACGCTCTGGCAATGCGCTGGCTCGTAGACTACGCCCGCAAGCGCGGCGAGAAGTCGATGGCTCTGCGCCTGGCTGGCGAGCTGCTGGATGCTGCTGAAGGCAAGGGTGCTGCAGTCAAGAAGCGTGAAGACGTTCACCGTATGGCTGAAGCCAACAAAGCGTTCTCGCACTACCGCTTCTAATTCAAGCATCAATCATTTTGCGAGGGCTTTATGGCTCGTACTACAGCAATTAACCGCTACCGTAACATCGGTATCTGCGCGCACGTTGACGCGGGCAAGACTACCACTACCGAGCGGATCCTGTTCTACACAGGTCTGAGCCACAAGATGGGCGAGGTGCATGACGGCGCCGCGACCACCGACTGGATGGTGCAGGAGCAGGAGCGCGGTATCACCATTACCTCCGCTGCCGTTACCACCTTCTGGAAAGGTTCCCGTGGTCAGTACGACAACTACCGCGTAAACGTCATCGATACCCCCGGCCACGTTGACTTCACCATTGAAGTAGAGCGTTCGCTGCGTGTGCTCGACGGCGCGGTCGTTGTGTTCTGCGGTACCTCCGGCGTTGAGCCGCAGTCCGAAACCGTATGGCGTCAAGCCAACAAGTACGGCGTTCCACGTGTTGTCTACGTGAACAAGATGGACCGTGCTGGTGCCAACTTCCTGCGCGTTGTCGGCCAGATCAAGAACCGCCTGGGTCACACCCCGGTCCCGGTCCAGCTGGCTATCGGTGCAGAAGACGACTTCCAGGGTCAGGTTGACCTGATCAAGATGAAAGCCATCTACTGGAACGACGATGACAAAGGTACTACCTACCGTGAGGAAGAGATTCCTGCCGAGCTGGTGGACCTGGCCAACGAATGGCGCAACAACATGGTCGAAGCTGCTGCCGAGGCCAACGAAGAGCTGATGAACAAGTACCTTGAAGAAGGTGACCTGTCCGTCGAAGACATCAAGGCTGGTCTGCGCGCCCGTACCCTGGCGAGCGAGATCGTTCCTGCTGTCTGCGGTTCCTCGTTCAAGAACAAGGGCGTTCCCCTGGTTCTCGACGCCGTTATCGACTTCCTGCCCGCTCCGACCGAAATCCCGGCGATCAAGGGTATCCACCCTGACCTGATCGACGTGCCGAAGGATGAAGTCACTCCAGAGCAGTACGATGAGCGTCCTGCTGACGACAACGAGCCGTTCTCGGCCCTGGCGTTCAAGATTGCCACCGACCCGTTCGTGGGTACTCTGACCTTCGTTCGCGTCTACTCGGGCTTCCTGACCTCCGGTGACTCCGTCATCAACTCGGTCAAGGGCAAGAAAGAGCGCGTTGGTCGTATGGTGCAGATGCACGCCAACCAGCGTGAAGAGATCAAAGAAGTACGCGCTGGCGACATCGCTGCTCTGATCGGCATGAAGGACGTCACCACCGGTGACACCCTGTGCAACGCCGACAAGCCGATCATCCTCGAGCGTATGGACTTCCCTGAGCCGGTAATTTCGCTCTCCGTAGAGCCGAAAACCAAGGCTGACCAGGAGAAGATGGGTATCGCACTGGGCAAGCTGGCTCAGGAAGACCCGTCGTTCCGCGTCAAGACCGACGAAGAAACCGGCCAGACCATCATCTCCGGTATGGGTGAGCTGCACCTGGACATCCTCGTTGACCGCATGAAGCGCGAGTTCAACGTCGAGTGCAACGTCGGCAAGCCGCAGGTTTCCTACCGCGAGAAGATCACCAAGTCCAACGTCGAGATCGAAGGCAAGTTCGTTCGTCAGTCGGGTGGTCGTGGTCAGTTCGGTCACTGCTGGATCCGTTTCTCGGAGCCGGACGTCGACGAGAAGGGCAACATCACCGAAGGTCTGGTGTTCACCAGCGAAGTCGTTGGTGGTGTGATTCCTAAGGAATTCATCGCCCCGATCCAGAAGGGTATCGAAGAGCAGATGAAAAACGGCGTTGTTGCCGGCTATCCGCTGCTTGGCCTGAAGGCTACCGTATTCGACGGTTCGTACCACGATGTCGACTCCAACGAAATGGCGTTCAAGATCGCCGCTTCGATGGCGACCAAGCAACTGGCCCAGAAGGGCGGTGGCGTGGTCCTTGAGCCGATCATGAAGGTCGAAGTTGTAACCCCGGAAGACTACCTGGGTGACGTGATGGGTGACCTGAGCCGTCGTCGCGGGATGATCCAGGGTAATGAAGACTCGGTGTCCGGCAAGGTAATCACTGCTGAGGTACCGCTCGGAGAGATGTTCGGTTACGCAACCGACGTTCGTTCCATGTCTCAGGGTCGCGCAAGCTACTCCATGGAATTCTCCAAATACGCCGAAGCTCCGTCGAACATCGTCGAAGCACTCGTTAAAAAACAAGGCTAATCCCCTTTAGGCAAGAGGTTCACTGTCGTGGCTAAAGAAAAATTTGATCGTTCCCTTCCTCACGTTAACGTCGGCACCATCGGCCACGTTGACCACGGTAAGACCACTCTGACCGCAGCGCTGACCCGCGTCTGCTCCGAAGTTTTCGGTTCGGCCGTTGTTGAGTTCGACAAGATCGACTCGGCTCCGGAAGAAAAAGCGCGCGGTATCACCATCAACACCGCTCACGTCGAGTACAACTCGAACATTCGTCACTACGCTCACGTTGACTGCCCAGGTCACGCTGACTACGTGAAGAACATGATCACCGGTGCTGCCCAGATGGACGGCGCGATCCTGGTTTGCTCGGCCGCCGATGGTCCGATGCCACAAACCCGTGAGCACATCCTGCTGTCCCGTCAGGTTGGCGTTCCGTACATCGTGGTCTTCCTGAACAAGGCTGACCTGGTAGACGACGCTGAGCTGCTGGAACTGGTCGAGATGGAAGTTCGCGACCTGCTGTCCACCTACGACTTCCCAGGCGACGACACCCCGATCATCATCGGTTCGGCTCGTATGGCGCTGGAAGGCAAAGACGACAACGAAATGGGTACCAGCGCTGTCAAGAAGCTGGTTGAAACTCTGGATGCCTACATCCCTGAGCCAGTTCGTGCCATCGACCAGCCGTTCCTGATGCCGATCGAAGACGTATTCTCGATCTCGGGTCGTGGTACCGTTGTTACCGGCCGTATCGAGCGTGGTATCGTCCGCGTTCAAGATCCGCTGGAAATCGTTGGTCTGCGTGACACCACCACCACCACCTGCACCGGTGTTGAGATGTTCCGCAAGCTGCTGGACGAAGCTCGTGCTGGCGAGAACTGCGGCGTTCTGCTGCGTGGTACCAAGCGTGACGACGTTGAGCGTGGCCAGGTTCTGGTCAAGCCAGGTTCGGTCAAGCCGCACACCAAGTTCACCGCAGAAGTCTACGTCCTGTCGAAGGAAGAAGGCGGCCGTCACACTCCGTTCTTCAAAGGCTACCGTCCTCAGTTCTACTTCCGTACCACTGACGTGACCGGTAACTGCGAACTGCCGGAAGGCGTTGAGATGGTAATGCCAGGTGACAACATCCAGATGACTGTCACCCTGATCAAGACCATCGCAATGGAAGACGGTCTGCGCTTCGCCATCCGTGAAGGCGGTCGTACCGTCGGCGCCGGCGTCGTGGCCAAAATCATCGAGTAATCACTCGATCGGTTGAAAAAACCCCCGCTCAGCGGGGGTTTTTTTTATTGGGTTGACACTAATTTGGGGCGTCTATAGAATCACGCCTCCTTTTAACGGGCGTAGTGCGCCCGATGGGAACAGCCTGGAGTCTGAAATCCAATGCAAAATCAGCAAATCCGTATCAGGTTGAAGGCTTTCGACCATCGCCTGATCGACCAATCCACCCAGGAAATCGTGGAAACCGCGAAACGTACTGGTGCACAAGTGCGTGGTCCAATTCCACTGCCAACCCGCAAAGAGCGTTTCACCGTTCTGATCTCCCCGCACGTCAACAAAGACGCGCGTGATCAGTACGAGATTCGCACTCATAAGCGCGTTCTGGACATCGTCCAGCCAACGGATAAAACCGTTGATGCGCTGATGAAGCTTGATCTCGCGGCAGGCGTGGAAGTGCAGATCAGCCTCGGCTAAGACTTCGGTCTGGTCGTGTAACGCTCTGAAATGGGCGGCCATAGCGGGTGAAAGCCCCGTACACTCATGAGGTTTACAACATGACTATTGGTGTAGTCGGTCGAAAAGCGGGCATGACCCGTATTTTCACCGAAGAAGGTGTCTCCATTCCGGTCACGGTCATCGAGATCGAGCCGAATCGCGTCACCCAGTTCAAAACTGAAGAAACCGATGGCTACCGTGCAGTGCAAGTCACTGTCGGCGAGCGTCGTGCTTCGCGTGTGACTGCCGCTCAGGCAGGCCACTTCGCCAAGGCTAACGTTGCCGCTGGTCGCGGTGTCTGGGAGTTCCGTCTTGAAGAAGGCGATTTCCAGGCTGGCGATCTGATCAAAGCTGAACTCTTCACTGCAGGCCAGCTGGTAGACGTAACCGGTCAGTCCAAAGGTAAAGGCTTCGCCGGTACCATCAAGCGTTGGAACTTCCGTGGTCAGGACAACACCCACGGTAACTCCGTATCGCACCGTGTCCCTGGCTCCATCGGCCAGTGCCAGACTCCTGGTCGTGTATTCAAGGGCAAGAAAATGTCCGGTCACATGGGCGCCGAGCGCGTGACTGTTCAGTCCCTGGAAGTAGTACGCGTAGACGCTGAACGCAACCTGCTGCTGATCAAGGGTGCCGTCCCAGGCGCTACTGGCGGCGACGTGGTCGTGCGTCCGGCTGTCAAGGCTCGCGGTTAAGGGGAAACTGACATGCAACTTAATGTAAATGACGCTCAGGCGATCGAAGTTTCCGAACTGACCTTCGGTGGCGAATTCAACGAGACGCTGGTACACCAAGCAGTCGTGGCCTACATGGCCGGCGGCCGTCAGGGCACCAAGCAGCAGAAGACCCGTTCTGACGTGGCCGGTGGCGGTAAGCGCCCATGGCGTCAGAAAGGTACTGGCCGTGCTCGTGCCGGTACTACCCGTGGTCCGATCTGGCGTGGCGGTGGTGTAACCTTCGCAGCTCGTCCTCAAGATCACTCGCAGAAGCTCAACAAGAAGATGTACCGCGCAGCCCTGCGCTCCATCCTCGCTGAGCTGGTGCGTAGCGACCGTCTGGTCGTGGTTCAGGACTTCGCTGTTGAAGCGCCGAAAACCAAGGATCTGCTGAACAAGCTGAACGGCATGGGTCTGAACGACGTTCTGATCGTTTCCGACGCTGTTGATCAGAACCTGTACCTGGCTGCTCGCAACCTGCCGCACGTCGACGTACGTGACGTTCAAGGTTCCGACCCGGTCAGTCTGATCGCATACGAGAAAGTGTTGATCACTGTCTCGGCCGTGAAGAAATTCGAGGAGCTGCTGGGATGAACCAGGAACGCGTATTCAAAGTCCTCCTTGGCCCGCACGTTTCCGAGAAGGCTACCGTTCTGGCTGAGAAAAAAGGCCAGTTCGTATTCAAGGTTGCTACCGATGCAACCAAGCTGGAAATCAAGAAAGCTGTCGAAGGCCTGTTCAACGTAAAAGTTGAAAACGTGTCGACTGTCAACGTTCTGGGTAAAACCAAGCGTACCGCACGTGGTCTGGGCAAGCGTAATGACTGGAAGAAGGCGATCGTCTCCCTTCAGCCAGGCCAAGATCTCGATTTCAGCAGCAGTGCTGAGTAAGGAAGGGGTGCATCATGGCAATCGTTAAATGCAAACCGACTTCCCCTGGCCGCCGTTTCGTGGTCAAGGTGGTCAACAAGGAGCTGCACAAAGGCGCTCCTCACGCACCGCTGCTCGAGAAGAAATCGAAGTCTGGTGGTCGTAACAACAATGGCCGCATCACCACTCGTCACGTTGGTGGTGGTCATAAGCAGCATTACCGTCTGGTTGACTTCCGTCGCAACGACAAAGATGGCATCCCAGCCACTGTCGAGCGTATCGAATACGACCCGAACCGTACTGCTCACATCGCCCTGCTGTGCTACGCAGACGGCGAGCGTCGCTACATCATCGCCCCTAAAGGCGTGAGCGCTGGCGACCAGCTGATCGCAGGTGCTCTGGCCCCAATCAAGGCCGGTAACTCCCTGCAACTGCGCAACATCCCAGTAGGTAGCACCATTCACGGCATCGAACTGAAGCCGGGTAAAGGTGCTCAGATCGCTCGTTCCGCTGGTGCTTCGGCTCAGTTGATCGCTCGTGAAGGTGTCTACGTGACCCTGCGTCTGCGCTCTGGTGAAATGCGTAAAGTCCTGGCTGAGTGCCGTGCGACCCTGGGCGAAGTCTCGAACTCCGAGCACAGCCTGCGTTCGCTGGGTAAAGCTGGTGCCAAACGCTGGCGCGGCGTTCGCCCAACCGTTCGTGGTGTTGCCATGAACCCGGTTGACCACCCGCATGGTGGTGGTGAAGGTCGTACCTCCGGTGGTCGTCATCCGGTATCGCCATGGGGCTTCCCAACCAAGGGTGCTAAAACCCGTGGTAATAAGCGTACCGACAACATGATCGTCCGTCGTCGCAAGTAACTAGAGGGATACGACAGTGCCACGTTCTCTGAAAAAAGGTCCTTTTATCGATCTTCACCTGTTGAAGAAGGTCGAAGTGGCGGTGGAGAAGAACGATCGCAAGCCAGTTAAAACCTGGTCGCGCCGTTCGATGATCCTGCCACAAATGGTCGGTCTGACCATCGCGGTACACAACGGTCGCCAACACGTCCCAGTTCTCGTGAACGAAGACATGGTCGGCCACAAACTGGGCGAGTTCGCCGGTACCCGCACCTACCGCGGGCACGTGGCTGACAAGAAAGCCAAGCGTTAAGGGGTAAGGAAATGGAAGTAGCCGCTAAGTTGTCGGGCGCTCGCATCTCCGCCCAGAAAGCCCGCTTGGTCGCCGACCAGATCCGCGGGAAGAAGGTGGGCGAAGCGCTCAACCTGTTGGCCTTCAGCAGCAAAAAAGCCGCTGAAATCATGAAGAAAGTCCTCGAGTCGGCCGTTGCCAACGCCGAACACAACGAAGGCGCAGACGTTGATGACCTGAAGGTCTCCACCGTCTTCGTCAACGAAGGGCGTTCGCTGAAGCGCATCATGCCACGTGCCAAAGGCCGTGCTGATCGCATCGTCAAGCGGTCTTGCCATATCACTGTCAAGGTTGCGGACAAGTAACGGAGTCGATCAGATGGGTCAGAAAGTACATCCCACTGGCATTCGCCTGGGAATCGTCAAGGAGCACACCTCCGTCTGGTACGCAGACGGCGCGACTTACGCAGATTACCTGCTGAAGGATCTGCAAACTCGCGAGTACCTCCAGGACAAACTAAAAAGCGCGTCCGTAAGCCGTATCGATATTCATCGTCCGGCTCAAACTGCACGCATCACCATCCACACCGCTCGTCCCGGTATCGTTATCGGCAAGAAAGGTGAAGATGTTGAGAAGCTGCGTCAGGACCTGACCAAGCAGATGGGTGTGCCTGTGCACATCAACATCGAAGAGATCCGCAAGCCGGAACTCGACGCTATGCTGGTTGCTCAGAGCGTTGCCCAGCAGCTGGAGCGCCGCGTTATGTTCCGTCGCGCCATGAAGCGCGCCGTACAGAACGCCATGCGTATTGGTGCCAAGGGCATCAAGATCCAGGTGAGCGGTCGTCTCGGCGGTGCCGAGATCGCACGTACCGAGTGGTATCGCGAAGGTCGTGTGCCTCTGCACACCCTGCGTGCCGATATCGACTACAACACCTACGAAGCTCACACCACCTACGGTGTGATCGGTGTGAAGGTTTGGATCTTCAAAGGCGAAGTAATTGGTGGTCGCCAGGAAGAGCTGAAGCCTCAAGCACCAGCGCCTCGTAAAAAAGCTGCTAAGTAAGGGGTACGCCAAATGTTGCAACCAAAGCGTACAAAATTCCGCAAGCAGATGACCGGCCACAACCGTGGTCTGGCACTGCGCGGTAGCAAGGTCAGCTTCGGCGAGTTCGCTCTGAAAGCTGTCGCCCGCGGTCGTCTCACCGCTCGCCAGATCGAGTCGGCACGTCGTGCCCTGACCCGTCACGTAAAACGTGGCGGTAAGATCTGGATCCGTGTCTTCCCGGACAAGCCGGTTACCAAGAAGCCTCTCGAGGTTCGTATGGGTAAAGGTAAAGGTTCCGTGGAATACTGGGTTGCCCAGATTCAGCCAGGCAAAGTCCTGTACGAGATCGAGGGTGTTTCTGAAGAGCTGGCGCGCGAAGCTTTCGCTCTGGCCGCTGCAAAGCTGCCTCTCGCCACCTCCTTTGTTAAGCGGACGGTGATGTGATGAAAGCGAATGAACTTCGTGAAAAATCCGCACAGCAACTGAATGAGCAACTGCTCGGCTTGCTGCGCGACCAGTTCAATCTGCGCATGCAGAAAGCAACTGGCCAGTTGGGGCAGTCGCACCTGCTCTCGCAAGTTAAGCGTGACATCGCTCGCGTGAAAACTGTGCTCAACCAGCAGGCAGGTAAGTGATCATGGCTGAAGCTGAAAAAACCGTCCGTACGCTGACTGGCCGTGTCGTCAGCGACAAAATGGACAAGACCATCACCGTTCTGATCGAGCGTCGCGTAAAGCACCCGATCTACGGTAAATACGTTAAGCGTTCGACTAAGCTGCACGCGCACGACGAAGCCAACCAGTGCAAGATCGGCGACAAGGTTTCCATCCGTGAAACCCGTCCGCTGGCCAAGACCAAGTCCTGGGCACTGGTTGAAGTCCTCGAACGCGCTGTTGAAGTCTAAGGGCTAAGGGTCGGAGAAATTTTATGATTCAGACTCAATCCATGCTCGATGTGGCCGATAACAGCGGCGCTCGTCGCGTCATGTGCATCAAGGTGCTCGGCGGTTCCCACCGTCGTTACGCCGGTATCGGTGACATCATCAAAGTTACCGTCAAGGAAGCAATTCCTCGCGGTAAGGTCAAGAAAGGCCAGGTGATGACCGCTGTTGTCGTCCGTACCCGTCACGGTGTACGTCGCGCTGACGGTTCCATCATTCGTTTCGACGGCAACGCTGCTGTTCTGCTGAACACCAAGCAAGAGCCGATCGGTACTCGCATCTTCGGGCCAGTGACCCGTGAACTTCGTACCGAGAAGTTCATGAAGATCGTCTCGCTCGCCCCTGAAGTGCTCTAAGGAGATCCGACATGCAAAAGATTCGTCGTGACGACGAGATCATCGTGATCGCCGGCAAAGACAAAGGTAAGCGCGGTAAGGTGCTGAAGGTTCTCGCTGACGACCGTCTGGTCATCGGTGGTGTCAACCTGGTCAAGCGCCACACCAAGCCTAACCCGATGGCGGGCGTCCAGGGCGGTATCGTCGAGAAAGAAGCGCCTCTGCACGCTTCCAACGTTGCCATCTTCAACGGCGAAACCAACAAGGCTGACCGCGTTGGTTTCAAAGTAGAAGACGGTAAAAAAATTCGTGTCTTCAAGTCGACCCAAAAAGCGGTTGATGCTTGAACACTGCTAGGTAGAAGACCATGGCACGACTGAAAGAGATTTACCGGAACGAAATCGCTCCTAAGCTTAAGGAAGAACTTAAGCTGTCGAACGTGATGGAAGTTCCGCGCGTTACCAAAATCACCCTGAACATGGGTCTGGGCGAAGCGATCGGCGACAAGAAAGTCATCGAGCACGCTGTTGCCGACCTGGAAAAGATCACCGGTCAAAAGCCGGTCGTGACTTTCGCTCGTAAATCCATCGCGGGCTTCAAAGTCCGTGAAGGCTGGCCGATCGGTGTCAAGGTGACCCTGCGTCGCGAAAAGATGTACGAGTTCCTGGACCGCCTGCTGGCGATCTCCCTGCCACGGGTTCGCGACTTCCGCGGCCTGAATGCCAAGTCCTTCGACGGTCGTGGCAACTACAGCATGGGCGTGAAAGAGCAGATCATCTTCCCGGAAATCGATTACGACAAGATCGATGCTCTGCGCGGTTTGGACATCACCCTGACCACCACTGCTCGTTCGGACGACGAAGGCCGCGCTCTGCTGCGTGCTTTCAAGTTCCCGTTCCGCAACTGATTGGAGTAGGAAAATGGCCAAGAAGAGCATGAAGAACCGCGAGCTGAAGCGTCAGCTCACGGTAGCCAAGTTCGCTAAGAAGCGTGCTGAGCTGAAAGCGACCATCGTCAACCTGAACGCCTCTCCTGAAGAGCGTTTCGCTGCCGTTGTCGCCCTGCAGAAGCAACCACGTGACGCCAGCGCCTCGCGCCTGCGTAACCGTTGCCGCCTGACCGGTCGTCCGCACGGTGTATACCGTAAGTTCGGTCTGGGCCGTAACAAGCTGCGCGAAGCCGCCATGCGCGGTGACGTGCCAGGTCTGGTCAAGGCCAGCTGGTAATCCCGGTTGGCGTGACGCCGGCGTGAGGGGAGCAATCTTCCGACCGCCGGTGACCTCGCAACGAAACAAGCCCCTATATGGGGCTTGTTTCGTTTCTGCCTTGTGTCTAGAATGACCGGCTCACCTGAGCCTGGGTTTTTTGCCCTGCCTGCTCGGGTGGTTGTGATAGCCGCAAGGCTAATAATTCTTGTATCAGGAGCATCTAGCCCATGAGTATGCAGGACCCGTTAGCGGACATGCTAACTCGCATCCGTAATGCCCAGATGGCTGAAAAGTCTGTCGTAAGCATGCCTTCTTCCACCCTGAAGGTCGCGGTTGCCAAAGTACTGAAAGACGAAGGCTACATCGCCAGCTACGAAGTGACCGGCGAAGCCAAGCCTTCCCTGTCGATCGAGCTGAAGTACTTCGAAGGCCGTCCGGTCATCGAAGAGCTGAAGCGTACCAGCCGTCCTGGTCTGCGCCAGTACAAGGCCGTTACCGAGCTGCCGAAAGTACGTGGCGGCCTGGGCGTGTCTATCGTCTCCACCAACAAAGGTGTGATGACTGACCGCGCTGCGCGCGCTGCCGGTGTCGGCGGCGAAGTTCTGTGCACAGTGTTCTAAGGGGAGATAGGCATGTCTCGCGTCGCTAAGAACCCCGTTAAGCTGCCAGCAGGCGTCGAAGTCAAATTCGCCGGCCAGCAGCTTTCGGTGAAGGGTGCCAAGGGCACTCTCGAACTGAACGTTCACTCGTCTGTTGAAGTTACCGAAGAAGCTGGTGAGCTGCGTTTCGCACCTCGCAACGGTGATCAGCAAGCTCGCGCCATGGCCGGTACCACCCGCGCCCTGGTCAACAACATGGTCCAAGGCGTAAGCCAAGGCTTCGAGCGCAAGCTCCAGCTGGTCGGTGTTGGTTACAAGGCACAGGCCAAGGGCACCGTCCTGAACCTGGCCCTGGGCTTCTCGCACCCAGTGGATTACGAACTGCCAGCCGGTATCACCGCTGAAACCCCAAGCCAGACCGACATCCTGATCAAGGGTATCGACAAGCAGCTGGTGGGTCAGGTGGCCGCTGAAGTCCGCGGTTTCCGTCCGCCAGAGCCTTACAAGGGCAAGGGTGTGCGTTACGCGGACGAAGTAGTCCGTCGTAAAGAAGCCAAGAAGAAGTAGGGCCTAGCAAATGACCGACAAAAAAGTTACTCGACTGCGTCGCGCTCGCAAAGCACGCCTGAAAATGCACGAGCTCGAAGCCGTGCGTCTGTGCGTGTTCCGCTCCTCGCAGCACATCTACGCCCAGGTCATCTCGGCCGACGGCAGCAAGGTTCTGGCAAGCGCCTCGACCTTGGACAAAGAACTGCGTGATGGCGCCACCGGCAACATCGACGCGGCCACTAAGGTTGGCAAGCTGGTAGCTGAGCGTGCGAAAGCCGCCGGTGTATCTCAAGTTGCCTTTGACCGTTCCGGCTTCAAGTACCACGGCCGCGTCAAGGCGCTGGCTGATGCTGCTCGTGAAGGCGGGCTGGAGTTCTAAGTTATGGCAAATAACGATCAAAAGCGCGACGAAGGCTACATCGAGAAGCTGGTTCAAGTTAACCGCGTAGCCAAAACCGTAAAAGGCGGCCGTATCTTCACCTTCACCGCGCTGACCGTGGTGGGTGATGGCAAGGGTCGTGTTGGCTTTGGCCGTGGCAAATCGCGCGAAGTACCTGCCGCGATCCAGAAAGCCATGGAAGCTGCTCGTCGCAACATGATTCAGGTTGACCTGAAGGGCACCACCCTGCAGTACGCCACCAAGGCCGCCCACGGCGCCTCGAAGGTCTACATGCAGCCTGCCTCGGAAGGTACCGGTATCATCGCCGGTGGCGCAATGCGTGCCGTCCTGGAAGTTGCTGGTGTTCAGAACGTCCTGGCCAAGTGCTACGGCTCGACCAACCCGGTGAACGTGGTTCACGCCACCTTCAAGGGTCTGAAAGCCATGCAATCCCCTGAGTCCATTGCTGCCAAGCGCGGCAAGACTGTTGAGGAGATCATCTGATCATGGCAACCGTAAAAGTAACGCTGATCAAGAGCACCGCCGGCCGCCTGCCTAACCACAAACTGTGCGTTAAAGGTCTGGGTCTGCGTCGCATCGGTCACACTGTAGAAGTCCAGGATACTCCCGAGAATCGCGGGATGATCAACAAGGCTTACTACATGCTGAAGGTCGAGGGTTAATCGATGAAACTCAATGATCTGAGTCCAGCGCCGGGTTCCCGTCGCGAGAAGCACCGTCCGGGCCGTGGTATCGGTAGCGGTCTGGGCAAGACCGGTGGCCGTGGTCACAAAGGTCAGACCTCCCGTTCCGGTGGTTCCATCGCTCCAGGCTTCGAAGGCGGTCAACAGCCGCTGCACCGTCGCCTGCCGAAGTTCGGCTTCGTTTCCCTGAAAGCCATGGACCGCGCAGAAGTGCGTCTGTCCGAGCTGGCCAAGGTGGAAGGCGATCTGATCACCGTTCAGTCCCTCAAGGACGCCAACGTGATCGGCCAGCACGTACAGCGCGTGAAAATCATGCTGTCGGGCGAAGTCACTCGCGCAGTCACCCTCAAGGGTATCGCCGTCACCAAAGGTGCACGTGCGGCTATCGAAGCAGCTGGCGGCAAGTTCGAGGAATAAATGGCTAAGCAAGGTGCTCTCTCTTCGCTCGGTAAGGGCGGGATGTCGGAACTCTGGGCTCGTCTGCGCTTTCTGTTCATGGCGATCATCGTCTATCGGATTGGCGCGCACATCCCAGTGCCAGGCATTAACCCGGACCGTCTCGCGGATCTGTTCCGGCAGAATGAGGGGACCATTCTTAGCTTGTTCAACATGTTTTCCGGTGGCGCGCTGGAGCGCATGAGCATCTTTGCACTGGGGATCATGCCGTACATCTCGGCATCGATCATCATGCAGCTCATGACCGCTGTCAGCCCGCAACTGGAGCAGTTGAAGAAGGAAGGTGAAGCTGGCCGTCGCAAGATCAGCCAGTACACCCGCTACGGCACCGTTATCCTGGCGCTGGTCCAAGCCATTGGCATGTCCATTGGCCTGGCCAACCAGGGCGTGGCGTTTTCTGTGGGCCTGGGCTTCCATGTCGTCGCCGTCTCCACCTTCGTGGCGGGCGCGATGTTCATGATGTGGCTCGGCGAGCAGATTACCGAGCGCGGTGTGGGCAACGGTATCTCGATGTTGATCTTCGCGGGTATCGTTGCCGGTCTTCCGAGAGCAATCGGGCAGTCTTTCGAGTCTGCGCGTACAGGCGATATCAACATTTTCGCCCTGGTCGCTATCGGTTTGCTGGCAGTAGCGATTATCGGCTTCGTGGTGTTCATTGAGCGTGGTCAGCGTCGTATCGCCGTTCACTACGCCAAGCGTCAGCAGGGCCGCAAGGTCTTCGCTGCGCAGACCAGCCACCTGCCGCTGAAGGTGAACATGGCGGGCGTAATCCCGGCCATTTTCGCGAGCAGCATCTTGCTGTTCCCGGCTTCGCTGGGTGCCTGGTTCGGTCAGTCCGAAGGTATGGGCTGGCTGCAGGACATCTCGCAGTCGATCGCTCCTGGTCAGCCGTTGAACATTCTGCTGTTTAGTGCAGGGATCATCTTCTTCTGCTTCTTCTACACAGCGTTGATGTTCAACCCGAAAGACGTAGCGGAAAACCTGAAGAAGTCCGGTGCCTTTATTCCGGGTATCCGTCCTGGTGAGCAGTCGGCGCGCTACATTGATGGCGTCCTGACCCGTCTGACCATGTTCGGTGCTCTTTACATGATGGCCGTGTGCCTTCTGCCCCAGTTCCTGGTGGTGGCAGCAAACGTGCCGTTCTACCTTGGCGGGACCTCGTTGCTGATTGTGGTAGTGGTTGTGATGGACTTCATGTCCCAAGTACAATCGCACCTCGTTTCGCACCAGTACGAATCCCTGATGAAGAAAGCCAACCTGAAAGGCTACGGCGGCAGCGGTCTGCTGCGCTGATTTAGCCCCTTAAGGTTCGAGGAGTCGGTAATGAAAGTTCGTGCATCGGTGAAAAAGCTGTGCCGCAACTGCAAGATCATTCGTCGCGAAGGTATCGTGCGCGTGATCTGCAGCGCGGAACCGCGTCACAAGCAGCGCCAAGGCTGAGTGTGATCCGCGCTTCAAACCCAGCAGCTAGTGTGCTGCTGGGTTGATTATTCGTTTCTACAGCGATATTATCTCGCGCCCTATTTCTTGGCTTCCGGGGCGTAGGTAGCTGTCAATTGGAGTCCCACTGAATGGCCCGTATTGCAGGCGTCAACATTCCAGATAACAAGCATACTGTTATCTCGCTGACCTACATCTATGGTGTCGGTCGCACTACCGCGCAGAAAATCTGTGCGGACGCTGGTGTAAACCCAGCCGCTAAGATCAAGGATCTGAGCGACGAGCAAATCGAAACCCTGCGTGGCGAAGTCGCGAAGTTCACCACCGAAGGTGACCTGCGCCGTGACATCAACATGAAGATCAAGCGCTTGATGGACCTGGGTTGCTACCGCGGCCTGCGTCATCGTAAAGGTCTGCCGGTTCGCGGTCAGCGCACCAAGACCAACGCACGCACCCGTAAGGGCCCGCGTAAGCCGATCCGCAAGTAATCGCCCAGGAATATAGACATGGCAAAACCTGCTGCTCGTCCTCGTAAAAAAGTCAAAAAGACAGTGGTTGATGGCATCGCCCACATCCATGCGTCTTTCAACAACACCATCGTGACCATCACCGACCGTCAGGGCAACGCACTGTCCTGGGCTACTTCCGGTGGTTCGGGTTTCCGTGGTTCGCGCAAATCCACCCCGTTCGCAGCCCAGATCGCTGCTGAGCGTGCTGGTCAAGCTGCGCTGGAATATGGTCTGAAGAACCTCGACGTCAACGTCAAGGGTCCAGGTCCAGGTCGTGAATCCGCCGTTCGTGCACTGAACAGCTGCGGCTACAAGATCGCCAGCATCACCGACGTGACGCCAATCCCGCACAACGGGTGCCGTCCGCCGAAGAAGCGTCGCGTGTAATCAGGAGACAGATAAATGGCACGTTACATTGGTCCAAAATGCAAACTGTCTCGCCGTGAAGGCACTGACCTGTTCCTGAAGAGCGGCGTTCGCGCTCTGGAATCGAAGTGCAACATCGAAGCAGCCCCAGGTATCCACGGCCAGCGCCGTGGCCGTCAGTCCGACTACGGTACCCAGCTGCGCGAGAAACAAAAAGTCCGTCGTATCTACGGTGTTCTGGAGCGTCAGTTCCGCGGTTATTACCAAGCTGCTGCCTCGAAAAAAGGCGCAACCGGTGAGAACCTGCTGCAACTGCTCGAGTGCCGTCTGGATAACGTCGTCTACCGTATGGGCTTCGGCTCGACTCGTTCCGAGTCCCGCCAGCTGGTTTCGCACAAAGCGATCAGCGTCAACGGTAAGACTGTGAACATTCCATCCTACCAAGTTCGTCCGGGTGACGTGGTCTCGGTTCGCGAGAAGTCGCTGAACCAGCTGCGCATTGTTCAAGCCCTTGAACTGTGCGCCCAGCGTGGCCGCGTTGAGTGGGTTGATGTGGATGCTGCTAAAAAGTCGGGCGTTTTCAAGAACGTTCCTGCTCGCAGCGACCTGTCCGCCGACATCAACGAAAACCTGATTGTCGAGCTCTACTCCAAGTAAGGGCTAGAAAATAGGTGCATCCATGCAGATTTCGGTAAATGAGTTTCTGACACCCCGTCACATCGACGTGCAGGTTGTCAGTCCAACCCGCGCCAAGATCACGCTCGAGCCTCTCGAGCGTGGCTTCGGCCATACCCTGGGCAACGCGCTGCGCCGCATCCTGTTGTCCTCCATGCCTGGCTGTGCAGTAGTCGAGGCCGAGATCGACGGCGTACTCCATGAGTACTCCGCGATCGAAGGTGTTCAGGAAGACGTCATTGAAATCCTGTTGAACCTGAAAGGCCTGGCTATCAAACTGCACGGTCGTGACGAAGTTACGCTGACCTTGTCGAAAAAGGGTTCGGGGGTGGTTACCGCTGCCGATATTCAGCTGGATCACGATGTCGAGATCGTCAACCCCGATCACGTAATCGCGAACCTGGCGTCCAACGGCGCCCTGAACATGAAGCTCACCGTAGCTCGTGGTCGCGGTTACGAGCCGGCCGACTCCCGTCAGACCGACGAAGACGAAAGCCGCAGCATTGGCCGTCTCCAGCTGGACGCTTCGTTCAGCCCGGTGCGTCGTATCGCCTACGTGGTCGAGAACGCCCGTGTTGAACAGCGTACCAACCTGGACAAGCTGGTCATCGATCTGGAAACCAACGGTACTCTGGATCCTGAAGAGGCTATCCGTCGTGCCGCGACCATCCTGCAACAGCAGCTGGCCGCGTTCGTCGACCTCAAAGGTGACAGCGAGCCGGTTGTGGTCGAGCAGGAAGACGAGATCGATCCGATCCTGCTGCGCCCGGTTGACGACCTGGAACTGACCGTACGTTCGGCCAACTGCCTCAAGGCGGAGAACATCTACTACATCGGCGACCTGATTCAGCGTACCGAAGTAGAGCTGTTGAAGACTCCTAACCTGGGCAAGAAGTCCCTGACTGAAATCAAGGACGTCCTGGCCTCCCGTGGTCTTTCCCTCGGCATGCGCCTCGACAACTGGCCGCCTGCAAGTCTTAAGAAAGACGACAAGGCGACTGCCTGATCGTCGTAATCACCGAACGTAGTGTTTGGTAAGGAATGAATCATGCGTCATCGTAAAAGTGGACGTCACCTGAGCCGTACCAGCTCTCACCGCAAGGCTATGTTCCAGAACATGGCAGTGTCGCTGATCGAGCACGAGCTGATCAAAACCACCCTGCCGAAAGCCAAGGAACTGCGCCGCGTTGCCGAGCCGCTGATCACCCTGGCCAAGGAAGACAGCGTCGCCAACCGTCGTCTGGCCTTCGACCGTACCCGTTCGAAGTCCGCCGTTGGCAAACTGTTCAACGACCTGGGCAAGCGTTACGCCACCCGTCAGGGCGGCTACCTGCGCATCCTGAAGTGCGGTTTCCGCGCTGGCGACAACGCGCCTATGGCGTACGTCGAGCTGGTTGATCGTCCGGTCGGTGGTGCTGTAGAAGCTGCCGAGTAAGACGTTCTGTCTGCTGCAAAGAACCGGGCCTAGGCCCGGTTTTTTGTTGTCTCATGAATTGTTATTTTCTATTGATGTAAGTCAGGTAATGAATTTGTTCTTGTAACATGGGTCGACAATACTCTCTCCAAGCCGATTAGCCGGCCGTTCAAGACCGATCAGGAGAGCCCATGAGCAAGATTCTCACCACCGCAAGCGGCGCGCCCGTAGCCGACAACCAGAATTCCCGTTCCGCAGGCCCTCGCGGCCCGCTGCTGCTCGACGATTTCCACCTGATCGAGAAGCTCGCCCACTTCAACCGCGAGAACATCCCCGAGCGTCGCGTGCACGCCAAGGGCTCCGGCGCCTACGGCACCTTCACCGTCACCCGCGATATTACCGAACTCACCAGTGCCAAACTGTTCGACAGCATCGGCAAGCAGACCGAAACGTTCTTGCGCTTCTCCACCGTGGGCGGTGAACGCGGCTCGGCGGACACCGAGCGCGACCCGCGTGGTTTTGCGGTGAAGTTCTACACCGAGGAAGGCAACTGGGACATTGTTGGCAACAATACGCCGGTGTTCTTCATCCGTGATCCGCTGAAGTTCCCCGACTTCATCCACACCCAGAAGCGCCACCCGCAGACCAATCTGAAGAACGCGCAGATGATGTGGGACTTCTGGTCGCACTCGCCCGAGGCGTTGCACCAGGTCACCATCCTGTTCTCCGATCGCGGCATCCCGGACGGCTACCGCCATATGCACGGATTCGGCAGCCACACCTACAGCCTGATCAACGCCAAGGGTGAGCGCACTTGGGTCAAGTGGCACTTCAAGACCCAGCAGGGGATCAAGAACCTGGCGCCGGCCGAGGCCGCTCGCCTTGCGGGCAGCGACCCGGACTACGCCCAGCGCGACCTGTTCCAGGCCATCGAGCGCGGTGACTTCCCGCGTTGGACCGTGTGCATCCAGGTGATGAGCGAAGCCGAGGCCGCCAGCCGTGACGAGAACCCCTTCGACGTGACCAAGACCTGGTCGCAGAAGGACTACCCGTTGATCGAGGTCGGCGTGCTGGAACTCAACCGTAACCCGCTCAACTACTTCGCCGAAGTCGAGCAGGCGGCGTTCGGTCCCAGCAACATGGTGCCCGGGGTCGGCCTGTCGCCGGACCGCATGCTGCAGGGCCGCGTGTTCGCCTATGCCGATGCTCATCGCTACCGCGTAGGCACCAATCACCAGCACTTGCCGGTCAATGCGCCACGTTGCCCGGTGCACAGCTACCAGCGCGATGGTTCCATGGCCACCGGCGCCTACGGCAGTGCTCCGAACTACGAGCCCAACAGCTACACGGATGCACCGAAACAGTCGCCGCGCCATGCAGAGCCGGCATTGGCCCTGAACGGTTCGGCGCACCGCTACGACCACCGCGAAGACAACGACTACTACAGCCACGCCGGCGCGCTGTTCCGCCTGATGAATGATGAACAGAAGGCGCTGTTGATCGGCAACATCGCCGGCACCATGGCGGGGGTCAGCGAGGACGTTATCCAGCGTCAGTTGCAGTACTTCTTCAAGGCCGACCCGGCTTATGGAGAAGGGATTGCTAAGGCCCTGGGGATGAATCTTGGCTAACTGGAAGTGATAAGAAGAACCGCCCTCATTAGGGCGGTTTTTCAATGAATATCACTACTGTTTAGCCGATTATTTGCTTCTAATTGCGCATTTTTCAGTGACCGCGAGCAAAACCTGGTTCACACTATGTCCCATAGCCGTATTCACAGGGAGAAGCAGGGCGATGCAAGGTCACCCGGACGTAATCAACTACCTCGTCACGTTGCTGAAGGGCGAACTGGCAGCACGCGATCAGTACTTCATTCACTCGCGGATGTACGAAGACTGGGGCCTGACCAAGCTCTACGAACGTATCAACCACGAGATGGAAGAAGAGACGCAGCACGCCGACGCCCTGATGCGCCGTATCCTCATGCTCGAAGGCACCCCAGACATGCGCGCCGATGACCTGGAAGTGGGCAGCACCGTGCCGGAAATGATCGAGGCTGATCTCAAGCTCGAGTACAAGGTTCGCGCCGCGCTGTGCAAGGGTATCGAGCTGTGCGAGCTGCACAAGGACTACATCAGCCGCGACATCCTGCGCGCGCAGTTGGCCGATACCGAAGAAGATCACACCTACTGGCTGGAGAAGCAGCAGGGGCTGATCAAGGCCATTGGCCTGGAGAACTACTTGCAGTCGCAGATGTAATTTCTGTATTGCAGATGCCCCTGTGGGAGCGGGCAAACCCGCTCCCACAGGGTTTTTTTCGGGCCTGAAATCAGGCCCGATCGCGTTCCAGCAGCGGCTTGAGGTAATGCCCGGTATAGGACTGTTTCTTCTCGGCCAGCTCTTCCGGCGTACCGCAGGCAATGATCTGCCCACCCTTGGAGCCACCCTCCGGCCCCAGGTCGACCAGCCAGTCGGCGGTCTTGATCACATCCAGGTTGTGCTCGATCACCACCACGGTATTGCCGTGGTCACGCAGGCGGTGCAACACGTCCAGCAACTGCTGGATATCGGCGAAATGAAGACCTGTGGTCGGTTCGTCGAGGATGTACAGGGTCTTGCCGGTGTCCCGCTTGGACAGCTCGCGTGACAGCTTGACCCGCTGCGCCTCGCCACCCGACAGGGTGGTCGCCGATTGCCCCAGCTTGATGTACGACAGGCCGACATCCATCAGCGTTTGCAGCTTGCGCGCCAGGGCCGGGACCGCATCGAAGAATTCGCGGGCATCCTCGATGGTCATTTCCAGTACCTCGTGGATGTTCTTGCCCTTGTACTTGATCTCCAGTGTTTCGCGGTTGTAGCGCTTGCTCTTGCACACATCGCAGGGCACGTAGATGTCCGGCAGGAAGTGCATTTCCACCTTGATCAGGCCGTCACCCTGGCAGGCCTCGCAGCGCCCGCCCTTGACATTGAACGAGAAGCGCCCCGGGCCGTAGCCACGGGAACGTGACTCCGGCACGCCAGCGAACAGCTCGCGGATCGGCGTGAAGATACCGGTGTAGGTCGCCGGGTTGGAACGAGGCGTGCGGCCGATCGGGCTCTGGTCGATATCCACCACCTTGTCCAGGTGCTGCAGGCCATCGACGCTGGCGTGCGGCGCGGCCTCCAGGCTGCTCGCGCCGTTGAGCGCGGTGGCGGCGAGCGGGAACAGGGTGTTGTTGATCAGCGTCGACTTGCCCGAGCCGGACACGCCGGTCACGCAGGTCAGCAGGCCGATTGGCACTTCCAGGTCGACGTTCTGCAGGTTGTTGCCGCGCGCGCCCTTGAGCTTGAGCGACAGCTTCTTGTTGCGTGGGGTGCGCTTGGCCGGGACGACGATCTTCTTGCGCCCGGACAGGTACTTGCCGGTCAGCGAGTCGGGGTGCGCCATGACCTCTTCGGGCGAGCCCTCGGCGACGATCTGGCCGCCATGCACGCCAGCGCCCGGGCCGATATCCACCACGTAGTCGGCCAGGCGGATGGCGTCCTCGTCGTGCTCGACCACGATCACCGTGTTGCCCAGGTCGCGCAGGTGGTTGAGGGTGGCCAGCAGGCGGTCGTTGTCCCGTTGATGAAGACCGATGGACGGTTCATCGAGGATGTACATCACCCCGACCAGGCCGGCGCCGATCTGGCTGGCCAGGCGGATACGCTGGGCTTCGCCGCCGGACAGGGTATCGGCGCTTCGGTCCAGCGTCAGGTAGTCGAGACCAACGTTGACCAGGAACTGCAGGCGCTCGCAGATCTCCTTGAGGATCTTTGCCGCGATCTCGCCACGCCGCCCGGTGAGGGTCAGCTCGCCGAAGTAGTTGCTGGCTTCGCCGATCGGCAGGTTGGTCACCGCCGGCAGGGTCTTCTCGCCGACCCACACATGGCGAGCCTCACGACGCAGGCGGGTGCCGCGGCAGTCGGGGCAGGGCTGGGTCCCGAGGAACTTGGCCAGCTCTTCACGCACGGTGGCCGACTCGGTTTCGCGGTAGCGGCGCTCAAGATTGGGCACGATGCCCTCGAAGGGGTGCGAGCGCTTGACGATGTCGCCACGGTCGTTCAGGTACTTGAAATCGACGCTCTGCTTGCCGCTGCCCTGCAGGATGACCTTCTGGTGCTCGGCCGACAGTTCGCCGAACGGTTCCTCGAGGCTGAAACCGTAGTGCGCGGCGAGTGAACCGAGCATCTGGAAGTAATAGACGTTACGCCGATCCCAGCCACGTATCGCGCCTTCGGCCAGGGTCAGCTCGGCGTTGACCAGGCGCTTGGTGTCGAAGAACTGCTTCACCCCCAGGCCGTCACAGGTCGGGCAGGCACCGGCCGGGTTGTTGAAGGAAAACAGCTTGGGCTCCAGCTCGCTGATCGCATGGCCGCACACCGGGCAGGCGAAGCGTGCGGAGAAGATCACTTCCTCGCCGTCTTCGTCGTCCATCGGCGCGACCAAGGCGATGCCGTCGGCCAGCTTGAGCGCGGTCTCGAACGACTCGGCCAGGCGCTGCTGCAGGTCGGCGCGGACCTTGAAGCGGTCGACCACCACATCGATGCTGTGCTTCTTCTGTTTATCCAGCTTGGGCAGTTCGTCGAGCTCGTAGAGCTTACCGTTGACCCGGGCGCGGACGAAGCCCTGGGCACGCAGTTCGTCAAACACCGCCAGGTGCTCGCCCTTGCGCTCGCGGATCACCGGAGCCAGCAGCATCAGCTTGCTGCCTTCGGGCTTTTCCAGCACCAGGTCGACCATCTGGCTGATCGTTTGCGCCTCCAGCGGGATATCGTGGTCCGGGCAGCGAGGGGTACCGACGCGGGCATAGAGCAGGCGCAGGTAGTCGTAGATCTCGGTGATGGTGCCGACGGTCGAGCGTGGGTTGTGCGAGGTCGACTTCTGCTCGATGGAGATCGCCGGCGACAGGCCTTCGATGGTGTCGACATCGGGCTTTTCCATCATCGACAGGAACTGCCGGGCATAGGCCGACAGCGATTCGACGTAGCGGCGCTGGCCTTCGGCGTACAGGGTGTCGAACGCCAGCGAGGACTTGCCGGATCCGGACAGGCCGGTGATCACGATCAGTTTGTCCCGGGGCAGGGTCAGGTCGATGTTCTTCAGGTTGTGGGTACGTGCCCCACGGATCAGGATCTTGTCCACTACGGCCTCGCTCGGCGGGCATAAACAAAGGAGTATACGGCGCGCTGCCATTACGCGGCAAAGCGTCGCGTATATGCCGCCAAGGCGTCGGACTGATAGAATCGCCGCCGGTTCACACGAGGTTAATCCATGCACGACACCCACAACGAGCGCATGAGTGGCAGCGAAACCCGCGCTGCCAGCGGCCTGGCCCTGGTCTTCGCCTTTCGTATGCTGGGCATGTTCATGGTACTTCCGGTGCTGGCCACCTACGGCATGGACCTGGCCGGCGCCACGCCTGCGCTGATCGGTCTGGCCATCGGTGCCTACGGCCTGACCCAGGCCGTGCTGCAGATTCCGTTCGGAGTGATTTCCGACCGCATCGGCCGCCGCCCGGTGATCTACGTGGGGTTGATCATCTTCGCCCTGGGCAGCGTGCTGGCGGCCCAGGCCGATTCTATCTGGGGCGTGATCGCCGGGCGTATCCTGCAGGGCGCGGGGGCGATTTCCGCGGCAGTGATGGCGTTGCTGTCCGACCTGACCCGCGAGCAGCACCGGACCAAGGCCATGGCCATGATCGGCATGAGCATCGGCCTGTCGTTCGCCGTGGCGATGGTCGTCGGCCCGCTGTTGACTCGCGCCTTTGGCTTGTCAGGATTGTTCCTTGCCACCGCAGGACTTGCCCTGCTCGGCATCGGCCTGATTGCCTTCGTCGTGCCCAGTTCGCACAATGTGTTGACCCATCGTGAGTCCGGTGTCGCCCGTCAGGCCCTCGGCCCGACCCTGCGCAATCCGGACCTTCTGCGCCTGGATATCAGCATCTTCGTGCTGCACGCGATCCTGATGGCCAGCTTCGTGGCGCTGCCCCTGGCGTTCGTCGAGCGCGGCGGGCTGCCCAAGGAACAGCACTGGTGGGTGTACCTCACCGCGTTGCTGGTTTCATTTTTTGCAATGATCCCCTTCATCATCTACGGGGAAAAGAAGCGCAAGATGAAACGCGTGTTGCTCGGCGCGGTCAGTGTCCTGCTGCTGGTGGAGGTGTTCTTCTGGCAGTGGGCTGACAACTTGCGCGGACTGGTGATCGGCACCGTGGTATTCTTTACTGCATTCAACCTGCTGGAGGCATCCTTGCCTTCGCTGGTCAGCAAGGTGTCGCCTGCCGGTGGCAAGGGGACGGCGATGGGGGTTTACTCCACCAGCCAGTTCCTCGGCGCCGCACTGGGAGGCATCCTCGGTGGCTGGTTGTTCCAGCACGGTGGCTTGAGCATGGTGTTCCTGGGATGTGCCGTGTTGTGCGTCCTGTGGCTGCTCACTGCGTTGCGCATGAACGAGCCGCCGTACGTGACCAGCCTGCGCATGCAGCTGACGCCGGAAGCGGTCCGGGAAGCCGGGCTGACCGAGCGCCTGATGGCCGTGCCGGGTGTGACCGACGCCGTGGTGGTGGCAGAAGAAGCCGCCATCTATATCAAACTGGATACGAAAATTTTGGACCGTGCGACCCTCGAGCGTCTGGTGAACCCAGCCTCTGCGGCGTGCGAAGCCTAGGAGAACGTTATGGCCCGTGGGGTTAACAAAGTCATTCTGGTCGGTACCTGCGGTCAGGATCCCGAAGTCCGCTACCTGCCCAACGGTAACGCCGTGACCAACCTGAGCCTGGCCACCAGCGAGCAGTGGACCGACAAGCAGTCGGGCCAGAAGGTCGAGCGTACCGAGTGGCACCGTGTGTCGCTGTTCGGCAAGGTTGCCGAGATTGCCGGCGAGTACCTGCGCAAGGGTTCGCAGTGCTACATCGAAGGCAAGCTGCAGACCCGCGAGTGGGAAAAGGACGGCATCAAGCGCTACACCACCGAGATCATCGTCGACATCAACGGCACCATGCAGTTGCTCGGCGGTCGTCCGCAGGGTCAGCAGGGTGGTGGTGACCAATACAACCAAGGTGGTGGTAACAACTACAACCAAGGTGGCCAGCAGCAGTACAACCAGGCTCCTCGTCAGCAGGCTCCGCGTCCGCAGCAGGCGCCACAGCGCCCGGCGCCGCAACAGCCGGCTCCGCAGCCAGCCGCTGACTTCGACAGCTTCGACGACGATATTCCGTTCTGATACTTTCAGGAGGCGCCATGGCTGCCTCCCGCGAAAACGGAGCTGAAACAAGAAACCCGCTTCATACCTGAAGCGGGTTTCTTTTTGTCTGAAGCCGGTGCTCTGACAAGGCGTCAGCCTTCTTCGAGTGCCGTTCTTGCAAATTGGGCGTCCAGTTCCGGCGTTGCTCCGCTGATACCGATGCCGCCAATATGCCTGCCGTTCGCGTCCATGATCGGCAGGCCGCCTTCCAGCAGGGTGAACCCGGGGAGCGAGGCGTAGGGATTGGCCGGCAGCGCGGTGCTGCGCTCGCCGAGCGAGCGGGTCGACAGAGGGAAGCGGGCGGATGTCTCTGCCTTGAGCTGCGCGACCTGGATGCTGCCGCTGCTGGTGCCATCCATGCGGTGGAAGTACTTCAGGTTGCCGTGGTTGTCGACGATGCTGATGACAATGGCAAAGCCTTGGGCTCGGGCGGCACGTTCTGCGGCATCGGCCATGCTCCGTGCTCGCTCGGCGGTGATCTGCGGGTGAGCGGCGGGTGGGTTGTGATCACTATTGGCGGTTGCCACCACCATCGGTTGAACAAGCACCGAGATGCCGATCAAGAGATTGCCCAAGAGATATTTCATGTCCATTCCTGTGAGCCTCATCCATGTGTGGCGCGCCAACCTAACAGGCACTGGATGTGTCGGGATGTAGTCCATTTCCGTTTGTGATGTGGGACCAGGCAATTTAACGATGCAGGGTTGCTTTCAGGCGCCTTCGTTGGCTTCAGCGTCCAGGTGTGGCGGAGCTTTTCGTCTCAAGGTTTCCCATGCATCCACGGTTTTTTTCTTGCCATTAGCCTATTCAAACTAATAAATCACATGAGCAAGACTGTCCGATCTTGTTAGTTATACTAATAAATTAACTCGGCTAATGTCCTATGAATTACCGTGTTTGTGGAACGAATGAAAGTCTGTGCATAGGGTATATCCATGCTGCTGGAGTGGGTAGGATTTGAATGTGTCAGCAAATAACTCATCACGCTAACCCGCAAGGAAAACTCACATGACGGATGGTGCTGTCGTTCAAGTAAGCATGGAACAAAGCCAGGATATTCTTGATTCAGATCCTTTTGCAGGGCGGGACTTTTTCTGGGAACAGCACCGGTTTGCCAGGGATGGCTACCTTAAGATAAATCACTTGATCGACCCCGGTGTGCGTGATCGTATTTCGGAAGATGTAAGGTATCTGCTTGCCAACTTTTCAAAGCGTCGTGATTTTCTCATTGAGTCGACGGGCAATACCCCGCGCTACTTGAGCAATGTACCGCAGGAGAGTATCGAGGTTAACGGGCGTTATATTCCGCTGGCGTATAATTCACGCTACCTCATGAGCCTTATTTCTCACATCGTCAAGGAAGAAATCATTCCCACACCGTGGAAGTGGGACAACTTTATCATCAATAGTCAGCATAAGTCCGGTGACACCCATGGCTGGCACTGGGGCGACTACCCCTACACGATCATCTGGATCGTCGAGGCGCCTGCGCTTGAGGCCGGTGGGCTGCTGGAGTGCGTACCGCATACCCACTGGGACAAGCAGAACCCGCGCGTCGAAAACCTGTTGGTCGAAAACAAGATCGACTCCTACTTCCACATGACCGGCGATGTCTATCTGCTCAAGGCGGATACCACCCTGCATCGGGTCAAGCCCCTGACGCAGGATGTCACCCGGATCATTCTGAATACGACCTGGGAGCGGGCAAGGGACAAGGATCGACAAGTCGAACATGAAACGTTCGTTTTCCGTGATTGATCCCCGGGGCATTACGCATGGCCAAGGTCAAGTATTCACATACAAACCTGATCGCCACCGACTGGAAGAAAATTGCCAAGTTCTACATAGATGTATTTGGCTGCGTTCCAGTCGGCCCTGTCCGCCGGCTTTCAGGTCAACCAGTAGCAGACGGAACCGGCCTGCTCGATCCGGAAATAGAAGGTGTTCATCTTCAATTGCCCGGTTATCCAGAGGGCGGTCCGACGCTGGAGGTTTTTCAATATAGTCGTGTTCGTGGAGAGTCGGAGAAATTTGCCAATTCGCGTGGGTTTACGCACATCGCATTCGAAGTATCCGACCTAGACGAAGTTTGCGAAAAGGTCATTCGTTCCGGTGGCTGGCTGCTTGGAAAGTTGGCGCGCCAGCCTGTCGAGGGGGTAGGTGTCTGTACGTTTGTGTACGTACGAGACCCTGACCGGAACATCATCGAGGTCCAAGGATGGGAGGCCGCATGAAACGCAGACTTGCTCAGTTCGACCTGGTGAAGCCCAGATTTCCCAAGGGTGACACCCGGATGGAAGGGTTCTATGCATCGACCGACTACGTCAATGGGCTGGCAGAGCAGCATCCGGGTTTTATCTGGCGTGAAACCCAGGAGAACCAACCGTTGCTCGACCGGCTGTGGGGCGAAGGCTACCTCTATACGCTTTCGCTCTGGCGAGACGTCCAATCACTCAAGGACTTTCTCTACAACACCCCGCACAAAACATTCATGAAACGCGGATCGGAATGGTTCGAAACCATCTCGCGGCCTCGAGTGGTGCTGTGGTGGGTGCCTGAAGGCCATATCCCGGATCTGCACGAGGCGCACACCCGGCTCACACGGCTCTATGACGTCGGACCGTCACATGACGCGTTCGACCTGCGCTCCAGTGAACTCCCAACCGTCCTGTATTGAGGAGGGACAGATGACTCAATTGGCACGTGATACGCAACAGCAACTCGCCGACTATTACCGTTGTTTTCTGGGTGATCCGGCACAGCTCGTCAATGCGCAGAAGTCGGTCAGGCTGTCCCGCAACCTGGTGGAGTGTCTGGAGGATCAATGGAATACGGCTGAGGAGCGCCTGGTTGACCTGCGTGAGTTACCGAGCACCCGGGAGGCCTTCCTGCCCTGGTACCTGATGTGCGAGAAGAAGATAAACGAGGATATCCGCTTCTTCGTGGACTTCATGCGGCACCATGCCACTGTCGAGCAGGTGGCCTACTACATCTGCATGGAGGAAATGGTCGATGGCTCGTTCGATGACCTGATGGCGGTTGCGCAATTGGGCATGCCGATCCACTGCAAGATGGTCGCAGGCGAGAACTACTGGGATGAAATGGGCAATGGTGATTTTGCTGCCGTGCATACCACGATGTTCCGCACGTCCTCCAGCTACATGCGCGATCTGCTGGGCGAGGCCGGCATCAGTGTGGAGGTTCCCCCGCTCGAGTGCCTCATGAATGGCAACATCCTGCTGATGTGGGCAGTGCGACGCGAGTACAACATGCGCCTGATCGGCGCCATGGGGCTGGTGGAGGGTTCGGCGCCGGTACGCTTCGGCGCGACAACGGCGGCCATGGAGCGTCTGGGCCTGCCCAGGGACGTGATTGCCTACCACAAGGCCCATATCAGCATTGATACACGGCATAGCGCCGCCTGGTACGACACGGTCCTGCAACATTACGCAGCTGGTGGCGAGAATGTGGTGCGAGAGCTCTCGTTGGGCGTGATGATCCGCTACAACGTCGCGCTGCGCTATTACCACTACATGTATCAGGCCATGCGGAGTCTGCAATGAACACACGAGCGCAAACGGTAGTGGTCATCGATCCGATCAGTTCCGGGCGGCGATACGGTGAGAACATTCGTCGCAAGGGCTATCACGCGCTGGCGCTGGTGACCCGGGAGCGCTTCCCCGGGCGGTTGCAGAAGCTGCATGGGGTGGATGGTTTCGATGAGGTGCTGCACGCCGAGGGGCTGGAGCAAGCCAAGGTGAAACTGGCAGGCAGGACGGTGCTGGCGGTCATTCCCGGTTCTGATTCGGCATTGCGCATTACCGATCGGTTGGCGGCCCATCTTGGCGTGGCGGGAAATCCGGTGGCAACGCACCTGGCCCGGATGAACAAGTTGGAAATGAAGAGTCGGCTGAAGGATGAGGGCGTTCCTTCCATGCCGGCCTTTCGATTGTCCATGGACGAGCTCGCGCAGGGACACGACCCTGGCATTGCTTTCCCCGTGGTGGTCAAGCCCAGCCAGGGTACGGGGGCGAGGCATGTGAAGATCTGCCAGTCCAGAAGCGATATGTACAAGGCGCTGGCCGCCATCGAGAGCAATGAAGAGCCCTGTGCCCAGGAGGAAAAGCATGCGCTGGTGGAAGCTTATGTCGAAGGCCCTGAGTTCTTTATCGTCACGGCGAACCTCGGGGCGGCGCGAGGCCGGCAGATTCTCTGTTTCGCCGAATACGAAAAAATCCGCGTCGGCGACCACCCCAGCATCTATCGCAACATTCGATCCATTTCGCCCGTAGGTGACAAGGCTCGTCAGGCGTTCGCCTATATCTCCCGGGTCAACTCGGCCATCGAGGCCGACATCGGCATCAACGACATCGAGTTCAAGATCAACGCCGATGGACATTTCATCATCGAGCAGAATGGCCGGTTGCCGGGAGCGAACGTACCCACCCTGATCGAGCTGTGCAGGGGGCTCAATTGCTATGACCTGAACATCGATATCTACCTTGGCAATGCACCGCAGGTGCTACCTGTTCCGCACTACGACAAGCACTTCTGTATTTGCTGCCTGATCTGCGAAGCGGGCGGCACGGTCACGGGGATCGAAGGCGTGGCGCAAGTCGAGGGACTCGAGTCGTTCCATGAGCTTGGTTTTCTTGTCAGCGAGGGCGAGGTGATCGAGGCGACACGGGATTTCCTGTCGACCTGGGGGTTCGTCTACCTCATCCACCAGGATCCCGCAGTTCTGCGCAGGCATGCTGAGATCGTCCATGAGCGCCTGAGGCTGGTGCTCGCGTAAGCGGTGGGTGCCCGCTCATGGGCACCCGTCGGCAGGAATTCGGGTAAGGGAGAGCCCATGAATTGGATAATGCTGGTGTGTTTGATATTGCTCGCCTGTGCGATCTGTGGACAGCTTGCGACAATGATTGGCCAGAGCCGAGTGATCGGGGAGGTCACCGCAGGTATCCTGCTGGGGCCCACAGTGCTTGGTGCCTGGTTTCCGCAGGCCTCGACTCAGTTGTTCGTGCCTGAGTCGATGCATGTCGTCAGGTCGTTGAGCGAACTGGGGCTGATTATCCTGATGGTCGAGGTGCCATGGCACGCCGCTGGCATCGGGTCCAAGGGAGATGGGCAGCGAGTGCCCGCCTTGATCGCTACCCTGGGGATCGTGCTGTCGTTTTCCCTGGGTTGCATCGTCGGAGCCTGGTCCAAGACATCGCTTGCACCGATGCAACCCTATTGGCCTTACGTGATCTTCTGTGGGGTAGCCTTGTCCGTGACAGCCCTGCCGGTGTTGGTGCGGATTATCCAGGAGCATGCGGGTATCGATGGGCGAGCCGGACAACTGGCCCTGTCGGCGGCGGTCTACACCGATGTGTTTGCATGGTTTGCACTTGCGTTGGTGCTGACGCTACAGTTCAGTGGCACCTCTGGCGTGGTCGATAGTCTACTCCGGGTCGCCGGATTGTCGGTTTATGCCGCGCTGACGTTCCTGCTGGTCCGACCCTGGCTGAGAAACCGGGCCGGCTACACCGTCCTGGGCGAGCGGTCGCGGGTGGCACTTGCCTTGCTCTACTGCCTGTTTTCGGCGCAAGTGACCGCGATGCTTGGGTTCCATGAGGCAATCGGTGCAGTCTTGGCGGCCTATGTCTTTCACGACCTGTTCTCGATGGAGCAGGCCTGGCGCCGCTGGGTCGGCAGGTTCGGCCATCTGTTTCTCACACCAATCTTCTTTGCCTGTTCCGGTATCCAGGTTTCGCTCGGGGCTTTCAGCGATCCCACTCTGTGGTTGTGGTTGCTGTTGTTTCTGGTGGGGGCGATTGTCGGCAAGGTTCTGGGTTCTTATGTCGGGGCCAGGCTGTCGGGGCTGAAACCAAAGGTTTCATTGGAACTCGGTGTGCTGATGAATACCAAGGGACTCGTGGAATTAGTAGTACTTGGTGTAGGACTGCAGGTGGGAGTGTTGTCTGAAAGTTCCTATAGTGTTCTTTTGATGCTTGCAATTGTTTCAACGGCTTTAACTAATCCGTTAATTTCATTGTTAAATCGCTGGGCCCGTAAGAGTGATGCTGGCTACAGCGTCTCACCTCATACAGGTGTTTGATTTTTGAGTTCATCCCGATTACTGTCTGGAGATTAAAGGAATCAGCCAGAAATAAGGAACATTGCTGTGGACGTATTCATGGGGTTGCTGGCCGCTGCGTTCTGGGGGGCTACGGATTTTCTGGTCGGTGTGAACGCACGAGCGGTAGGGGTCAAGCGGGCGGTCTTTTTCGGGCAACTGCTGGGGCTTTTGTTAATGACAATTATTATTGTCATTTCGGCCAGCCAGTGGGAGAAGTTCCTGTCGGCTCCCGGACGCGCGGTGGTACTGGGTATTGTGGCTTCACTATGTACCGTGATCGGGGCGTTGGCGCTTTCAAAAGCGTTTGCGGTTGGCAAGACCGCTGTCGTGGCACCGTTGGTCACCTCCTATGGCGTTTTTACAACGCTGCTGGCCTGGCTTGGCGGGGACACACTGTCAGCCTGGCAGGTGAGCGGTATCTTCGTCTGCTTCTTCGGTGTACTACTGGCCAGCCGCAGTGACCATGGCGGCGATTTCGAGCGCAAGGCAAAGGGCACTGTATCGATAGGGTATGCGTTGCTGGCGGCCATGCTGTATGGCGTCAGCTTCTGGATTCAAGGCAAGTTCGCCTTGCCGGCGCTGGGGCCGGTTAACATGCTGGCGCTGGGTTATGCCGTCGGGGTGGCCTTCTTGATTCCGGAAGCCTTCAGGCTGCTGCGCGATCATGCCACGATCCGCTTGAAGATATTGGGTTCACTGTGTGGCACAAGCCTGTTCAACCTGGGAGGGTTCTCGGCTTTTTCTTGGGGGGCGCTCAACGGTTCGGTTTCAGTCGTTACTGTCATCAGTACCTTGTCGGGTGGTATCGCGGCCATCCTCGGATACTTCTTTTATCGCGAGCGGTTGTCGGTCGTTCAAGTAGGCGGTGTGTGTCTGGTGTTGTTGGGGGCTGTGCTTTTGCATCTTTATGGATGATGTTGTCGCAAAGTTGCAAACGTTTGCGGTTAATCTTTTGGGGTCCTTGGGCCATGGACGGAGGCTTTCGTTTATTGGCCTGTAGATATGAGTGGTCATAATAATGGAATATCGAGGCTGCCTTCCGAAAAGTCATGTTGATATGTTGCCTTGCATGGCGGCTTTTGCAGTGGTCGTCGAGACCGGAAGTTTTGTAGATGCGTCGGTAAGGCTGGGGTTGACTGCCTCGGCGGTCAGCAAACAAGTGTCAAAGCTTGAAAATGCCTTGTCATTGCGTTTGCTTGAGCGCAGCACCCGGCAATTGAGAGTGAATGCCGAAGGCGCCCAGATCTACTCACACTGCAAAGAGTTGCTGGAGTCTTCGGCCAATGTGTTTCGCCTCAAGGACCGCTTCCTCGAAGCACCGCAAGGGCTTATTCGCATTGCGGTGCCACGCTCGCTGTACGCGGCGTGTAATCAGCTGGTTCCGGAGTTTTTGTACCGCTACCCCGGCGTCAATGTACAGCTCATTTCCAATGAGGGAGCACCGGACTTTATTGCCGAGGGTATCGATATTGGAATCCAGATAACGGACAGTCCTCCCCTGGGTTTGGTGGCGCGCAAGTTGTTCCCCGTCGATTTCATTGTCTGTGCCGCCGAGAGTTACCTGGAAAAGTTTGGGCGACCTGAGCATCCCTCGGTGTTGGCGGAACACAGTTGCATCCCATTTTCCGCGGCCACCGAAATCCAGAACTGGAAGTTCATTTCAACGCATGGAATGTGCGAGGTCAGTGTTTCGGGGCGCTACTTCGCGGACAGTCCGGAGGCGGTCCTCAATGCCACGATCTCGGGCCTGGGGATTTCCTGCCTGCCGGCCGGGCTGGCGGCTGAAGCAATTTCCGCCAATGCCCTGGTGGAGTTGTTGCCCGGGTGGAGATACGCGGGGGCGATGCAAGGGATGGCCTGGGTGCTCTATCAGCCCGGCCGGCATGTGTCGCAGAAGGTCAAGGTGATGGTCGACTATCTGGTGAGTGCGTTGCGCCGGTCAGGACAGATGACCTGATGCAATGGCTGGCCTCGTGCGGCACCGGACCATGGGAAAAAGGAGCATACGATGGCTACGCAGGTTGCCGAGTACTATTGCGAGACCTGTTGGTACACCTATGACCCGACGGTAGGTGATCCGGAGCATGGCATCGCGCCGGGGACTGCATTCGAAGATATTCCACATGACTGGCTTTGCCCTGACTGCGGGCTGGGCAAGGAAGCGTTTGTACCGCGTGTCGAATCGCTCGATGCATGATCTGGGTCATCGCACTTCCCGGATTCTTGACTAGGCTTAACAGTTGGCGGTGTCTGTCCACCGCCACCGTGAAGTCCCTGAGGCGCCGGCCAAGTCCCGCGCGCCCGAGAACCTGATCAGGAGTGCACGATGGATCTCAACCGTCGGCAATTCTTCAAGGTCGCCGCCGTCGGCCTTGGAGGCTCGAGCCTTGCGGCGTTGGGCATGGCCCCGACACCCGCGTTCGCCGAGCAGGTGCGCCACTTCAAGCTGGCGCATACCAAAGAAACCCGTAACACCTGCCCTTATTGCTCGGTCGGCTGCGGCCTGATCATGTACAGCCAGGGTGACGCGGGCAAGAACGTCAAACAGAACATCATCCACATCGAGGGCGACGCGGACCATCCGGTCAACCGCGGCACCCTGTGCCCGAAAGGCGCCGGCCTGCTGGACTTTATCCACAGCCCCAGCCGCCTCAAGTACCCCGAGGTGCGCAAGCCGGGCAGCAACGAGTGGACCCGCATCGACTGGGACGAAGCCCTCGACCGCGTCGCCGAGCTGATGAAACAGGACCGCGACGCCAACTTCATCGAGAAGAACGCCCAGGGCCAGACGGTCAACCGCTGGCTCACCACCGGCTTTCTCGCCGCGTCCGCCGCTTCCAGCGAAGCGGGCTACCTGACGCACAAGGTGATCCGTTCGCTGGGCATGCTGGGGTTCGATAACCAGGCGCGTGTCTGACACGGCCCGACGGTGGCAAGTCTTGCCCCGACGTATGGCCGTGGCGCGATGACCAATCACTGGTCTGACATCGCCAACGCAAACCTGGTCCTGGTGATGGGCGGCAACGCCGCTGAAGCGCACCCGTGCGGCTTCAAGTGGGTGACCGAAGCCAAGGCGCACAACAAGGCGCGGCTGATCGTGGTCGACCCGCGATTCACCCGTACCGCCTCGGTGGCTGATTACTACGCGCCGATCCGTACCGGCAGCGACATCGCCTTCATGGGCGGGCTGATCAACTACCTGCTGAGCAACGACAAGATCCAGCACGAGTACGTGCGTAACTACACCGACGTGTCGTTTATCGTCAAAGAGAACTATGGCTTCGAGGACGGGCTGTTCAGCGGCTACGACGCGGCCAAGCGCGTGTACGCCGACAAGTCCGGGTGGGGCTACGAGCTGGGCGAGGACGGCTATGCGAAGGTCGACCCGACGCTGCAGCACCCGCGTTGCGTCTACCAGCTGATGAAGCAGCACTACAGCCGCTACACGCCGGAACTGGCGAGCATGACTTGCGGCATGCCCCAGGACCAGATGATGAAGATCTGGGAAGAGATCGCCACCTGCTCGACACCGGGCAAGACCATGACGATCCTCTATGCCTTGGGCTGGACCCAGCACTCCATCGGCGCGCAGATCATCCGCAGCGCGGCCATGGTGCAGTTGCTGCTGGGCAACGTCGGCATGCCGGGGGGCGGGGTCAACGCCTTGCGTGGGCACTCCAACATCCAGGGCCTGACCGACCTGGGGCTGCTGTCGAACTCGCTGCCGGGCTACCTCACCCTGGCCGGCGACGCCGAGCAGGACTACGCCGCCTACATCGACAAGCGCGCCTCCAAGCCGCTGCGGCCGGGGCAGCTGTCGTACTGGCAGAACTACGGCAAGTTCCACGTCAGCCTGATGAAGGCCTGGTACGGCGCCAACGCCACCGCCGCCAACAACTGGGGCTACGACTGGCTGCCCAAGCTCGACGTGCCGGCCTACGACGTGTTGCGCATGTTCGAGATGATGGGCCAGGGCAAGGTCAACGGCTACATGTGCCAGGGCTTCAACCCCATCGCCGCGCTGCCGGACAAGAACCGCGTCACCGCGGCCCTGGCCAAGCTCAAGTGGCTGGTGGTCATGGACCCGCTGGCCACCGAGACCTCCGAGTTCTGGCGCAACGCCGGCGCGTTCAACGACGTCGATACCGCCAACATCCAGACCGAGGTGATCCGCCTGCCCACCACTTGCTTCGCCGAGGAAGACGGCTCGCTGGTCAACAGCAGCCGCTGGCTGCAGTGGCACTGGAAGGGCGCCGACGGTCCGGGCGAGACCCGCACCGACGTGCACATCATGAGCGAGCTGTTCCTGCGCCTGCGCAAGCGTTACCAGGCCGAAGGCGGCGCCTATCCCGACCCGCTGCTCAACCTCAGCTGGCCGTACAAGGTCCCGGAAGAGCCTTCGCCCGAAGAACTGGCCAAGGAGATGAACGGTTGGGCGGTCAGCGACCTCACCGACGCCACCGGCGCCACACTCAAGGCCGGTCAGCAACTGGCCGGCTTCGCCCAGATGAAGGACGACGGCAGCACCGCGTCGGGCTGCTGGATCTTCGCCGGTTGCTGGACCGAGCAGGGCAACCAGATGGCCCGGCGCGACAACAGCGACCCGTACGGCATGCACCAGGTGCAGAACTGGGCCTGGGCCTGGCCGGCCAACCGGCGGATTCTCTACAACCGTGCCTCCAGCGACCCGCAAGGCAAGCCGTGGGACCCGGAGAAGAAGCGCCTGGTGTGGTGGAACGGCAAGGCCTGGACCGGCACCGACGTGCCGGACTTCAAGGTCGACTCGCCGCCGGAAGCGGGGATGAATCCGTTCATCATGAACCCCGAGGGCGTGGCGCGGTTCTTCGCCATCGACAAGATGGCCGAGGGGCCGTTCCCCGAGCACTACGAGCCGTTCGAGACCCCCATCGGCATCAACCCGCTGCATCCGCAGAACAAGAAGGCCACCAGCAACCCGGCCGGGCGGATCTTCGATTCGGTGTGGGACACACTCGGCACGCACGACGAGTTCCCCCATGCGGCGACCACCTACCGGCTGACCGAGCACTTCCACTTCTGGAGCAAGCATTGCCGGCTCAACGCCATTGCCCAGCCCGAGCAGTTCGTCGAGATCGGCGAGGTGCTGGCGAACGAGAAGGGCATCAAGGCCGGCGACCGGGTGCGGGTGTCGAGCAAGCGCGGCTATATCGACGCGGTGGCGGTGGTGACCAAGCGGATCCGTCCGTTGCAGGTCAACAACCAGACCGTGCACCAGATCGGCATCCCGTTGCACTGGGGCTTCACCGGTAGCACGCGGCACGGCTTCCTGACCAACACCCTGGTGCCGTTCCTCGGTGATGGCAACACGCAGACGCCGGAGTCCAAGTCGTTCCTCGTCAAAGTGGAGAAACTCTGATGGCCAGCCAAGACATCATCGCCCGCTCGGCCACCACCACCGTACCGCCCTCGGTACGCCAGCAGCAGGAAGTCGCCAAGCTGATCGACACCACCAAGTGTATCGGCTGCAAGGCCTGCCAGGTGGCGTGCTCGGAGTGGAACGAACTGCGTGACGAGGTCGGCCACAACCACGGCACCTACGACAACCCCCAGGACCTCAGCGCCGAGACCTGGACCCTGATGCGCTTCACCGAGCACGAGCGCGACGACGGCAACCTGGAGTGGCTGATCCGCAAGGACGGCTGCATGCACTGTGCCGAGCCCGGTTGTCTGAAGGCTTGCCCGAGCCCGGGGGCGATCATCAAGCATGCCAACGGTATCGTCGACTTCAACCAGGACCACTGCATCGGTTGCGGCTATTGCATCACCGGCTGCCCGTTCAACATCCCGCGCATCTCGCAGAAGGATCACAAGGCGTACAAGTGCACCCTGTGTTCCGACCGCGTGAGCGTGGGCCTGGAGCCGGCCTGCGTGAAGACCTGCCCGACCGGGGCGATCGTCTTCGGCAGCAAGGAGGAGATGAAGGTGCATGCCGACGAGCGCATCGTCGACCTGAAGTCGCGGGGGTACGAGAACGCCGGGCTGTACGATCCGGATGGCGTCGGCGGCACCCATGTGATGTACGTGCTGCACCACGCCGACACGCCCCGGATCTACGCCGGCCTGCCGGACCAACCGGTGATCAGCCCGTTGGTGGGGCTGTGGAAGGGCTTCAGCAAGCCCCTGGCGCTGCTGGCCATGGGCGCGGCGGTGCTGGCCGGGTTCTTCCACTATGTACGCGTGGGGCCGCAGCGGGTCGAGGAGGACGAACACCCGGCGCCTGTGGATAACACGGTCCACGAGGTCGACCCGGCGGTGCATGTCTATGATCCGAACCGCCCGGGCGGGCAGGGGGAGCAGCGGCCATGAATGACAACAAGCCTATCCTGCGCTACAACGCCAACGAACGGAGCAACCACTGGGTCGTGGCGATCCTGTTCGTGCTGGCCGGCCTTTCGGGGCTGGCGCTGTTCCATCCGGCACTGTTCTGGCTCAGCCACCTGTTCGGCGGCGGGCCGTGGACGCGGATCCTTCACCCGTTCATCGGCGTGGGAATGTTCGTGTTCTTCCTCGGGCTGGTGCTGCGCTTCTGGCGCGCCAACTTCATCACCGCCAACGACCGCCTGTGGCTGCGCCGCATCGACCGGGTGATGCTCAACAAGGAAGAGGGCGTGCCGCCGGTCGGCAAGTACAACGCCGGGCAGAAGCTGCTGTTCTGGACCTTGCTGGCCTGCATGCTGGTGCTGCTGGTCAGCGGCGTGGTGATCTGGCGCGCGTACTTCAGCCATTGGTTCGGCATCGAGGTCATTCGCCTGTCCACGCTGTTGCATGCCCTGGCGGCGTTCGTGCTGATCCTAAGCATCATCGTGCACATCTATGCCGGGATCTGGATCAAGGGTTCGATCGGCGCCATGCTGCATGGCTGGGTGAGCCGCGCCTGGGCGCGCAAGCACCATGAACTGTGGTACCGGGAAGTGACCGGCGACAAGTCGCCACACAACCACGGTGGAAAAGAAGGATGACCGTTTGAGCACGATTCTCGAACCTGGACAGATCGAAGCGTCGGCAGTGATGCCGCCGTTTCTGCACCTGCCCGCCGCTCACCTCTTCGAGGTGCGCGCCACACGGCTTGAGCAACTGGCCGAGGGTAACGCCCTGGGTGATTACCTGCGGTTGATGGCCCGGCTGTGCCGGATTCAGCAGCAGCTTGTGGATAACCCGCCTGCGGGATTACCGGTGGCCGAAGAGCGCCAGCGCCTGTGTATAAGTCATGGTTTGCCGCCCCTGGCGGCCGACAGCCTGGTGCGTGAAGGGCCTTGGTTGGTCTGGTTGCAGGCGTTGCTCGAGCGCTTCGAGACCGCATCCGACGGGCCACTGGCCGAGGCGCTGGATGCGTTGCGTGGCAGCGACGATGCCCAGCGCAAGGGCTGGGCTATCGCCCTGCTCGGTGGCCAGTACGATGCAGTGCCGGCGGCGCTGGTGCCCTTCATTGGCGCCGCGTTGCAGGCGGCGTGGTCCAGCTGGCTGCTGGCCTTGCCTGCGCCTGAGCTCAAGCCTGCGGGCAGCCTGGCCCAGTGCCCAGCCTGTGGATCGCCGGCCATGGCCGGGGTAGTGCGTAACCGTGGCAAGCATAATGGCCTGCGCTACCTGGCCTGCTCGCTGTGTGCCTGCGAATGGCATGTGGTGCGGGTCAAGTGCGTGTACTGCGAGTCGAGCAAGGACCTGCGCTACAGTAACCTCGAGGATGACCGCCACGCGCCGGGCAAGGCGCCGCTGCGCGCCGAGTGCTGCCCGGGGTGCCAGAGCTACCTCAAGCAGTGCTACCTGGAGAACGACGCCGCGGCCGAGCCGCTGGCCGACGACCTGGCGAGCCTGGCGCTGGACATGCGCCTGGACGAGGAGGGTTTCCATCGGCTGGCGCCGAACCTGCTGTTGGCGCCGGGGTAGTGTCTACACTGCAATACCGAGTCGCCTGATTTGCGGGCAAGCCCGCTCTCACAGGAAGCGTACAGTACCTGTGGGAGCGGGCTTGCCCGCGAAGAGGCCGGAACAGACAACGGATTTGTTTAAGGTAGTACTGATGTCTTCAACCCTCGCCAGCGACACCCCACGCCTGCCTTCCATCGACACCTTGCTGCGCCATCCGGCCTGCGCCCCGCTGATCGACCGTCATGGTCGTGACGCCACGCTGGCCACCCTGCGCCAGTTGCTCGACGACCTGCGCGAGCCTGCTCGCCTCGGCCAACTGAGTGCCACCGAACTGACCGCCGAAGTGCTCCTGGGCCGAGCCGGCGAACGCCTGGCCATCCAGCAGCGCAGCCAGGTACGCCGGGTGTTCAACCTCACCGGCACGGTGCTGCACACCAACCTGGGCCGGGCCTTGCTGCCCGAGGAAGCGGTCGAGGCCATGCAGACCGCCGCCCGCTATCCGCTGAACCTGGAGTTCGACCTCAACACCGGCAAGCGCGGCGACCGCGACGACCTGATCGAAAGCCTGATCCGCGAGCTGACCGGCGCCGAGGCCGTCACCGTGGTCAACAACAACGCCGCCGCCGTGCTGCTGGCGCTCAACAGCCTGGGCGCGCGCAAGGAAGGGATCATCTCCCGGGGCGAACTGATCGAGATCGGCGGTGCCTTCCGTATCCCCGACATCATGGCTCGCGCGGGGGTGAAGCTGCACGAGATCGGCACCACCAACCGCACTCACGCCCGCGACTATGAAGCCGCGATCAACCCGCGCACGGGCCTGCTGATGCGCGTGCATTGCAGCAACTACAGCATCCAGGGTTTCACTACCCAGGTGCCTACCGCGGAACTGGCGCGCATCGCTCATGCTCATGAGTTGCCGCTGCTTGAAGACCTGGGCAGCGGCAGCCTGCTCGACCTGACCCGCTGGGGCTTGCCGGCCGAGCCGACCGTGCGCCAGGCCCTGGCCGATGGCGCCGACATCGTCACGTTCAGTGGCGACAAACTGCTCGGCGGGCCGCAGGCGGGGATCATCGTCGGGCGCAAGGAGCTGATCGCGAAGATCAAGAAGAATCCGCTCAAGCGTGCCCTGCGGGTCGACAAGATCACCCTTGCGGCACTCGAAGCCGTGCTGGCGCTGTATCGCAACCCGGACCGCCTGGTCGAGCGCCTGCCGAGCCTGCGCCTGCTCACCCGGCCCCAGGCCGAGATCGCCGCCCAGGCCGAGCGCCTGGCGCCTGAACTGGCCGCACGGCTGGGGACGCAATGGACGGTTAGCGTCGAACCGGCCCTGGGCATGATCGGCAGCGGCAGCCAGCCCGTGGCGCGCCTGCCCAGCGCGGCCTTGTGCCTGCGCCCGCAGGTGTCGAAGAAACTGCGCGGGCGCAGCCTGCATGTGTTGGAGCGGGCGCTGCGCGACCTGCCGGTGGCGGTGCTCGGCCGCATCGATGACGATGCCCTGTGGCTCGACCTGCGCCAGTTGGACGATGAGGCCCAGTGGCTGGCGCAACTGCCGGCGTTGCAGTTGGGGCCGGTGCAGTGATCGTCGGTACCGCCGGCCACATCGACCACGGCAAGACCGCGCTGCTCCAGGCCCTGACCGGCCAAGCCGGCGACACACGCCAGGAGGAGCGTGCCCGGGGCATGACCATCGATCTTGGCTACCGCTATGCCCCGTTGGCCGAAGGCGCGCCGCTGACAGGCTTTATCGATGTGCCTGGCCACGAGCGTTTTATCCACAACATGCTTGCCGGCGCCCATGGCATCGACCTGGTGCTGCTGGTGGTGGCCGCCGACGACGGGGTGATGCCGCAGACTCGTGAGCACCTGTCGATCATCGAACTGCTGGGTATTCCCCAGGCGCTGGTGGTCATCAGCAAATGCGACCGGGTCGAGCCGGCGCGGTTGATCGAAGTCCAGGCCCAGGTCACCGAACTGCTCGCGCCTGGGCCCTATGCCGGGGCCAGGCAATTTCCGGTTTCGAGCCTGTCCGGCGCGGGAATCGACGCCCTGCGCGAGGCCTTGCTGGCGGCCGAGGCGCATGTTCGCCAGCGCAGCGTGCGCGGCGGTTTCCGCCTGGCCGTGGACCGGGCCTTCGCGGTTTCCGGGGCAGGGGTGGTGGTCACCGGCACGGCGCTGGCCGGGCGGGTCAGCGTCGGCGACACCTTGCTGTTGGGCAAGGTAGGCAAACCGGTGCGGGTGCGTGGCCTGCACGCGCAAAACCAGGCGGCATTGGTAGCCGAGGCAGGGCAGCGGGTGGCATTGAATATCAGCGCGGAAAAGCTCTCGGCCGAACAGGTACATCGCGGCGACTGGCTGCTACCTGAGTGGTTGCATGCACCCAGCGTGCGAGTGGATATCGACCTCACCTTGCTGGCCGGAGAAACACGCGTGTTCGAGCACTTCAGCGCGGTGCACGTGCACCTGGGGACCCAGGATGTCACTGCCCGGGTCGCGTTGCTCGAAGGGGAACGGCTCGAGGCTGGCCAGCGCATGTTCGCCCAACTGCTGCTCAATGCACCGTTGCAGGCAGTGCATGGGGATCGTCTGGTTCTGCGCGACCAGCGCGCCCAGCGCACGCTGGGTGGTGGCCGTGTGCTCGATCCATTCGCCCCGAGCCGGCAGCGGCGCAGCGAGGCGCGCTTGCGCCAGTTGCAGGTGTTGCGCAATGCCGACGGCCTCGAGCGGGCGTTGCCGGCCTTGCTGGAGGCAGCCCCGGGCGGGCTCGAGCCCCGGCGTCTGGAGCGTCAGTTCAATCGCCTGCGTGAGACCTGGCAGTTGCCGGATGCGGTGCTGGTGATTGCCACGCGTCAAGGTCAGTTGCTGTTCGATTGCCTACAGTGGCAGGCGCTCAAGCGACAAGTGCTGGAGCGCCTGGCGCAGTTCCATGAACAGGAGCCTGATCAGCTTGGCCCGGACCGTGACCGACTGCGCCGCTTTACCGCATTGCCGTTGGAGCGGCCTGCGTTTGTCAGCCTGTTGGATGAGTTGCTGGGCGAAGGCGCGATCAGCAGCAGTGGCCCGTGGCTGCACCTGCCGGATCACCGGGTCCAGCTGAGCGAGGCGGATACCGCGTTGTGGGCGCGTCTGTTGCCCCGCCTGTTGGCGGGCGAGTTCGATCCGCCCTGGGTGCGGACCCTGGCCGGCGAGGAGGGCTGCGACGAGGCTGACGTGCGCCTGCTGTTGCGCAAGCTTGCCCGGTTGGGCCTGGTGCACCAGGTGGTGCGTGACCTGTTTTACCCGGAGACGACGTTCAAGCGCATGGCAGAGCTGCTGTTGCGTCAGGCCGAGACATCGCCGATAGTGCAGGTCGCGGCGTTTCGCGATGGTTTGGCCATCGGTCGCAAGCGCACTGTGCAGATTCTCGAGTATTTCGACCGCGTTGGCTTGACCCGACGAGTTGGCGACCTGCGTCATATCCGCGTCGACAGCGCCCTGGCCCAACCGTAACGCGGGCCCTGATTTCAAGGAAGGCAATCGCGCCCGGTGGCGCGGCCGGGCTTCAAACCCGGTTGGGGACGGCAGCCGTTCCCGGGCAGGTTCGACTCCCGCTGCCTTCCGCCACTTTTCCAGAGGCTGAAACGATCGCGGGGCAAGCCCGCTCCCACGGATTTGTGGGAGCGGGCTTGCCCCGCGATGGCGAACGGACGATCTGCGAGTCAGGCGCGCTCGCCGCACAGGTCCAGCGCGAACCAATGTTCCGCCGCCTGCACGTCCAACCCTGCGCCCAACAGCGCAAACAGCTTGCCCAGCGCCGCCTCGCGGGTCATGCCACCGCCACTGACCAGACCGGTGTCACGCAGACGGCTGCCGGCGGCATAGGTGTCGAATACCACCGAACCTTCCGGACACTGGCTGATGGCAACGATCATCACCCCACCCTGGCGGGCGTCGTGCAGCACGTCGAGCAGTGCCTGGTCGTCGGACGGGCCGGTGCCACTGCCGTAGCACTCCAGCACCAGCCCCTGGATGCCACTGTCGAACAGGCCACGCAGATGTTCGGCGGCAAGGCCAGGGAACACCGGCATGACCGCCAGCTTGACCGGCTGGCGTGGCTGACGGTAGTCCAGGCGGGTCGGCAGCTCAGAAGTGTGTTCGCCCTCGCGATGGCGGGGCAGCACGGTGAAGGCGTCGAACGCCTCGCTGCGCAACTTCGAGGCGCGGCAGCCGTGCAGCAGCTGACCGTGGAAGTACAGCTGCACGCCGTCTTCCAGGCCGTTTTCGAACAGGTTCAGGGCGCCGACGAGGTTGGCCCAGGCATCGCTGTCCGGCGCGCCGGCCGGTAGCATGGAACCGGTCAACAGCACTGGTGCTGGCAGGCCCAGCAACAGGAACGACAGGGCCGCGGCGCTGTAGGCCAGGGTATCGGTGCCATGCAGCACCAGCACGCCGTCGTGGCCATCACGCTCGACCGCCTCGACGATGGCATCGCGCATCGCCAGCCAGTTGGCCTGTTGCATGTTGGCGCTGTCGATCAGTGGGTTCAGCTCACGCAGCGACCAGTGCACCTTTGGCGCGTCGCCGCAGTTGGCGAAGTGGTCACGCATGCGCGCTTCGAAGCCACCGGCCGGCGCGAGGCCTTCGGCGGTCTGTAGCATGCCGATTGTGCCACCGGTGTAAAGGACGAGAAGATTCTTGACTGCACGCATGGGAATTTTCCGTAGCGATGTAGCGAAGGAAGAGGCAGCCGCCCACGGACGGGGCGGCTGGGGCAGGGGAGAATATCAGCGCTGAGCGTGCGCCTGAACGGCGGCTTTGTCAGTGGCTGTTTCAGCCTGCGGATTGGCCGGCCAGGCGGCACGGTCCAGGTCCAGGTCGGTGAACTTGCTGGAGTCGAACACTGGCTGCTTGATACCAGCCTTGCGCTGAGCGTCGTAGTCGCGCATGACGCGTAGGCCGACTTTGAACAGCATGGCCAGGGCGATCAGGTTGACGAATGCCAGGCAGGTCATGGTGATGTCGGCGAAGGCGAACACGGTCGACAGGTCCTGCGTCGAACCCCACACCACCAGCGCCAGTACCAGGCCGCGGAAAGTCATCAGCACGGAGCGGTTGCGGCTGAGGAACTGCAGGCTGTTTTCGCCCAGGTAGTAGTTGTAGAGAATGCAGGTGAAGACGAACAGCGACAGCGCGACGCTGACGAAGATGCGGCCCCAGTCACCGACCACGGCGGCCAGCGAGTTCTGGGTCAGGACGATGCCGTCACCTTCGAAGCCCGGGGTATAGAAGCCCGACAGCAGGATCAGCAGCGCGGTGCAGGTGCAGATCACGAAGGTGTCGAGGAACACGCTGAAGGCCTGGACTACGCCTTGGGCGCCCGGGTGCTTCACGGCGGCCACGGCGGCGACGTTCGGCGCGCTGCCCAGGCCTGCTTCGTTGGCGAACACGCCACGCTTCACGCCCATGACGATGGCGCTGCCGAGCAGGCCAGCGAACGCAGGGTCGAGACCGAAGGCGCTCTTGAAGATGGTTTCCAGCATGGCCGGGACGTGTTCGATCTGGGTGCCGATCACGTACAGGGTCACGCCGATGTAGGCCAGGGTCTTGACCGGTACCAGCAGGTCGGACACTGCGGCGATGCGCTTGATACCGCCGATGAAGGTCAGGGCCAGCAGGGCTGCCAAGACGATACCGGTGTGTTTCGGATCGAAGGCAAAGGCGTTCTGCAGCGAGTGGGTCACGGTGTACGACTGCAGGCCGATGAAGGCGAAGCCGTAGGTGACCAGCAGCAGGATCGAGAACACGATCGCCATGCTTTTCAGCTTCAGGCCGTGCTGGATGTAGTACGCCGGGCCGCCGCGGTACAGGCCATCGCCATCGGCGCGCTTGTAGACCTGGGCCAGGGTGCATTCGAAGAAGCTGCTGGACATGCCCACCAGCGCGGTGACCCACATCCAGAACACGGCGCCCGGGCCACCGAGGGTCACGGCGATACCGACACCGGCGATGTTACCGGCGCCGACGCGACCGGCCAGGCTCAGCATCAAGGCCTGGAACGAGCTCAGTTGGCCTGCCTGGCCGCGAAGGGATTCCTTGAAGACACCGAACATGTGGCCGAAATGGCGGAACTGGACGAACCGCGAGCGGATGGTGAAGTAACCGCCGAGTCCGACGATCAGCACGATGAGCAGTTTCCCCGAGAGGAAATCGTTGAGTGCTTCGAGCATTGGAAAATGACCTCGATTCTTATTCTTCGCGTGGAAAGACCAGCGGGCGGCAGGCGCACCGCTTTTCATTGGGGGCGCATGGTTGGCTATGACAACTGTGGTTACAATTTCGCGGGTTGCTCCGTTTTGGTGCGACTTGATGCTAGAATGGCGTCACTCGCATCATCCGGACCTGCGCATCATGGGCGATCATTTCGCTATCAACCTCAAATTGGCCTGTAGCCACTACCGCTCTATCTCCGAGGTTTGCCGGCAGCTGTCGATCAATCGCGCGCAGTTCAACAAGTACCTGAGCGGTCAGAGCCGTCCGACGGCTTACAACCTCAAACGCATCGGCGATTTCTTCGGCGTCGAGGATTACGAGCTGGGTCTGCCGGCCGAACAGTTCGCCCGCTTGATCGGCGCACGCACCCAGGAACAGCGTGTCGGTCCTCAGGACGACCCGATCAGCGAACTGTTCAAGCCGCTGCATAAAGAAGCCGGCAACCTGTCGCGCTATTGCGGCTACTACTTCGAATATTCCAACTGCATGTCGGTGCCAGGCTCGATCCTGGTGTCGCTGGTGCATCTGTGGGAGGAGCGCGGCAGCTTTTTGTTCGAGCGCCAGGAACGCCAGGAGCGCAGCAGCGGCCTCGACCAGCACGCCGAGGTGCGTTGCCGCTACCTGGGCGCGGCGTTCCAGCTGCAGGACCGGATGTTCCTGATCGACTACGAGTCGCTGACCTTCAACGAGATGAGCCAGACGATTCTCATCCCCAGCTTCAAGAGCCGCATCAGCCGCCTGAACGGCCTCAAGACCGGGGTTTCCAGCGGTGACCGGCGCAATCCGGCGTGCACCCGGGTGGTGTGGGAATACCTAGGCGAGGAGATCAACCGCATCAACGCCTACCGGCAGATCAAGCTATACCGCCCGGACGATCCGCGCATCGATGACGACATCCGTGATCGGCTGAGCGCGGGGATGGTCAGCAACGGGTTGTTCGAGATCGAGTGAGCCATCATTGGCCGCGCATTGGGAGCGGGCGCCGCAGGACTAGTCGAGAATGAACGCCGCCACCGCATCGGCCACCTGGTCCGCGACCTCCGGCCGGGCCCGCAGGTGCGCGGCGATGCCGTGGTCGCAGTCGGTGAGCATCAGGCACTCCACATGGGGCGCCGGCACCGAGCGCAGCAACGCGTGGGTGACCTCCTCGGGAATCGGGCTGTAGCGCTCGACGCCCGCCAGCCGCCGGGTACCGGCCGAGGTGCCGGGCCCCTGGCCGTGGACCCTGGAGTTGAGCCCGTCGTATTCGCCGATCACCAGCAGCACGCGGCCCTGGAACTGGCGCAGGAAGGCGTAGCTGTCGCAGTCGAGGAAGGCATAAGGCTTGCGGATGGCCTCGCTGAAGGCCGGCCCGAAGGGCGCGGCATGCGCCGCGTCGGGGTAGACCGCCGGGCAGATCAGCACCAGCTTGCGCACGCTGGGGCGCTGGGCGGCCAGCTTCAGGGCTATGGACGCGCCCAGGCTGTGGCCGACCAGGGTGTCGCTGCGCGTGTCCAGATGCCGGTGAAAGCGCAGGGCCTCCTGCAGGTTGATGTCCAACGAGGCGTCCTTGGCCCCTGGTTCGCTGGCCAGGCTGTGGCCGGACAGGTTGCCGGTCAACGAGCCGATGCCCTGCTGCTGGAGGCGGTAGAGCAACGGGTTGAGGCGGGTGAAGTCGGAGCGTGCGCCGCCGACCACGAATACCGAGGGGGCACGCTCGGCGTCTGGCAGCAGCAGGCGTGCCTGCTGGCGATAGTCGGCAAAATCCTCGTCAATGAACCGCTCCGGGCCGGGCGCGGGCTCGTCGAATTGCCATCTGGCGCGCTGTGCAGTGTTCAGTTCGGCATCCATGTTGATCTCCTTGAACAGGCCTGGCGCAGTATAAGTAGCTGTCGGCAAAGGCGGAATACCGCCCCGACCGGTGCCAATCGCCACGCGGCGCGCGCCAGGCCTTGCCTGGGTTGGACTTCCCCTGTCGGAAACAGCAAAATGAACCCCTTTCCTCCATCGACCAACCGGACCTGTTGACTCTATGCGTATGCGCCTGATGCTGTTGGGTGGTGGCAATGCCCTCGGGCAAGCGCTGATTCGTCTTGGGGCCGAGGAAGATATCGCCTTCCTGGCGCCTCGCCCGCCGGAAAACGGCTGGGATCCGGCCAGCCTGACCCTGCTGCTCGACGAGCAACGTCCGCACGCCGTGGTCAACCTGGCCTATTATTTCGACTGGTTCCAGGCCGAGTCCGTCAGCGAGCAACGCCTGGCCCAGCAGGAGCGGGCGGTGGAGCGGCTCGCCGAGCTGTGCCAGCACCACGAGATGATCCTTGTGCAACCGTCCAGCTACCGTGTGTTCGATGGCTCGCGCGCCACTGCCTACAGCGAGAAGGACGAGCCGGTGCCACTCGGCCTGCGCGGCCAGGCGCTCTGGCGCATCGAGCAGAGCGTGCGCGCCACCTGCCCGCAGCATGTGCTGCTGCGCTTCGGCTGGCTGCTGGACGAAAGCATCGACGGCGCGCTCGGGCGCTTCCTGACCCGCGCCGAACAGCCCCAGGAATTGCTGCTGGCCGATGACCGCCGCGGCAACCCGACGCCGGTGGACGACGCCGCGCGGGTGATCCTCTCGGTGCTCAAGCAGCTCGATTGCCAGGCGCCGCTGTGGGGCACCTACCACTATGCTGGCAACGAGGCTACCACGCCGCTGGTGCTCGGCCAGGCGATCCTCACCGAGGCCACCCAGTGGCGCAAGCTGGCCGTTCAGGCGCCGACCGCCCAGGCCCACGCCGCCCGCCCGGATGCCAGCGAGGAGCCACAGCACGCGGTGCTGGCCTGCAAGAAGATCCTTCACACTTTCGGCATCAAGCCCCGCGCCTGGCGCGCCGGCTTGCCGCCCCTACTGGACCGATTCTACCGACATGGCTGACGCCCCCATCCTGATCACCGGCGGTGCCGGCTTCATTGGCTCCCACCTGTGCGATGCGTTGCTGGAGAAAGGCTACGCGGTGCGTATCCTAGACGACCTGTCGACCGGCAAGCGCAGCAACCTGCAGCTCGGCCATCCGCGTCTTGAACTGCTCGAAGGCGATGTCGCCGACGCCGCCCTGGTGGCCCGTGCCGCCACTGGTTGCCAGGCGGTAGTGCACCTGGCTGCGGTAGCCTCGGTGCAGGCCTCGGTGGAAAATCCGGTGAAGACCCACCAGAGCAACTTCATCGGCACGCTCAATGTCTGCGAGGCGATGCGCCTGAATGGCATCCGTCGCGTGCTGTTCGCCTCCAGCGCGGCGGTGTACGGCAACAATGGCGAAGGCCAGTCGATTGCCGAGGACACGCCCAAGGCACCGTTGACTCCCTATGCGGTGGACAAGCTGGCCAGCGAGCAGTACCTGGACTTCTACCGCCGCCAGCATGGGCTGGAGCCGGTGGTGTTCCGCTTCTTCAATATCTTCGGGCCGCGCCAGGATCCTTCCTCGCCGTATTCGGGGGTGATCAGCATCTTCTGCGAGCGCGCCACCCAGGGTACGCCGATCACCGTGTTCGGTGATGGCGAGCAGACCCGCGACTTCCTGTTCGTCGGCGATCTGGTCCAGGTGATGGTGCAGGCACTTGAACAGCCGGTGGTGGAAGAGGGCGCGGTGAATATCGGCCTGAACCAGGCGACTTCGCTGAACCAGTTGCTCAAGGCACTGGAGCAGGTGGTGGGCGGTTTGCCGGCGGTCAGCTACGGTCAGGCCCGCTCGGGCGATATCCGCCATTCGCGGGCAGACAATTCGCGCTTGCTGGCGCGTTTCGCGTTCCCTGAGCCGACGCCGTTCGTCGAGGGGCTGGCGCGGTTGCTCGGCAAGGTCTGAATCCCCATCGCGGGGCAAGCCCACTCCCACGTCGCCATGGGGGCTGGTGGGAGCGGGCTTGCCCCGCGATGGCATCACGAATGCCGGACCACTTGCCGCCGGCAATCCTCCGGCCGCACCTCCCGCCCATCCCGGGCCCGCACCTGCAGCGTCTCCAGGCCTTGGCCACGATCATCCACCACCTGCGAGCGTGATTCCCCCGCCGTGAACAGGTAGCGCTCCCCCCACTGGCGCAAGCCGATCACGATCGGAAACACCGAGCGCCCCCGTTCGGTCAGCACATATTCCTTGTAGGCACTGCCATCCGAGGCCGGCTGCTGCACCAGCAGTTCCGCCTCCACCAGCAGCTTCAAGCGCGAAGCGAGGATGTTCTTCGCCAGCCCCAGGTTCTTCTGCAATTCGCTGAAGCGGCGCAGGCCGTCAAAGGCATCGCGCAGGATCATCAGCGCCCAACGGTCGCCGATCACCTCCAGGGCGCGGGCCACGGGGCATTGCTGGTTGTTCTCGTCGAGCATGGCGCGATCCTTGGGTGTTTATCTGGTTGCAGAATAAAACCACCTTTGCTAGAAAGCCAGTCATGTGGTTTTAAATTGAAACCAGACTTGAAAGGAAGTCTCCGATGTCGACGCTCACCCGTGGATTGACGTTGTTGTTGGCCGCCGCCTGCGCACTGGCCGTGGCCACGGTGTATCTCGCCCAGCCGCTGCTGGAGTCGATGGCAGCGAGCCTTGGGGTGAGTAGCGCCCGCGCCGGCCTGATAGTGGGGATGACCCAGGCTGGCTATGCCTTGGGGTTGCTGCTGATCGTGCCGCTGGGGGATCTGCTTGATCGCAAGCAGCTGATCCTCGGCCAATTGCTCGTCTCGTCCGGCGCCTTGCTGGCCGTAGCCTTTGCCGTGGACTGGGCCGTGCTGCTGGCCGCAATGGCCCTGATCGGCCTGGCCGCGGTGGTGGTGCAAGTGATGGTGGCGCATGCCGCCACGCTCGCCACGCCCGCCGAACAAGGGCAAGTAGTGGGCACGGTGACCAGCGGCGTGGTGTTGGGCATCCTCTCGGCGCGCCTGGTATCAGGCGCGGTAGCCGACCTGCTCGGCTGGCAGGGTGTGTATGGCCTGGCGGCGGTGCTTGCGCTGGCAATGGCGGGGCTGCTCGCCTGGCGCTTGCCTGTCGCCAGGCCGCAGGGGCAGAGGCAGCGCTATCGGGCGTTGCTGGCATCGGTGCTGCGGCTGTATCGACATGACCGTCTGCTGCGTGAGCGCGGTGTGTTCGCGGTGCTGGTGTTCGCGGCGTTCAGCGTGCTGTGGAGTGCGATGGTGCTGCCCTTGAGCGCCGCGCCACTGGCACTGGATCACACGCAAGTCGGGCTGTTCGGTCTGGCCGGCGTGGCGGGGGCACTGGCGGCATCGCGTGCCGGGCGTCTGGCGGATCACGGACATGGACGGCGGGTGACTGGCTGGGCATTGGGTCTGCTGACCCTGTCGTGGCTGCCCATCGCCTACCTTGAGCAATCATTGCTGGCGCTGGTAGTCGGGATTCTGATGCTGGACCTGGCCGTGCAGGCGGTGCACGTGACTAACCAGAGCCTGCTGCTGGCGGGGCGCGGCGAGATGGCCAGCCGGCTGATCGGCGCCTACATGTGCTGCTATTCGCTCGGCAGCGGGGTAGGGGCGGTCGTGGCGACCTGGGTTTACGGACAGTGGGGCTGGGTGGCGGTGTGCGGGGTGGGGGCGGGGATAAGCGCGCTGGCCTGGGGCTATTGGGGGTATCTCTGGAGCGTCGAGACGATGCGTGGCGCGCCCGCTCCAGAGGGAGCAGGCGCGCCTGCGGATCAGAACTTGTAGCCGATACCGACCATGTAGACCCACGGATCGACATCGACGTCGACTTTGGTCTTGCCGACGCCCAGGGCGCTCGGGCCATCGATGCTGGCCTTGGTGTCGATGTCGACGTACCAGACCGCGGCGTTGAGCAGCAGGTTGTCGGTGAGCATGTAGTCCATGCCCAACTGGCCGGCGATGCCGACCGAGTCCTTCAGCTTCATGTTGCTGAAGCCCTGGGCCTTACGGTCGCTGGTCAGGTCCTCATCGAAGAACATCGTGTAGTTGATGCCCACGCCGGCGTATGGCTGGAACTTCGAGGACGGCGCCATCGGGTAGTACTGCAGCGACAGGGTCGGCGGCAGTTGCTTGATGTCGGCCAGCTTGCCGTCCAGGCCAGGGCCGAGGCCCTTGACGCCGACTTTGTGCTGGAACGGGGTGGCGGCCAGCAGCTCGAGACCGATGTGGTCGGTGAGCATGTAGGCGAAGGCCAGGCCCAGCTGGGTGTCACTGTCCAGAGTCGCCTTGGTGCCCGAGACCTTGGCGCCGTCGAGCTTGATGTCGCCGCTGTTCTCGTTGGGCGCGGTGGTGATGGCGCCGGCGCGGAGGATGAAATCCCCCGCCTGGTGGGCGTGGGCGACAGGGGCTGCAAGCGCCAACGCGACGAGCGAGGCACCGAGCAAGGACTTGTTCATGGAAGCTCCCAGAGGACGTGAGTAATCGAGTAGTCCAATGGTACGAAGCTGACTAAACAGAAAGTTTGACCCAGCTCAAAGAAGCCGTGCTATCGGGGTGACGCAATGCTCACTTCAGCTCATAAGCGTAGATTTTCTCTGCTTCCATCTGGTAACCGGCGTCCGCCAGTTCGCTGCTGCTGGCCTTGACCTGCATCGTGCCCTCGATCCAGTACGGTTGGTACAGGTCTTCGATGCGCACGCCCATCTCGCTGAAGATATGCACGATCTGGTTCGACGGCGGTGGCGGCACATGGATGCAGGCGCCGTAGTAGGGCACCAGGAGGAACTCGGTGGTGCGGCCTTCGTCGCTGACTTCCAGCGGCACGATGTAGCCGGGTATCTTCACCTGCTGGCCGTCCAGGGCTTTCACCACCGGCGCGTTGGGCGCCTGCTGGCGGGCGGCGGGGGCGGCCTCGGCGGACAGCGCGTCGCTGATCTGCGACAGATCGTGCAGGGGCGTCAGTTGTGGCGGGATGACCGGCGCGCCCTCGGGGATCAGGGCGGGCCAGTCCAGCTCGCGCGGGTCGGCGGCCCAGAGGGGCAGCGAAGTCATCAGCAGGATCGTGAGCAGCAGATACTGAATGATCGGTCTTGCCCTCTTCGCGGGTTTACCCGCGAAGAGGGTGGTGAAGTCTAGGATCATGTCTGTCTCTTAAAGGTGGATCGACAAACCATCGGCCAACGACTGCCGATAGGCGCGCCAGGCCGGCACGCTACCCATCAGCAGCGCCGCGCCGAGGATGATGGCCAGCAACGTCCACTCGTGGGCGCTCGGCCAGGCCAGTGGCAGGTATAGCCCATAGTTGGCCTGCACATAGCCCTGGGCCAGGGCTATGCCTGCGTACAGCAACCCCAGCCCGGCGGCGATGCCTGCCAGCGCCAAGGCCAGCGCCTCGAGCACCAGCAATCCGGCGATATGCCAGGGACGGGCACCCACCGATCGCAGGATGGCCATTTCCCGGCGGCGCTCGTTGAGGCTGGTGAGAATGGCCGTGAGCATGCCGATCAGGCCGGTGAGCACAACGAACAGCGACACCACGAACAAGGCCTGCTCCGCCGTGCCCATCAGGCTCCACAGCTCCTGCAGGGCCACGCCGGGCAGGATCGCCAGCAGCGGTTCGGCGCGGTATTCGTTGATCTCGCGCTGCAGGCTGAACGTGGCGATCTTGCTGTTGAGCCCGAGCATGAACGCGGTGATGGCCGCAGGCTGCAGGTCCATGGTGCGGGCCTGCTCGGCGCTGATGCGCCCGGCGCCACGGGCCGGCACGCCGTTGTGCCAGTCGATGTGGATCGCCTCCATGCCGGCCAGGCTGATGTGCAGGGTGCGGTCCACCGGGGTGCCGGTGCGCTCGAGCACGCCGACCACGGTGAACGGCTTGTCGTCGTGCTTGACCAGGCTGATGGCGGCTACACCATGCGCCAGGACCAGCTTGTCGCCGAGCTTGTAGTGCAGCGCCTGGGCCACTTCGGCGCCGAGCACCACCTCGAACGGATCGTCGGCGAACGCCCGGCCCTGGTCGAGTGCCAGGTGCTGACGGCGGCCGAACTGGTAGTGGCTGAAATAGTCGGTGGTGGTGCCCATCACCCGGTAGCCACGGTGCGAGTCACCCAGGGAAATGGGGATGGCCCATTTCACCCGCGGGTCGCTGGCGTAGTGCTGGTAGCTGTCCCAGCGGATGTTGTTGGTGGCGTTGCCGATGCGAAACACCGAGTACAGCAGCAGGTTCACCGACCCCGAGCGGGCGCCGACGATCAGGTCGGTGCCGCTGATGGTGCTGGCGAAGCTGGCGCGGGCCTCGGTGCGCACCCGCTCGACGGCCAGCAGCAGGCACACCGACAGGGCGATGGCGAACGCGGTGAGCAGGGCGGTGAAGCGGCGGTTGGCCAGGCTGGCCAGGGCAAGGCGAAGCAGGTACATCAGGCCTCCCGGGGCTTGGCGGCGCGGTTGAGCTCGGCCAGGGACAGGTGCCGGTCGAACAGCGGCGCCAGGCTCTGGTCATGGCTGACGAACAGCAGGCTGGCACCCGCGTCGCGGCATTCGTCGAACAGCAGGCGGATGAAGGCCTCGCGGGTGTCGGCGTCGAGGGCCGAGGTGGGCTCGTCGGCAATCACCAGCTCGGGCTGACCGATCAGCGCCCGGGCCGCGGCAACCCGCTGCTGCTGGCCGATCGACAGGCTGTCGGCGCGGCGGGCGAGCAGCGCCGGGTTGTCCAGGCCAAGGTGGGCGAGCAGTTGGGCAGCGGCCTGGTCGATGCTGCCATGGCGCTGGGCGGCGCGGGCCGCGCGGCTTTTCGAGAAGCGACAAGGCAGCTCGACATTCTCCCGCACCGACAGGAACGGCAGGAGGTTGAACTGCTGGAAGATGTAGCCGGTGTGATCGACCCGGAAACGGTCGCGCGCACCCTGGCCCAGGGCCGCAAGGTCCTGGCCAAGCAGGCGGATGCTGCCTTGTCCGGGGCGGTTGACCCCTCCCAGCAGGCCGAGCAGGGTGGTCTTGCCGCTGCCGCTGGGGCCCTTGAGGAACAGCGCCTCGCCGGGCTCCAGGCGAAATGCAGGGATTTCCAGCAGCGGCGCCTGGCCGGGCCAGGCGAACACCAGGTCATGCAGTTCGATCAGCGGCTGGTTCATTCAGAACGCGACCACGGCCTTGGCGGGGGTGGCCTCGATGCCTTTCTGGCCGTTGGGGCCGATCAGTTGCACGTTGATCTTCTGGGTCTGCGGGAAGGTCTTGAACAGCGGGCCGAGGTCGATCTGGGTGAGTTTGTCCGGGGTGGCGCAGGTCAGCTGGTAGTGGGCGTTGACGTCGGCGTGACCGTGCTCATGCTCATGGCTGTCGCCATCCTCGTCGGCCTGGGCGGCGTCGCCGAACAGCGGGCTTTCCAGCTCCTGGGCGTCTTCCTTGCAGCCGGCTGCCGGGGCAACGCCGAACAGTTTCAAGGGCTGTTCGAGCTGCTGGCGGGCGGCGGCGACCTTGGCCTTGTCGGTATCGTTGCTGGCCACGTGCTCGAAGCCGACAATGTTCATCGCCGGGCTGTCCAGTTCCAGCTCGAGGGTGTTGCCGTCGAGCACCGCGTTGAGCTTGGCCACGCCATGCTCGTGGGCACCGAGGGAGCCATGGGCGTGGTCATGATCGTGGTCGTGGTCGTGGTCGTCGTGGGCATGGGCCACGGCCAGGGGCAGCAGGGCGAAGGGCAGGGCGAGCAACAGACGACGCATGGACGGCTCCACAGGCGGTTTGGGAAAGATTATGTGATGTTATAACAATTTTTCTTTGCCCCGCCAGCCTGCCTGGCACAGGTTTCATGTTCGTGGGAGCATGGCGGCATCGAGACTGGAGGCAGGGTACCTATCGTGAGAATTCGTGGACAGATCGGTGAATGGCCGGTGGACCTGACCATTGAGCTGGCGCCGGAGGAGTGGGCGCAGCTGGGGCGTCGACTGGAAGTGCCGGCGTCTGTCGAGGCGGTGCCGGTCACCACCAGCCCGGCACCTCGGCAGGATGACGGACAATGGGCAGCGGCGCGTGACGTGCTGCGCCAGGCGGGGCAGATGAGCGGGCCGGCGCTGCTGGAGCGCCTGGAGGGGCTGGCCGGGAACGTGGCGGCGGGCAAGCGGCTGCTGGTGCGCTTGCGCCACAGCAGTGATGTGAAGGTGGAAAGCGGCGTGGATGCGCCGGTTTATCGCTGGGTGGGGTGAGGGGCTGCAAAGCAGCCCCAACAGCCTCAGAACAGCGCAGCGGACAGCTTGCGGCGATACAGGCTGACCAGCGGGTGAGCGTTGCCCAGTAGTTCGAACACCTGCAGCAGCGCCTTCTGCGGCAAGCCGTTCTCGTAGGCGCGGTTGCGCTGGAACAGCTTCAGCAGCCCCTCCATCGCGGCCTCGTACTGCTGGCGCGCCAACTGCTGGATGCACAGCTGGTAGGCCGCCTCGTCGTCCTGCGGGTTCTGCGCCAGGCGGCTCTTCAGCTCGGCGGCTTCCGGCAGGCTGGCGGCCTGGCGCAGGAAGGTCAGCTGGGCCTTGGCGCCGGCCAGGGCGGCCTTGTGCTCGTCGGTCTTGACCGCGTCGAGCACCACTTGGGCCTCGCCCAGCTCGCCCCGTTCGGCTAGGCAGCGGGCATAGAGGATCAGCGCCTCGGCATTGCTGTTGTCTTCACCCAGCAGCACCTGCAGCAGGGCTTCGGCTTCGCTGAAGCGGCTCTCGGCGAACAGCGCCTTGGCCTGCTCCAGCGGCGCGGCGGCGGGCGGCGCGGGCATCTGCACGTGGGGTTCGAGCATGGCGCGGATGGCCGACTCGGGTTGCGCGCCGGCGAAACCGTCGACCGGCTGGCCGTCCTTGAACAGCACCACGGTCGGCAGGCTGCGAATGCCGAACTGGGCGACGACATGCTGCTCGACGTCGCAGTTGATCTTGGCCAGCAGCAGCTCGCCCTGGTAGCCCTCGGCGATTTTCGCCAGCAGCGGCATCAGCGCCTTGCACGGCGCGCACCATTCGGCCCAGAAGTCGACCAGCACCGGCTTGTGGAAGGAGTTCTCGATGACCAGTTGCTGGAAGGTGGCATCGGTGGCATCGAAGATAAAGGGTGTTTCCTGGCTCATCGTGACTCTCGCAAATCCGTGAATACCCCCACTATAAGGGCTCGCGGCTGGCGTGGTACAGGCTGACCCGGCGGAATTCGTGCGGCTCGGCCAGATCAGGCAGGGTCAGCGCCTCGAGCACCCCGAGCGGGCGGTACAGCGGGTGGCTGAAATCGCGCACCCGCGAATCGGCCACCAGCGCCTGGCGACCTCGGCTGAGGAACTCGTCCAGCAGCGGCAGGTTGGCGCGGTCGTAGAGTACATCGGCGACCAGGATCAGGTCGAAGCGGTCGGCCTCGGCAAAGAAATCGCTGCTGTAGTTCAGCGTCACGCCGTTCAGCGCGGCGTTGGCACGGCAGGCGTCCAGGGCCAGCGGGTCGAGGTCGCAGGCCACTACCTCCCGCGCGCCGGCGCGGGCGGCGGCGATCCCGGCGATGCCGGAGCCGGCGCCGAAATCCAGCACGCGCTTGCCGCGCACCCATTGCGGATGCTCGGCCAGGTAGCGCGCCATGGCCAGGCCGCTGGCCCAGCAGAAGCTCCAGTAGGGCGGCTCCTCGAGAATGCGCCGGGTTTCCTCGCGGCTGAACTCACGGTCCATGTTCTGTTCATCGATCAACCAGAGTTTCAGGTCGCACCCAGGCAGTTCGCTGACGATCAGGCGCGCTTCGCCGATCAGGCCGCTCAGGGCCTGTCGCAGGGTTGGCGGGGCCATCTAGGGTGCCTTTTCGAAACGCAGCGGACCGGTGGCCTGGGTTTGGGCCTGGGCAATGCGAACCGGCGGCAGGTGCAGGATCAGCTGGCCGGAGCGGCTGGCACGGCCGCGCAGTTCGACCCGGGCGCCGGCGGGGAAGGCTTCGGGGTTGAAGCGCAGGCGGTAGGGCAGGGCCTGGCCGGTGCCGCTCAGGGTGCTGCTGGCCAGCAGTTGCTGGGGCCGGCCACGCTCATCGATCACCAGCAGGGCCAGCTCCACGTCAGCGCCTGCCGGGATTTCCAGCAGGGTGCCGCTCAACTCGCGCTGGTAGGCCGGCAGCGGGCCCAGGGGTTCGGTTTTCTTCGCCACCTTGGCCGGCACCGGGGCCGGGGCCTGTTCCGGCTTGGGGCGGTCGCTGCCGCAGGCGGCGAGCAGGGCGGCGCAACACAGCACGACGAGCGCTCGAGGGTGCATGAGGTAGTCCTTCACGGGCAGATTTGCATGGATGGTAAACCCTTTGGCTTGTCTTGCCAGTGCAATGCGCTACCATGGCCCTCCCTTTTTTTGTTGCCTGCCACCATGCACTGTCCGTTTTGCGGTGCCAACGACACCAAGGTCATCGACTCGCGTCTGGTCGCCGAGGGCGAACAGGTGCGTCGCCGGCGCGAATGCGTCGCCTGCGGCGAGCGCTTCACTACCTTTGAAACCGCCGAGCTGGTCCTGCCCCGGCTGATCAAGCAGGACGGCACGCGCCAGCCCTTCGACGAAGACAAGCTGCGCGCCGGCATGCAGCGCGCGCTGGAGAAGCGCCCGGTCAGCGTCGAGCGCCTGGAAGCGGCGCTGGCGCACATCAAGAGCCGCCTGCGTGCCACCGGCGAGCGCGAAGTGAAGTCGCTGGTGGTTGGTGAGATGGTGATGGCCGAGCTGCGCAAGCTCGACGAGGTGGCCTACATCCGTTTCGCCTCGGTCTACCGGCGCTTCCAGGACCTCGACGAATTCCGCGAAGAAATCGACCGCCTGGCCCGCGAGCCGGCTAAAGAGTAAGCATGTCCAGCCAAGCCATTCTCGACGCCCACTACATGGCCCGCGCCGTGGAACTGGCCCGCAAGGGCCTGTACAGCACCCACCCCAACCCCCGCGTGGGCTGCGTGATCGTGCGTGACGGCGAGGTGGTCGGCGAAGGCTGGCATGTGCGCGCCGGCGAGCCGCACGCCGAGGTCCATGCCCTGCGCCAGGCCGGCGAGCGCGCCCGCGGCGCCTGTGCCTACGTCACCCTCGAGCCCTGCAGCCACCATGGCCGCACGCCGCCGTGCGCCGATGCGCTGGTCAAGGCCGGGGTGGCACGGGTGGTGGCGGCCATGCAGGACCCCAATCCGCAAGTGGCCGGCAACGGCTTGCAGCGCCTGCGCGAGGCCGGCATCGAAGTCGCCAGCGGCGTGCTCGAGGCCGAGGCCCGCGCGCTCAACCCGGGGTTCCTCAAGCGCATGGAGCAGGGCCTGCCGTTCGTGCGCGCCAAGCTGGCGATGAGCCTGGACGGCCGCACCGCCATGGCCAGCGGCGAAAGCCAATGGATCACCGGCCCCGCGGCGCGTGCCGCGGTGCAGCGCCTGCGCGCCCGCTCCAGCGTGGTACTGACCAGCGCCGAGAGCGTGCTGTTCGACCAGGCCCGCATGACCGTGCGCGGCGAGGAACTGGGCCTGGATGACGCGCTCACCACTCTGGCCCTGTCGCGCCCGCCGTTGCGCGTGCTGGTCGACGGGCGCCTGCGCTTGCCACTGGACGCGCCCTTCTTCCAGGCCGGCCCGGCGCTGGTGGTGACCGCCGCTGGTGAAGACCCGCGCTATGCGGCCGCCGGTCATGAACTGATCAATCTGCCCGGTAGCGAGGGTCGCGTCGACCTGCCGGCACTGCTGCGCACCCTGGCCGGGCGCGGGGTCAACGAAATCCTGCTGGAGGCTGGCGCCGGCCTGGTCGGCGCCTTCGCCCGCCAGGGCCTGGTCGACGAGTACCAGCTGTTCGTCGCCGGCACCTTCCTCGGCTCCGACGCCCGCCCGTTGCTGGACTGGCCGCTGTCGAAAATGAGCGAGGCGCCGCGGCTGAAGATCACCGAAATGCGCGCGGTCGGCGATGACTGGCGAGTCACTGCCATCCCCCTGCCGCCCCCCGGCGTATAATGCCTGGCTTGCCTCGCGCAGCCCGTATCTAGGAGAACACCATGTTCACCGGCATCATCGAATCCATCGGCACCATCCGCAGCCTCACCCCCAAGGGCGGTGACGTGCGCGTCTACGTAGAGACCGGCAAGCTCGACCTGGGCGACGTCAAGCTCGGCGACAGCATCGCGGTCAACGGCGTGTGCCTGACCGCCGTCGAACTGCCCGGCGACGGCTTCTGGGCCGACGTCAGCGTCGAGACCCTCAAGCGCACCGCCATGGTCGATCTCAAGAGCGGCAGCCGGGTCAACCTGGAAAAGGCCCTGACCCCCACCACCCGCCTGGGTGGCCACTTGGTCAGCGGCCACGTCGACGGTGTCGGCGAGATCGTCTCGCGTGCCGATAACGCCCGCGCCATCCAGTTCCGCGTGCGCGCGCCCAAGGAACTGGCCAAGTACATCGCCCACAAGGGCTCGATCACCGTCGACGGCACCAGCCTGACGGTCAACGAAGTCGATGGCGCCGAGTTCGAGCTGACCATCGTCCCGCACACCCTGTCCGAAACCATCATGGCCGACTACCGCGCAGGGCGTCGGGTGAACCTTGAGGTCGACCTGCTGGCCCGTTACCTGGAGCGTCTGCTGCTGGGCGACAAGGCCGCCGAGCCGAGCAAAGGCAGTGGCATCACCGAAAGCTTCCTGGCCGCCAACGGCTTCTTGAAATCCTGATTGAGAAGGGGGTGCCGCGTGGCGCTCAACAGCATCGAAGAACTGGTCGAAGACATCCGCCAGGGCAAAATGGTCATCCTCATGGATGACGAAGACCGCGAGAACGAAGGCGACATCATCATGGCGGCCGAGTGCTGCCTGCCCGAGCACATCAACTTCATGGCCAAGCACGCCCGTGGCCTGATCTGCATGCCGATGACCCGCGAGCGCTGCGAAACACTGAAGCTGCCGCTGATGGCGCCACGCAACGGCTCGGGCTTCGGCACCAAGTTCACCGTGTCGATCGAGGCCGCCGAAGGCGTCACCACCGGCATCTCCGCCGCCGACCGCGCTCGCACCGTGCAGGCCGCTGCCGCCAAGGACGCCAAGGCCGAGGACATCGTCAGCCCCGGCCATATCTTCCCGCTGATGGCCCAGCCCGGCGGTACCCTGGCTCGCGCCGGCCACACCGAGGCCGCCTGCGACCTGGCGCGCATGGCCGGTTTCGAGCCGAGCGGGGTGATCTGTGAGGTGATGAACGACGACGGCACCATGTCGCGTCGCGCCGAACTGGAAGTGTTCGCTGCCGAGCATGGCCTGAAGATCGGCACCATCGCCGACCTGATCCACTACCGCATGATCCACGAGCGCACCGTGCAGCGCGTCTCCGAACAGCCGATCGAGAGCGAGCTGGGCCAGTTCAACCTGGTCACCTACCGCGACGCGGTGGAGGGCGACGTGCACATGGCCCTGACCCTGGGCAAGATCTGCGCCGAAGAGCCGACCCTGGTGCGGGTGCACAACATGGACCCGCTGCGCGACCTGCTGATGGTCAAGCAGCCGGGCCGCTGGAGCCTGCGCGCGGCCATGAGCGCCGTGGCCGAGGCCGGCAGCGGCGTGGTGCTGCTGCTGGGCCACCCGCTGGACGGCGACGTGTTGCTGGCGCATATCCGCGAGAGCGCCGGCGATACGCAGCCCAAGGCGCCGACCACTTACAGCACCGTCGGTGCCGGCTCGCAGATCCTGCGCGATCTCGGTGTGCGCAAGATGCGCCTGATGAGTTCGCCGATGAAGTTCAATGCGATATCCGGATTCGATCTGGAAGTTGTAGAATACGTGCCCTCCGAGTGACTTGAGGCGGCCTGATCGCCCCTAGACTCGAGTCAAAACCCTCCCGAGGCCGCCACAGCGCGGCCTCGCTCTTGAAGATGAGAACTCCGGAATGACCCTGAAGACCATCGAAGGTACCTTCATCGCCCCCAAAGGTCGCTATGCTTTGGTGGTTGGCCGCTTCAACAGCTTCGTCGTCGAAAGCCTGGTAAGCGGTGCAGTCGATGCCCTGGTACGCCACGGCGTCAGCGAAAGCGACATCACCATCATCCGTGCCCCGGGCGCGTTCGAAATCCCGCTGGTAGCGCAGAAAGTCGCCCAGCAGGGTGCTTATGACGCGATCATCGCCCTGGGCGCGGTGATCCGTGGCGGTACCCCGCACTTCGAATACGTGGCGGGCGAGTGCACCAAGGGCCTGGCCCAGGTGTCCATGGAGTTCGGTGTTCCGGTGGCCTTCGGCGTCCTGACCGTTGACTCCATCGAGCAGGCCATCGAGCGTTCCGGCACCAAGGCCGGCAACAAAGGTGCCGAAGCTGCCCTGTCGGCCCTGGAAATGGTCAGTCTGCTGGCGCAGTTGGAGGCCAAGTGATTAGCGACGAAAGCGATCGTTTCAACCCGCGCGATCCAAAACCTGCGGATGCCGGCAAGCCCTCGAAGAGCGCCAAGCGTCGCGAAGCCCGCAAGCTCGCCACGCAAGCGCTCTACCAGTGGCACATGGCCAAGCACTCGCTGAACGAAGTGGAAGCGCAGTTCCGGGTCGATAACGATTTCTCCGATGTCGACGGCGCCTACTTCCGCGAGATCCTGCACGGGGTCCCGGCGAAGAAGGTCGAGATCGACGAGGCGCTCAAGCCTTGCCTGGACACGCCGCTGGAAGAACTCGACCCGGTCGAGCTGGCCGTGCTGCGCCTGTCCACCTGGGAGTTCATGATGCGCGTCGATGTGCCGTACCGCGTCGTTATCAACGAAGGTGTGGAACTGGCCAAGGTCTTCGGCGCCACCGACGGCCACAAGTTCGTCAACGGCGTGCTGGACAAGCTGGCTCCGCGTCTGCGTGAAGCGGAAGTCAAGGCGAACAAGCGCTGATCGCGGCGCTGACCGGCCATGGGTGAGTTCGAGCTGATCCGTCACTACTTCGCCGCCGCGCCTTGTGCGCAGGGCGGCGAGGGCGTGGCCCTGGGGATCGGCGACGATTGTGCCCTGCTGGACCTGCCCGCCGGCGAGCAGCTGGCGATCTCCACCGACACGCTGGTGGCCGGTGTGCATTTCCCCGCCGTCTGCGATCCGCTGCTGCTGGGCCAGCGTTCGCTCGCCGTGGCGGCCAGCGACCTGGCGGCCATGGGCGCCACGCCCATCGGCTTCACCCTCGCTCTGACCCTGCCCGAATTCGGCCCGGACTGGCTGGCAGCCTTCGCCGATGGCCTCGGCCGCGTGGCCCACCGTTGCCGCATGACCTTGATCGGCGGTGACACCACCCGTGGGCCGCTGAGCATCACCGTGACCGTGTTCGGCCGGGTACCGACGGGCCAGGCCCTGCGCCGCAGCGGCGCGCAGCCGGGCGACCTGCTGTGCGTCGGCGGTTTTTTGGGCAACGCAGCGGGGGCCTTGCCGCTGGTGCTGGGCGAGCGCGAGGCGGCTGCCGAGGTGGCCGGTCCGCTGCTGGATCACTACTGGTCGCCCTTGCCCCAGCTGCAACTGGGCGAGCGCCTGCGCGGCCTGGCCACGGCGGCACTGGATATCTCCGACGGCCTGCTGGCCGACTGCGGGCATATCGCCAAGGCGTCCGGCGTTGCGCTGGAGGTGAACCTGTCGCTGGTCCCCGTGTCCGCACCTTTACAGGCTTTCCTTGGGCACGAGGCGGCAGTGCAGGCGGCGCTCACCGGTGGCGACGACTACGTGCTGGCCTTCACCCTGCCGGAAAGCGCACTGACCTCCCTGGCTCGCGAGGTTCACGTCATCGGCCGTGTGCTGCAAGGGCAGGGCGTGACCCTGCGTGACCCGCAGGGCCTGGACATCACCCCCGTACAGCGGGGCTATCAACATTTCAGGGAGACACCGTGACCGACCACCCCAACCAGGTGCCTGCGGAGTTCGTTCCGCCTTCGGTCTGGCGCAACCCGTGGCACTTCATCGCCTTCGGCTTCGGCTCCGGTACGTTGCCCAAGGCCCCCGGTACCTGGGGTTCGCTGGTGGCGCTGCCGTTCATCCCGCTGTGGCAGATGCTGCCCGACTGGGGCTACTGGCTGCTGCTGGGCATCAGCATGCTGTTCGGCGTGTGGCTGTGCGGCAAGGTGGCCAACGACTTGCGCGTGCACGATCACGAGGGCATTGTCTGGGACGAGATCGTCGGCATGTGGATCACCCTGTGGCTGGTGCCGGAAGGCTGGCAGTGGCTGCTGGCGGGGTTCCTGATGTTCCGCTTCTTCGACATCCTCAAGCCGTGGCCGATCCGCTGGGTCGATCGCCATGTGCATGGTGGGTTCGGGATCATGCTCGACGATATCCTGGCCGGCGTGTTCGCCTGGCTGGGCATGCAGGTTCTGGTGTGGGCGGTGGCCTGATACAGGGAGCGTTGCGATGGCCGTGAGGAGTGTGTTGCTGGCGTGGGTGCTGCTTTGCGCAGTGCCCGGTGTCATGGCCCAGGAGCAGCAGGTGCGCCTGGTCAGCGAGGAGTGGCTAGACTACACCAACGCCGATGGCAGCGGGCTGGCCTGGGACGTGCTGCGCAAGGTGTTCGAGCCGGCCGGCGTCAAGGTCAAGGTACTGAGCGCGCCGTACAGCCGCTCGGTCGGTCTGGTGAAGCGGGGCGAGGCCGATGCCTGGGTCGGCTCCTACAAGGAAGAGAACGACGACAATCTCTATCCGCGCTGGCATTTCGACATGGACCATATCTATGCCCTGGGCCTGGCGGGCAAGCCGCAGCCGACGCTGGACACCATCGGCCAGTACCGCCTGGCCTGGGTACGTGGCTATGACTACGCCAGCTACCTGCCGAACGTGCACAATTTCCGCGAGGTCCAGCGCCGCGAAGGGATCCTGCCCATGCTTGAGCATGACCGGGTGGATTTCTACGTCGATGCGCAGACCGAGGTCGAATATGTGCTCGGACAGGCGCCCGAGCCCCAGCGTTTTCGCAGCACCCACGTCGCCGAGCTGCCGCTGTACCTGGCCTTCACCCGCAGTGCCCAGGGCGAGGCCCTGCGTGACCTGTTCGACCGGCGCATGGCGCAACTGGTCCGTAGTGGCGAGCTGAAGCCGATCTTCGAGCGTTGGAAGCAGCCGTATCCGTTTACCAGCGATAGTCAGCCTCACTGAGTAGCGGGGCGTTAGAGCAGGCGTCAGCAACACCATAAGCATCGAACTTTTCGATCTTAAGCCACCCTATTCCTCCTGCGCACCTGCGCCGGGCTGCTGATACAATCGGCCGATCTGAAAAATCCTACTACCCAGGAGCACAACGTGCCCGTCGTCTTTGTTGCCGCCTCTAAACTCCCGACTCCCTTTGCGACCTTCACCATGCATGGCTTCCTCGACGAAGCCACTGGCCGCGAGCACGTGGTGCTCAGCCTGGGTGACATCGCGGACGGCGAGCCGGTGCTGGGGCGCCTGCATTCCGAGTGCCTGACCGGCGATGCGCTGTTCAGCCAGCGCTGCGACTGCGGCTCGCAACTCGAAGCCGCGTTGCAGGCCATCGCCCGCGAAGGCCGTGGCGTGCTGCTGTACCTGCGCCAGGAGGGCCGTGGCATTGGCCTGCTGAACAAGATCCGCGCCTACGAACTGCAGGACGGCGGCGCCGACACCGTCGAGGCCAACGAGCGCCTGGGCTTCGCCGCTGACCAGCGCGACTACGCCATGTGCCTGCCGATGCTCGAGCACCTGGGTGTGAAGTCGCTGCGTCTGATGACCAACAACCCGCGCAAGGTCAAGGCGCTGACCGACATGAACATCAAGGTCTCCGAGCGCGTGCCGCTGCATACCGGTCACAATCCGCACAACCGTCTGTACCTGGCCACCAAGGCCGACAAGCTCGGTCACATGATGGGCAACAAGCACCAGGGCGAGGTGCCCCAGGCGTGACCCGAGGCGAGGTGAAGCGCCGGCTGGCCCTGGCCTGGTGGCAGTACCTGGCCGTGGGCCTTATGCCACTGCCGATAATGGCCTGGGCGTTCGGCGGGGGAGAGCCGCTGATTCCGGTGCTGGCCATGCCCTTGTTCATCGCCGGAGCCGCGACCATGTTCCTCAGCCTGCCGCGCTTTGGCGCCTACAAGCGGGCGTTGATCGCCACCGACAAGCAGTTGGGCTCGCCGGACGAACCCGGTGCCTGGATCGAGCTGGCGCGGGTCAGGCGCCTGGCCATGCTGTTCGCCTGCTTCCCGGCCTGGGTCGCGGCGCTGTCGGTGCTGGTCGGGCTGGAGGCGGTGCCGCAGATCCTCCTTGCCCTGTCCACCTTGGTGGTGCTGTACCTCTACCGTATCCCGCGCCAGCTCGGCTGATGCGGGCGTTTCTCGCCTCCCTCGCATTGTTGTGCCTCGGTACCCTGGCCGAGGCCGGGCCGCGGGTGGTCAGCCTGGCGCCGTCGATGACCGAGATCGTCCTCGAACTGGAGGCCGGCGACCTATTGGTGGGCGTGCTGGACGCGGGTGAGCGTCCGCCGAGCCTTCAGGCCCTGCCCTCGGTCGGGCGCCATGGCCAGCTGGACATGGAGCGCCTGCTCAGTCTCAAGCCTGACCTGCTGCTGCTCTGGCCCGGCAGTGTCGCGCCGGCCCAGCGCGACCAGCTCAAGCGCCTGGGTATCGCCACGTTCAGCGGCGAGCCCGGCGACCTCGACCAGTTGATCGAGCAGATCGAAGCCATCGCCCGGCGCCTTGGGCGGGACGAGCGGGGCCATGCCTATGCCGCCGGCCTGCGTGAGCGACTACAAGCGCTGCGGGAACGCTACCGGCGCGACACGCCGCTGCGGGTGTTCTACCAGGTCTGGGACAATCCGCTGTACACCCTGGGCGGGCGCCAGGTGGTCAGCGATGCCTTGCGCGTCTGCGGGGCGCGCAATGTGTTCGACGACCTGACCCAACCCGCGCCACAGGTCAGCGTGGAGTCGGTGCTGCTGCGCAATCCCGAGGTGATCCTGGCGGGTGACGCGGCGCAGCTGGCCAGCTGGCGTCGCTGGCCGCAGATGAGCGCCGTGCAGGAGGAAGGCTTGCTGGTGGTACCGGACAAGGGCCTGGAGCGGCCCAGCGGGCAGATGATTGAGGCCACCGCCCGGTTGTGCGCGCTGCTGGAGGCTAAAGGGTCGGGGTCCAGGTAAGGCTCACCAGCCAGGTGCGGCCTTCTTCACGATAGCCGTACTGGCTGCCGTCGAAGCTGTACAGGGCACGGCTGTATTGCTTGTCCAGCAGGTTGTCCAGCTTCAGCTCCAACCTCACCTCGTCCGTCAGGACCATGCCGCCGCGCAGGCCGAGTAGTCCGTAGCCACCGATGCGATTGTTGTTGGATGGATCGTCGTAGCTGCCGCTGACGGCTTGCCAGCTCGCGCCCACGTTGAAGCGTTCGAACTGACGGTCCAGGTCCAGGCTCAATGTGCGCCGAGCGCGCCGTTGCAAGGTATGGCCGGTTTCACGATCTCGCGGATCGATCATGCTCAGGCCCAACTGAGAGGTCCAGCCGGCCCACTCCTGCATGAGCGACAGTTCCAGGCCGTTGATGCGTGCATTGTCGACATTGCCGGGGCGCCTGCGGGCGGGGTCGTAGTTGATCGCGTCGCGCAGGTCGGTGCGATACAGCGAGGCCTCCAGTCGGGTATGGCTGGCCAGTTGGCTGCGCCATTGCAGCTCGTAGCTTTTCGAGTGCTCGGGACGCAGGTCCGGGTTGCCGTACTGTACGTCATACAGGTCGTTGAAGGTCGGGGCACGGAACCCCTCGCTGTAGGACACCAGCACATCGTTGCGTGGATTTAAGGGGGCGGTGAGGCTGGCATTCCAGGTGGTCTGCTCGCCGTACTGCTGGTTGCGGTCATGACGCACGCCGAGCTCGCTCGAGAAGCGTTCCCCCGCGAAACGGTACTGGGCGAAAGCGGCGCGGTTCCAGCGGCTGTCCTCGCTGAAGCTCGCCGTGCCGTGGAAGCGGTCCTGATACCAGTCGCCACCCAGCATCAGCTGGTTGCGCTCGTCCAGGGCAAACTCGTTCTGCCAGGTGACCTGATCACGGTAGGTGTTGTAGATGAAGCGCTGGTCGCTGAGCTTGTCGCGTTTGTCGTCGCGGTTTTCGCTGTGGCCCAGTTCCAGCCTGGAGTGCCAGGTGTCGTTGAGCTGGGCGTCGAACCAGGAGCCAAGACTGCTGACACTGAAGTCGGTATAGGGTTGCTGTGGATAACTCAGCCAGGTGACCTCATCCAGCCGTCCATACGGATTGTCGTATTCACTGCGCCCACGGCTGTCGAGCAGATTCAAGCCCGCCTCGAAACGCTCGTTGAAGGTATGGCTCAAGCTCAGGTTGAGAGAGCGATTGCGATAGGCGTCATGGTCGCCATCGCTGGCGTGCGACGGCCCGGTCGAATCGATGCCGGCGGTCTCGTCCAGGCTGGCGCCGAGGTTGAAGCGGGTCGTGTCGTCGCCACCCGACAGCCCCAGGCTGCGTTGCCAGGTCTGATTGCTGCCAGCGGCCAGGCGCAGGCGCGGTTGCAGGCCCGGGGCGCCGCCACGACGGGTGAAGATCTGGATTACCCCACCAATGGCGTCGCTGCCGTAGACCGCCGAGCGCGAGCCGCGCAGCACTTCCACACGTTCGATCTGGTCGACGTCGAGAAACTGCAGGCCACTGTCGCCAGAGGTGGCATTGGCGATGCGCACGCCGTCGACCAGCACCAGGGTCTGGGCAGCCTTGGTGCCGCGGATGAAGATCCCGGGCAGGCTGCCGCGACCGCCGGTGGGCGCAACCTGCACGCCGGGGACACGGGCGAGCAGGTCGGTGACACCGCTCGGCTGCAGGCGGTCGATATCGGCACGGGTGAACACTGTGTTGGCGGCGCTGGTGGCGGTGCGTGACTCGACCTGGCGGCTGGCGCTGATCAGCACGTCGGGAAGCTTCAGGGCGTCATCGCGGGAGGGTTCGGCGGCCAGGGCGCTGGCGGGGAGGCAGAGCAGGAAGAAGGCGCGGATCTTCATGGGCAGTTCCATTGCGATCGCGGGACAAACCCGCTCCCACGACGACCAGACAGGCCTCGTGGGAGCGGGCTTGCCCCGCGATCGGTTTTTACAGGCCGAGCTTGGTCATGCGGGCAGTGACGGCCGCCTGTATACCAGCCACATCCAACCCACATTCAGCCAGCATCTGCGCAGGCTTGGCATGTTCGACATAGATGTCCGGCAGGCCCAGGTGCAGCAGCGGCTTGACCACGCCCTCGCGGGCCAGGAACTCGCCGACGGCAGCGCCGGCGCCACCCATGATGGCGTTCTCCTCGATGGTCACCAGCAGCTCATGGCTGGCGGCCATCTCCAGTACCAGGGCCTCGTCCAGCGGTTTGACGAAACGCATGTCGACCACGGTGGCGTCGATCTGCTCGGCCACCTGCAGGGCCTCGGCCAGTTGCACGCCGAACACCAGCAGGGCGACCTTGCCGCCCTGGCGACGGACCACGCCCTTGCCGATCTCCAGCGGCTCGAGGTCGCCGCTGATCGGTGCATTCGGGCCGGTGCCGCGCGGGTAGCGCACGGCGGCCGGGCCCTTGTAGTGGTGGCCGGTGCTGAGCATCTTGCGCAGCTCGTTCTCGTCGCTGGGGGTCATCACCAGCATGCCGGGGATGCAGCGCAAGTAGGAGAGGTCGTAGGCGCCGGCGTGAGTCGGGCCGTCCTCGCCGACCAGGCCGGCGCGGTCGATGGCGAACAGCACATCGAGGTCCTGCACCGCCACATCGTGAATCAGTTGGTCGTAGGCGCGCTGCAGGAAGGTGGAGTAGATCGCCACCACCGGCTTGGCGCCTTCGCAGGCCATGCCCGCGGCAAAGGTCACCGCGTGCTGTTCGGCGATGGCGACGTCGAAGTAGCGCTCGGGGTAGCGTTCGCTGAAGTCGACCAGGTCCGAGCCTTCCTTCATCGCCGGGGTGATGCCCACCAGGCGGTTGTCGGCGGCGGCCATGTCGCACAGCCACTGGCCGAACACGGCGGAATACTTCGGCCCGCTGGCCTTCTTCGGCGCCACCGGCTTGTCGGCCGGCTCCAGCTTGGTGATCGCGTGGTAGCCGATCGGGTCGACCTCGGCCGGGGCGAAGCCCTTGCCCTTCTTGGTGACCACATGCAGGAATTGCGGACCCTTGAGGTCGCGCATGTTGCGCAGGGTGGCGATCAGGGTCGGCAGGTCGTGGCCGTCGATCGGGCCGATGTAGTTCCAGCCCAGTTCCTCGAACAGGGTGCCGGGCACCAGCATGCCCTTGGCGTACTCTTCGGTGCGGCGGGCGATCTCCCAGGCCCCGGGCAGGCGCGACAGCACTTTCTTGCTGCCTTCGCGCATGCTGGCATAGGTGCGGCTGGAGAGGATCTTGGCCAGGTAGTTGGACAGGCCGCCGACATTGCGCGAGATCGACATGTCGTTGTCGTTGAGGATGACCAGCATGTCGGCATCCACTTCCTGGGCGTGGTTCAGCGCCTCGAAGGCCATGCCGGCGGTCAGTGCGCCGTCGCCGATCACGGCGATCGACTTGCGTGGGTCGTTCTGCAGGCGGGCGGCGATGGCCATGCCCAGGGCGGCGCTGATCGAGGTGCTGGAATGACCGACGCCGAAGGTGTCGTATTCGCTCTCGCTGCGGCGCGGGAAGGCGGCGATGCCGTCCTTCTGGCGCAGGCTGAGCATGCGCTCGCGGCGACCGGTGAGGATCTTGTGCGGGTAGGCCTGGTGGCCGACGTCCCACACCAGCCGGTCATCCGGTGTGTCGAAGACGTAGTGCAGGGCGATCGTCAGCTCGATGACGCCCAGGCCCGCGCCAAAATGCCCACCGGTCTGACCGACGGTGTAGAGCAGCTCCTGGCGCAGCTCGTCGGCCAGGGTCTCCAGGTCGGCTTCGGCCAGCCGGCGCAGGCCGGCGGGCGTATCGGCGCGGTCCAGCAATGGCGTGACCGGGCGTTCGCGGGGGATCTCTTGAAACGTCGTGGGCATCAGGCGTGTCGTTATAGGTGTGAAGACGCGGCAGTTTACCCCATTGTAGGAAAAGCTGCCCATTCGGACGGGTGTATGAGGGCCACCGGTGCGGCAGATATCCTGTAGCAGCGGCCTTGTGTCGCGATAGGGCCGCACAGCGGCCCCGGCAATTTCTGCATTGATGCTGAATCTGGGGCTGCTTTGCAGCCCTTTCGCGACACAAGGCCGCTCCTACAGGGGGATGTGTCAGGCCTTAGTGGCGGCGCTCGACAATATAGCGGGCGAGCGCTCGCAACGGCTCAGCGTTGTCGCCGAAACCTGCCAACGCGGCCAGCGCCTGGTCGCGCAGCTCCAGGGCATAGGCCTTGGCCGCTTCCAGCCCGAGCAGCGCCGGGTAGGTCGGCTTGTCGCGGGCGATGTCGGCGCCCTGGCGCTTGCCCAGGGTGGCGGTGTCGCTCTCCACGTCAAGAATGTCGTCCTGCACCTGGAACGCCAGGCCGATGGCCTGTGCATAAGTCTGCAGGGCATCAAGCTGGGCCTGATCGGCGCGGGCGCTGGCCAGGGCGCCAAGGCGAACGCTGGCTTCGATCAGCGCGCCGGTCTTGTGCCGGTGCATGTACTCCAGGGCTTGCTGGTCCAGCTTGACGCCCACCGAGCCGAGGTCGATGGCCTGGCCGCCGACCATGCCGGCGGGGCCGGCGGCTTTGGCCAGGGCCTGGACCATCTGCAGGCGGATGGCGTCGGCCTGCGGGCTCAGGTGAGGGTCGAGCAGGGCACTGAAGGCCAGGCTCTGCAGCCCGTCGCCGGCGAGGATCGCACAGGCTTCATCGAACGCCTTGTGGGTGGTGGGCTGGCCGCGACGCAGGTCGTCGTCGTCCATCGCCGGCAAGTCGTCATGCACCAGCGAGTAGGCGTGGATCAGTTCCACCGCGCAGGCCGCGCCGTTGGCATGCTCGGCAGGCACACCGAAGGCTTCGCAGGCGGCATAGGCCAGCAGCGGGCGCACGCGCTTGCCGCCGTTCATCACGCTGTAGCGCATGGCGGCATAGAGGCGTTCGAGTTCCTTCGACGGTGCCTGGAACAACGGTTCGAGGGCGGCGTCGACCCGTGCCTGGGCGCTCTGCTGGTACTGGGCGATCATGCCTCGGGCTCCGCGTCGAACGGCTGGGCAGCCAGTTCGCCGTCACGCTCCAACAAGATCTGCACTTTCTGCTCGGCCTGGGCCAGGGCGCCCTGGCAATCGCGGGTCAGGGCGATGCCCTGCTCGAAGGCGGCCAGCGACTCTTCCAGCGACAGTTCGCCGTTCTCCAGGCGTTCGACCAGGGCTTGCAGGTCGGCGAGGGATTGTTCGAAATCGATGGAGGTTTTTTTGCGGGCCATGGCGACTGTCTCGGTGGCATTCAGAACGGCGCGACACTAGCAGAGCGGGGCAGGGGGAGCAAATTGCATGGGCCTATCGTTCGTCGCATTTTGTTGCACTTGTTCGGTGCGAGCCATCTTGCAATCGGCGATGCAATCGAATTGTGGGGGTGACGGCCCTCTGCCATAATCCGCGCGCTCTGGCCCGAGGGTCAGGGACCTTTCTTCCCGACGTCATGTAATGGACTACGTTGTGAGCTTCCTCTCGATCGAATTCGGCCTCTGTTTCACGCTGTTCTTCATTCTTTATTGGAGCCTGTGCTGGAGCGTGCGGTTGCAGAACCTGCTGCTGCTGACCGCCAGCTATGGCCTGGTGGCGAGCTTCAGCCTGCAGTCGTTGTACATCCTGCTGGGCTACAGCGCGCTGGTGTACCTGCTCGGCCTGCTGGCGGGGCGCTATCCCGGGCGCTGGTTCAGTCGCGTGCTGCTGCTGACCCTGGTGCTGGGCTGCTTCTACCTGTTCAAGTACCAGGAGTTCTTCGTCGGCGGCGCCCAGGGCGCCCTGGCGGCGGCCGGGTTCGAGGTGTCGCTGCCGCTGCTGGAAGTGCTGGTGCCGATCGGGCTGTCGTTCTATACCTTCCATTCGGTCAGCTACCTGGTGTCGATCAACCGCCGCGAACTGGCGCCGGCGGCGCCGCTGGACCTGGCCCTGTACCTGGCGTTCTTCCCCAGCCTGGTGGCCGGGCCGGTCAACCGTGCCCTGCACATGCTGCCGCAGATCCGTCCGCCGGCCATGCGCCAGGTGCTGGAGCCGCAGCGGGCGCTGGGGTTGATCGCGATGGCGGTGGTCAAGCTGTTCTTCCTCAGCGCCTGGCTGGGCAGCGAGTGGGTCGACCCGGTGTTCGACACCCCGGGCAGCGCCAGCCCCGAACAGGTGCTGTTGAGCGTGTACGGCTACAGCTTGCTGATCTACTTCAACTTCAGCGGCTACACCAACCTGGTCACCGGTATCGCCCTGCTGCTGGGCTTTCGCCTGCCGGACAACTTCGACGCGCCGTACGCCGCGCACAACCTCAAGGAATTCTGGGGGCGCTGGCACATCAGCCTGTCGCGCTTCATCCGCGACTACGTGTACATCCCGCTGGGCGGCAATCGCAAGGGCGCATGGCGCGGCAACCTGAACATGCTGCTGGCGATGCTGGTGTCCGGCCTGTGGCACGGGGCGAGCGTGAACTTCATCATCTGGGGCGCGCTGCATGGTGTCGGCCTGGCCATTTCCAAGCTGTTCAGCCAGTGGTTTCCGGGCTTCGCACGGCTGCCGGGCTCCGGCCTGCTGGCGCGCCTGATGACCTTCCACTACGTGGCCTTCGCCTGGATCTTCTTCCGCAGTCCGACGCTGGACGGCGCGCTTGAGATGCTCGGCGACATCGGCCAGCTGAGCCTGGCGGGGCTGAACAGCGCCACCGGCCTGATGCTGTTGGCCTGCGTGCTGTTCGTGGCCAGTTATCCACAGTGGCTGGCGCTGTTGCGCCAGAGTGGCGCGCTGTTCCAGCGTCTGCCGTGGCAGCTGTACCCGATCCCGCTCGGGGTCGGCGTGTCGCTGGTGATTTTCGCTTCGCAGTCGGGCGTGCCGGGGTTCATCTATGCAAGCTTCTGATAGCAAACAGCTGTTCCAGGTGCAGATGGGCGCCGCCCGTGGCTTGTATGCGATCGTGGTCACCACCGCATTGCTGTTCTGGCTGAACCAGGACTCGATCAAGCTCTACTGCCAGCAGAAATACCACCAGAGCTGCGAGATACCGCTGCTAGGCCAGATGCCGGCCTGGCGCATGGGTGCGCAGTTGACGGCCATGCTGGAGGCGCAGCGCGATAACCTGCTCGAGCAGTTGCTGCCCGCGGCGCAACTGGCCGAGGGGCCGGCGGTCGAGGTTCTGCCCGCACCGCAGCCGGTGGTCACGGTCGATCTGGAAACCCCGGCGGCCGTGGCCAAGCCGTTGCCACCGGTGTCGACGCCGGCGCATGTGCAGCCGACGCCTGCGCCGCTTCATGCGCCAGCCCCCGTCGTTGTCGCCCAGCCTGCGCCGCCCGCGCCTGCACCCGCATTGCTGCAGCCGGGTACCGTGGCCTCGCTGGCCGCTGGCGACGACGTGTTCCTGGTCGGTGACTCGCTGATGCAGGGCGTGGCGCCGCACCTGGCCAACAGCCTGCGCAAGCGCTACCAGATCCGCACCGTCAACCTCAGCAAGCAAAGCACCGGCCTTGCTTACCCGGGCTTCTTCAACTGGCCGAAGACCGTGGCCGACACCCTTGATCACGAACCGAACGTGCGCCTGATGGTGGTGTTCCTCGGCCCCAACGACCCGTGGGACATGCCCCAGGGCAAGGGCAAGCCGTTCCTGCGCTTCAAGTCGCCGGAGTGGGAGGTCGCCTACCGCGCCCGTATCGATTCGATCCTCGAGCAGGCCCGCGCGCACAACGTGCAGGTGATCTGGGTCGGGCCGCCGAACATGGAGAAGGCGCGATTGTCCACGGCCATGGGCTACCTCAGCGGGCTATACCAGGAGCAGACCGCGCTGTTCGGCCAGCACTATGTCTCGGCCAACCCGATCCTCGGCTACCCCGACGCCAACTTCTCGTATACGGTGCAGACACCGCAGGGCAAGCGGGTCAAGGTGCGGGTCGACGACGGCATTCATTTCACCATCACAGGCCAGAAGATGATCGCCGAACAGGTTCTGTCGCTGATCAGTTTTCCGGGCCTGACCGTTACAGGACATTGAGATGCGCCAATGGCATCACCTGCTGGGCCTGGCCCTGCTGATCAGCGCCGCGCCGGGTTGCAGCACCGGCGCCAACAGCGTGAGCGCCCAGCCCACGGCCCGGCCAGCCGCCGCGCCAGCCACCCGCCAGGACGGCAACCTGGCCTTGCTCGCCGGCAAGCTGCGCAATGCCGGCCGGGCGCCGGTCGCCATCGTCCAGCTGGGAGACTCGCATACCGCCGCCGACCTGTTCAGCGGCGAGCTGCGCAAGCTGTTGCAGGCGCGCTACGGCGACGGTGGCATCGGCCTGGTGCCGGCTTCGCCAGTGCCGGGGATCCGCAACGACCGGGTGATCATCAAGAGCGAGAAGCGCCAGTGGGAGCTGGTGTCGGCGCGCAACCAGCAGAGCTCGCAGTTTCCGTTGGGGGGCTACCTGTCGCTGCCGTTGGCCAATCGTGCCAGCGTGGTGCTGCAGGCGCGGGACGAGGATCGCCAGCGCTACAAGGTTTCGGCGCTGTACCAGTCGACCACCAGCGCCAGCCTCTTCGTCAATGGCGGCCAGCGCCGCGTGCTGCCGGCCAGCAATGGCCAGTGGCGCTTCAGTCCGGCCTACGCCAATGTCGGCCTGCCGGTGCAGTTGAGTGTCGAGGGCGGTCGGGGTGTCGCTTTGGGTGGCTGGTACATCCAGGGGCAGAAGCATGCCGGGGTGACCTACTCGGCGCTGGGCATCAACGGCGCGCGCCTGGACGTGGTGGACAAGTGGCAGCCGGGCTGGCGCGACAGCCTCAAGGTCGTGCGGCCTGACCTGGTGATCCTGGCTTACGGCACCAATGAAGCGTTCGACGACAAGCTCGACCTGGCGCTGTACCAGACGCAACTGGACGCGACCCTCACGGGCCTGCGCAAGGACCTGCCGCAGGCGGCGATCCTGCTGGTCGGTCCGCCAGACTCGATCAAGCAGCGCAAGGCGCGCAGCTGTGCGGCGCGCCAGCCGCAACCGCTGGCCTCGGTGATCCGTATCCAGAAGCAGATGGCGCACAAGCACAAGGCGCTGTTCTGGGATTGGCAAGGGTTCATGGGTGGGCCGTGCTCGATTGCCGGCTGGCAGGCAGGTGGGTTGGCGCGGCCGGATCTGGTGCACCTGACGGCTGATGGCTATCGCAAGAGTGCGGCGGGGTTGTACGAGTTTCTGAAGGGGCCGCTGGGGTTGCGTTGAGGCCTGGCCTCATCGCGGGGCAAGCCCGCTCCCACGCTGACCGGGGGCGGGCTTGCTCAGGTATCAGGCCGGCTCGGCCTGCAACTCGACCATCGTCTCGCGATAGCGCGCCAGTTCCTCGATGGTCAGCACCGGCAGGTTGTACTGCCGCGCATACACCGCCACCTGCTCGCCGCGGGCCATGCTGCCGTCGGGGTTCATCAGTTCGCACAGCACCGCCGCCGGGCGCAGGCCGGCCAGGCGGGCCAGGTCCACCGAGCCTTCGGTGTGGCCGCGGCGGGTCAGTACGCCGCCATCGCGAGCGCGCAGCGGGAACACATGGCCTGGGCTGACGATATGACGTTCCTGCGCGGTCGAGCGCAGCGCGGCTTCGATGGTGGTGATGCGGTCCTGTGCCGACACGCCGGTGCTGACCCCTTCGGCGGCCTCGATGGTGACGGTGAAGCCGGTGCCATGGCGGGCCTGGTTGTTTTGCACCATCGGCGCCAGCTGCAGGGCGTCGACGGTGGCTTCGTCCAGGCACAGGCAGACGATGCCGCTGCAGTCGCGGATCATCATGGCCATGGTCTGCAGCGAAAGGTTCTCGGCGGCGGCGACGATATCGGCTTCGTCCTCGCGGTCGTCGTCGTCGAGCAGCAGCACGGGGCGCCCGGCCTGGAAGGCGGCGATGGCGGCACTGACGTTGGGGAATTGCGTGTTGAGCATGGTGGACATGAAACGCTCCTCGTGAATGATCGATGAACGTCTCGGGGCGAACATAATGCGCGCGCAGGGGCGCCCGGACGGCCCCTGCCAAACGCCTTCTTTCATCCGGACTATGACCGTCGGCTCTGGAGTCGCACCAGATCTGCTGACCCCCGGCATGGCCGGGGCGCTCGCGGGCTCATCTTTCGATTTACCGCCGGTGGGGACTTTCACCCCGCCCTGAAGACCGGCCAAGCATACAGCACTGTGCCAGCGGGCTGGCAAGCCCTACGACTTTAGTTGCTGCCACTCCAGCCCGAAGCGGGCCAGGTACTTGCGCAGGCGGTCGGCGTCGTTGGGGTTGGCCTTCTCCTGACGCGATACCGCGAACAGCTGACGCCCGGCTTCTGACAGGCTCGGTGCGCGGCGGCAGACGTCGATCACCGCCTGTAACTGCACCTGGTCGAACAGGTCGAGTGCGCGGTCGGCCAAAAGTGGCTCGCTGGCCGACTCCAGGCCCCATGCATAGCGCAGCCGGGCAATCTCTTCCTCGACCATTTCCTCATCGATACGCCCGCTGTCGGCCAGGGTCGCCATGCGCGTGATCGACGCCGATAGCTCGCGGAAGTTGCCGGCCCAGCGGGCCTCGCCGGCATGGGCGAAAGCCAGGTAGCGGCGCTTGGCCTCGAGGTTGAAACGCACCTGACGCCCTTGTTCGCGGGCATGGCGCTGCAGTTCGAAATCGAGGTTCGGCTCGATGTCCTCGCGGCGTTCGGCCAGGCCGGGGAGGGCGAAGGTCCACAGGTTGATGCGGGCGAACAGGTCCTCGCGGAACGAGCCGTCGGCGACCTTGGCGCGCAGGTCGCGATGGGTGCCGGCGATCAGCTGGAAGTCGCTTTCCACTTCGCGGTCCGCGCCCAGCGGGAAGAAGCGTTTTTCCTCGATGGCCTTGAGCAGCATGGCCTGCTCATCAGCGCCCAGTTCACCGATCTCGTCGAGGAACAGCATGCCTCCGTCGGCGGCGCGCAGCAGGCCGTCGCGGGCGTTCTGGGCGCCGGTGAAGGCGCCCTTGGCGTGACCGAACAGGGTCGACATGGCACCGTCGCCGCGCAGGGTGGCGCAGTTCACTTCGATGAAGCGCCCGCCCAGCTGATGGCGCCCGCGCTTGAGCTCATGGACGCGGCGGGCCAGAAATGACTTCCCGGCGCCGGTCGGGCCGACTAGCAGCATGGGGGCCTTCGAGCGCAGGGCGACCCGCTCGATCTGTTCGATGGTGCGGTTGAAATCCTGGTTGCGCGTGGCGATACCGGACTTGAGCAGCGACTGCCCCTCGACCTGCTCGCGGCGAAAGCGCGAGGCGATCGGGTCGTAGCGCGACAGGTCGAGGTCGATCAGGGTGGCGATGCCGGCCGGGTCACTGTTTTCGTCCTGCTTGCGCGAGGGCGAGGTCTGTACCAGGCGCGCTGGCAGGTAGCGCGCCTCGGTGAGCAGGAACCAGCAGATCTGCGCGACGTGGGTACCGGTGGTGATGTGCACCAGATAGTCCTCGCGCTCGGTGTCGAAGGTATAGCCGCTGGCGAAGTCGTGCAGGGCGCCGTAGACCTCCTCGAAGTCCCACGGGTTGCGCAGCGCCAGCGGGTGCAGGCGCACTTCGGTGCCGGGCGAGACCTGCTGGATGTCGGCGCGAATCCGCTCGGCCAGGCCGAGGTCGCGGGCGCCGTGGCCGTGGATAAGTTCCAGGCGGTCCAGAGGCAGGTCGGCTTGCTGGCACAGGCCGATGGTTGGCCGCCAGCGGTTCCAGCGTGCGGCGCCCTTGCCGTTGCGGTCGAGGGTGGTACCGAGGAAGCCGATGGCGACGAGAGGCTTGCGCATCCTTGATTATCCTAAAAGATAAATTGCTATCCGATGATATACGAAAAAAGAATCTCCATGAGTGCTTGCAGTGGTGTGCAAATGAATAAGATAAAAATAATTCTATATAAAACAATAAGTTAAATAATCTTATCTATGCCAAATGAAAACCTGGCACGCCGCTCGCTATATCCCTCTCGACCGCATCGCCAGGCAGGCCCTCGGGAAAGGGGAACCCCCCGCCGGTGCACGTACCCACCTTCAGGTGTCGGTGTCGTGCATGCCGCCGCCGCAACGACCGGTCATTGCTGCGCTGGGCCCCTGGAAAGGCTGGCGCAGACGCTCGCCGGGCAAAGCCCCGGCACTACCCTCCTAAGGTAGCTGTAACCGCAACACCCGCCGGTGGGGCACAGGCAACGCAAGCAGGGCCAGGACGGCCCGTCACTGCGAAGGACGCCTGGCCCACCGCTGGCCCACCCGGCTCGCCGGCCGGGCTTGGCGCAACGAGGGTGGCCGCTGGAGCAACGCTCCCGGCCCCGGACTCCGCCAGGCTTCGCTCGCGACGCCCGCTGGGTTGGCGACCACCGGCAACCAAGGACATTGAACAAAGGATGAGCAAGATGAACATGTTGAAGCGCTTTGTAGTGAAGAAGAACGAACACGGCCTGTTGCTGAACGATGGCGATTTCGAGGCGATCCTCGAGCCGGGCCAGTACAAGCGTTTCGATTGGCAGGGGCGGCTGACGCTGAAGAACTGCCCCCAGGATTCCCCGCTGCACGACTATCCCCTCGAGCGCTATCTGCGCCAACATGAGCCGGCGTTGGTCGAGCAGTATTTCCTTACCCTGGACATGGCCGAAAACGAAGTGGGCCTGCGTTTCGAGGATGGTCAGTTGAAGGAACTGCTGGCAGCCGACAGCCGCCGCCTGCAATGGAAAGGCCCGACCCGGCAGAGCCTGACGCGGATCGACCTGGCCCAGGGGCGGCGCCTGGACGCCGAACTGCTGGCACGCCTGAACAAACCGGGAATCGCCGGCATGGACAACGTGCTGCTGGTGACGGTGCCGACCTTCAGTGTCGGTGTGCTGCGCATCGACGGTGTCGTGGTCGACCTGCTGCCGGCCGGGCAGCACGGCTTCTGGCGCTGTGGCGCCCAGGTGGTGGTGGACACGGTGGACACGCGTCGCCCGGTTTCGGACGTCAACGTCCGGGAGTTGCTCGCCCGTGGCATGGACCAGCACCTGGTGTGCATGGACCTGAGCGAGCATGAGGTCGGGCTGCGCTTCGAGGACGGCAAGCTGGTCGAAGTGCTGCCGCCGGACAGCCGCCGTGCCTACTGGAAAGACCAGGCCAGGCACGAGCTGCAACGTATCGACCTGACCCACGGCCAGTGCCTGGACGCCGAGTTGGTGACCCGCCTGAATCGTCCTGGAATCGCCGGCATGGACCATGTACTGCTGGCGCTGGTGCCGGCTTTCCATGTCGGCGTGCTGAAGATTGACGGCGTGGTGGCCGGTTTGCTCGAGCCCGGGCAGCATGGCTACTGGCGCTGCGGCAGCCAGGTAGCGGTGGAGATGGTCGACACCCGCCTGCAGGCGCTGGAGGTGAGCGGCCAGGAGATCCTCACCCGCGACAAGGTCAACCTGCGCCTGAGCCTGGTGGCCAACTGGCGTTATACCGACGTGCTCGGTGCCCATGGGCAGATGAGCAAGCCAGTTGAGCACCTGTACCGCGAGCTGCAGTTCGGCCTGCGTGCGGCGGTGGGTACCCGCACCCTCGATGAGCTGTTGGAGAACAAACAACTGATCGACGACAGCGTTACCGAGCACCTGCAGGCGCAGTTGCCGGGCAGTGGCCTGGAGGTGGGCAGCCTCGGGCTGCGCGACATCATCCTGCCGGGCGAAATGAAGACCCTGCTGGCGCAGGTGGTGGAGGCGGAAAAGGCCGCCCAGGCCAACGTGATCCGGCGCCGTGAGGAAACCCAGGCGACCCGTTCGCTGCTCAACACCGCCAAGGTGATGGAAGGCAACCCGACGGCCCTGCGCCTGAAGGAGCTGGAAACCCTGGAGCGGGTGGCCGAGCGCATCGACCGGATTTCGGTGTTCGGTGGTCTGGATCAGGTATTGAATGGAATGGTCAGCCTCAAGGCGGGTTGACCCTTTGCGACACGACGTAGCGCAACAAGGAACAAGGCAATGAACATACTCGAAGTGGCGGGCGGCAAGCCGATCAAACTGTGGACCGACGGCGTGCCGGTCGAGGACGACGCCCGCAAGCAACTGATGAACACGGCGAAGATGCCGTTCATCTTCAAGCACCTGGCGGTGATGCCGGATGTGCACCTGGGCAAGGGCTCGACCATCGGCAGCGTGATCCCCACCGTGGGCGCGATCATTCCGGCGGCGGTGGGCGTGGACATCGGCTGCGGCATGATCGCCGCCCGCACCTCGCTGCACGCCCGCGACCTGCCGGACAACCTGCACGGCCTGCGCACGGCCATCGAAAAAGCCGTGCCCCATGGCAAGACCTTCGGTCGTCGTGACCAGGGCGCCTGGGACAATGTGCCGAACCAGGCCGACCAGGTATGGAGCGGCCTGGCCGGGCGCTTCAAGGCGATCACCGACAAGCAACCGCGGCTGGAGAAGACCAACAACCGCCAGCACCTGGGGACACTGGGGGGCGGCAACCATTTCATCGAAGTTTGCCTGGACGAGGCCGACCGGGTCTGGTTCATGCTGCACAGCGGCTCGCGTGGTGTCGGTAACGCCATCGGCAACCTGTTCATCGAACTGGCACAGGCCGACATGCGCCAGCACATGGTCAACCTGCCGGACCGGGACCTGGCGTACTTCGAGGAAGGCAGCCGGCATTTCGCTGACTATGTCGAGGCGGTCGAGTGGGCGCAGGACTTCGCCCGGCACAACCGCGAGCTGATGATGCAGGCGGTGGTTGCCGCCACCCGAAAGGTGCTGGGCAAACCGTTCGAGGCCAGCCTCGAGGCGGTCAACTGCCACCATAACTATGTGCAGAAGGAGCAGCACTTCGGCCGCGAGGTGCTGGTGACCCGCAAGGGTGCGGTGTCGGCGCAGAAGGGCCAGTTGGGCATCATTCCCGGCTCCATGGGCGCCAAGAGCTTCATCGTCCGTGGTCTGGGTAACGAGGAGGCGTTCTGTTCGTGCAGCCACGGCGCGGGCCGGGTGATGAGCCGTACCAAAGCCAAGAGCCGCTTCACCGTCGAGGACCAGCAGCGTGCCACCGCCCATGTGGAGTGCCGCAAGGACAAGGATGTGATCGACGAGATCCCGATGGCCTACAAGGACATCGATGCGGTGATGCAGGCCCAGCGGGAGTTGGTCGAAGTGGTGCATACCCTGCGTCAGGTGGTGTGCGTGAAAGGTTGAAATGGGCGCCCTATGGCGCCCTGTACAAGGAACGAAGACATGTATCAGGACGACCCCCACCCATTGCCCGAGGCCATGCATGCCCGGGTGCTCGATGAATTGCAACGTATCGAGCGCGAGCACGAGGTGAACGTGCTCTATGCCTGCGAGTCCGGCAGCCGTGCCTGGGGCTTCGCTTCGCCGGACAGCGATTATGATGTGCGCTTTGTCTACGTGCCGCGCAACGACTGGTACTTGCGGGTGGACGAGCCTCGCGATGTGATCGAGCGGCCGCTCTGCGACGAACTGGACATCAGCGGCTGGGAGCTGCGCAAGGCCCTGCGCCTGATGCGCGGCGCCAACCCGAGCTTGCTCGAGTGGCTGGGCTCGCCGCTGGTGTACCGCGCCGACGCCGAAGCTACCGGGCGTTTGCGCGAGCTGGGCGAGGCTTTCTACTCGCCGCGCGCCGTGCGCCACCACTACCTGTCGATGGCACGCAAGAACCTGCGCGGCTACCTGATGGGCGAGACGGTGCGTTTCAAGAAGTACCTGTATGTGCTGCGACCGTTGCTGGCGGTGCGCTGGATCGACCAGGGACTGGGCATGCCGCCGACGGCGTTCGCCGCGTTGATGGCGCGTACCGTCGATGACCCGCGGCTGCAGGCGGCGATCGACGCGCTGCTGGTTGTGAAGCGCCGCAGCGGCGAGGCCGAGCACGGACCGCGGGATGAGGTATTGCATGGGTTCATCGAGGCCGAGCTGGCGCGGGCAGGAGAGGCGCGGGAAGTACCGGTGACGAGGGGGGACACCGGGTTGCTGGATGATTTTCTGCGGGACACCGTGCGCCAGGCTGGATGACGGCTCACTGAGCCGACTTGGACATCCTGTCCATCACGAACCACAGCGATGCCGGCAGCATTGGCCCGTGGTCCAGGCCGTCGAATGGCTGGAAAGTCGCTGACAATCCCTTCACTCCGGCCAGACTGGCCACCAGCGCCCGGGCAGGTCGTTGCACATCGCCCTGCAGCGGCCCTCGGGGGTTGGCCGGTTCCCGCGTGCCGCGCATCAGCAGCAGGCTAGGCTGGTGGCTGCCCAGCCGCTCCTGCAACCCTTGCATCTCGGCCACGATGGCGCCGTCGTTCCACCATAACGATGGGCTGGCCGCTGCATAGTCGCTGAACAGCCACGGGCGGGTGAACAGTGTGTGCAGCGTCAACAGCCCGCCATAGGAGTGGCCCCAAAGTGTCTGTCGTTGCGGGTCGACGGGCGCCACAGCGGCGACCATCGGACGCATGCGTTGCTCCAGCAGATCGAGGAATTCATCGGCGCCACCGCTGGCCTGGCCGGTCAGGGGATCGCGTTGCTCGGCCAGCCCGGGCACCACGGGGGTGTAGTCGTAGGTACGGGCGGCACGCTCGATGCGTTGGTCAGTCTGGTAACCGATGGCGACCAGCAGCGGTGCCTGGCCGCCGGCCAGCGCCTGCAGTTGCTCTGGCTCAAGGGCGCTGATGGCGGCGTTGCCGTCGAGCATCCATAGCACCGGGTAACCGCTGGCGGGGGCCGGGCGCCGGGGCTGGCCGATCCACAGGCGGTAATGGCGCTGGCCGTCGCGAGAATCCAGGTCGAGGTGGCTGAAGCGATAGGCCAGGTCCTGGCGCTGCAGCAGGGTCGTGTCCATCTTCTGCTCGGGTTGCGGCTGGGCCAGGGCCGAACCGCTCAGCACCAGTGCCAGGACAAGGGTAAGGATCTTCATCGGGCGTTCTCGTGAGGTCATCCATTGACAGGCCGCCGCGGCATCGTCGGATGCAACGGCGGCACGTGTTCAGAAGGAGGCGGTCAGGCTGGTGTAGAAGGTGCGCCCGGGTTCGTTGTAGGTGGCCGCGCCCGCGCCCTCGATACCGTTCACCGCCTGGGCGTTGCCGGCCCGGTACAGGCGTTTGTCGAACAGGTTGTCGATGCCGGCGGTCACGCTCAGGTTTTTAGTGAGCGCATAGGTGCCGCTGGCGCCGACCAGGGCGTAAGGGGCCACCTGGTCGTTGGCGGTGCCGGTGACCCGTTTGCCCTGGTAGTCGTACTTCTTCGGCGTCTGCTTGCCGTACCACGCCACGCTCAGCTGCAGCGACAGGTCGCCCGATGCTTGCCAGTCGAGCATCGAGTTGAGGGTGTAGGCCGGAGTCACCGACAGGGTCTCACCGGTAGTCTTGTTCTTCGACTGCAGCATGTAGGTGAAGTTGTTGCTCCACTTCAGCTGTTCGCTCAGCGGGATGGTCAGGGTACCCTCGAGGCCCTCGACCAACGCCTTGGGGATGTTCTCCCACTGGTAGAGGGTGGCGTTGGCGTTGGCGCCGACGCCGCCGGATGCCTGTCCGATGCCGCTCAGGCCCGAGTCGATCTTGTTCTTGTAGTCGTTGCGAAAGTACGTCAGGCCGGCGACCCAGCCGTTGTCCTGGAACTCGATGCCCAGTTCCTTGTTGACGCTGGTCTCGGCTTCCAGGTGCGCGTTGCCCTGCAGGTAGCAGCTGGTGCTCTGCCCGTAACAGCCCTGGCCACGGCTGTAGAGCAGGTAGTCGGGGTTGAGCTGGTACAGGTTCGGCGCCTTGTAGGCGCGGGCGATGCCGGCCTTGAGCGTCAGGGTGTCGCTCAGCGCATGGGACAGGTTGAGCGACGGGCTCCAGTTGTCGCCGACGATGCTGTGGTGATCGAAGCGCAGCGCCGGAGTGAGCATGGTGCCGGGCAGCAGTTCGATGTTGTCCTCGGCGAACAGCGAGAAGATCTGCGCCTGGCTGCTGGTGCTGCGGCCGCTGCTGGCCAGGCCGGGCACGCTGCCGCCTTCGCTGGTGGTCTGGGTGTTGGCGCTGGGGTCGTCCAGTTTCTGCTGGCTCCACTCGCTGCCCAGGGTCAGGGTCTGGTCGCGCCAGGCGTGCAGTGGCAGGTTGAGCTCACCGTGGGCGGTCAGGTCGCGCAGCGTCGATGTGTAGAAGTTGGTGTTGCTGAAGATGCCTTCGGTGCCGCCGGCCAGGCCTTCGTTGATGCGCTGGTTGCGGGTCTTCTCGTATTGCAGGAAGGCCATGCTGCTGCCGAAGTCCCAATCGCCACGGTGGGTGATGGCGAAGTTCTCGCGGTAAAGAATGTTGGTCTCCTTGCCGAGCATGCTTTTGACGTTGGCGTTGGAGTTGGTGTTCTGCGTATCGCCCGCGTACAGGTTGCCCTGGCGGCTGAAGCCGGCTTCGAGCTCCAGGGTCTGTTCCGGCGTCAGGCGCCAGCTCAGCAGGCCGTTGAGGTCCTTGTTGCGCACGCCTTCGCGGCCGGCGGGCAAGGTACCGGCCTGGGTGCCGGTGCGCGCGGACTGGTGGCCGGCGTTGATGTCCCAGTCGTCCGCGTCGGTCTTGGCCACGTTGCCGTAGACGCGGTAGCTCAGGGTGTCGGTCAGTGGGCCGTTGAGGCCGAAGCTCACGCGCTTGGTGGCGCCTTCGTCACCGTGCTGCGGGAAGTTCTGGTACACGGTCATGTTGCCGTGGGGTTCGCCCGTCGGTTGCTTGGTGATGATGTTGATCACCCCGCCCATGGCGCCGGAGCCGTAGCGTGCCGCCGCCGGGCCGCGGATCACCTCGATGCGCTCGACCTGGTCGGCCGGCACCCAGTTGGTGTCGCCGCGCGAGTCGCGTTCGCCGCGCCAGCCGTAGCGCACCGAGCTGCGGCTGCTGACCGGCTTGCCGTCGACCAGGATCAGAGTGTTCTCCGGCCCCATGCCGCGGATATCGATCTGCCGGTTGTTGCCGCGCTGGCCGCTGGTGGAGTTGCCGGTCAGGTTGACCCCTGGCATGGTGCGGATGATCTGCGACAGGTCGTTGGCCGGTGGGCGTTTCTGGATGTCCTCGGCGGTGATGACCGACACACCCGGCGCCTGCTTGGTCTCCTCCAGGGCGGTGGCCACTACGTTCTGGCTTTCCAGCACGATCGGTTCTGGCTGGTTGGCGGCCTGTACGGCGCTGCTCAGCAGGCAGCTGGACAGCAGCAGGAAGGGGGCGAGAGGAAGCGGGCGGGGCGACATGTGTGATCTCCGGCACGGCGGGCTGAATTCAAGAAATCACAGATGCTAATAAATCGTATTTGAGAGTAAAGCGCATTAACTTTCTAAACACTTTCGCTTGCCGGCAACAGTAGGTGCAGGCACAGGCCAGGATGCCCATTGCTCGCCCACAGGCGCCCGCCCTGCAGCTCGATGGCGCGCCGGGCGATGGCCAGGCCCAGGCCGAAGCCGGCGCCGCTGCCGGGCAGGCGGCGGTAGGGCTGGAAGATCTGCTCAAGTTCATCCTCTGGTACTCCGGGCCCTTGGTCGCGCAGGCACAGGTGCCAGAAGGCGCCCTCGCGCCAACCGTCCAGGCCGACCCGGCCAATGGCGGGCGAATGGCGGATGGCGTTGCGCAGCAGGTTTTCCAAGGCCTGGGCCAGGCTGTCCAGGTGCGCCTGCACCTGGCAGTCGAGGCCGAGTGAGCAGGGCAGCCGTTCGACCGGCCAGCCGCTTTCGAAGCAGCTGTCCTGGATCAGCGCCTCCCAGACCGAGAGCACCAGTACCGGCTCGGTCGCCAGTTGCGGTTGCTCGGTGTCCAGCCAGGCCAGATCGAGGGTGTCCTCCAGCAGTTTCTGCATGTCGTCCACCTCGCGGTCCAGGCGCTGTCGCAGTTGCTCCGCCGGCAATTCGCTGTCGTGGGCGATGCGCAGGCGCGCCAGCGGCGTGCGCAGTTCATGGGACAGGGTACGTAGCAGCAGGCGTTGCTGGTCGAGGCTTTTGCGCAGGCGCACGGCCATGTGCTCGAAGGCCTGGGCCAGCTCGCCCAGTTCGTCGCGGCGTTCCTGCAGGGGCAGCCTGGGGCCATCCAGGTCATCAGCCCGCAGGGCGTCGGCGCGGTCGCGAAGGCGATTGAGTGGCACGACCAGATGGCGGTACAGCGCCAGGCCCAGCAACAGGGCGAGCAGGGCGGGGGCCACGCCGTGGGTGACTACGTGGGTCCAGGGTGTCAGGCCGGTGGGTAGCAGGTGTTCGGGGAGCTGGATGACCAGGCGGCCGTCCTCGGGGTGTTCGGGGAAGGCAATGCTCACGTATGGCAGCTCGTCCTGCAGGCGCCGGCTCATCGGCCAGTCGAGTTTGCGCATGAAGGTCAGGCGGCTGGCTTCATCGGCGCTCAGCGCGGTAGTGCCTAGGCTTTGCAGATGAGGGCCGATGATGGCGACCCAGGTGTTCTCATCGGCTTCGAGCCGACGGCGCAAGCGTTCCACGCCATCGGCACCTTCCGCGCGCCAGGCCTGCTCGGCCTGTTCGGCGAAGCCGGCGAGGAACACCCGGTCGGCGGGGGCCAGGAAGTAGGTGCTGCGTTCGACCGACAGGCCCCAGGTCCAGATCAGCCAGGTCAGCAGCAGGCAGAAGCACACCTGCAACAGCGCCAGTTTCCACAGCAGCGGATGACGGCGCATCAGGTGTTGCCCGCATCGACCAGGATATAGCCCTGGCCGCGCACGGCCTGGATTTCCAGGTGGCTGGCGCCGATGGCGGCGAGCTTGCGGCGCAGGTTGCACACATGCACATCCAGGCCGCGGTCGAGGCGGGTATAGGCCCGGTGCAGGACGCTCTGGTACAGAAATGCCTTGCTCAGCGCCTCGCCGGGATGGGCTTGCAGGGTCACCAGCAAGCGGTATTCGGAACCGGTCAGCCCGGCACTCTGGCCATGCTGGGCGACATCATGGTTGGCGGTATCGAAGGTCAGCGTGCAGGCATTGCGTGGCATGGACGGGCGCCGGTCCAGCGCCACCCGGCGCAGCAGCGCATCGATCCGGGCATCCAGTTCGGCCAGGCTGAAGGGCTTGGGCAGGTAGTCGTCGGCGCCGCGGGTGAAGCCGCTGATGCGGTCCTGCTCGGCGCCCAGGGCCGACATCAGCATTACCGGTACCGCCTGGTGCCGGCGCAGTTCGTCGAGCAGGCTCAGGCCATCGATGCCGGGAAGCATGATGTCCAGCAGTAGCAGGTCGAAGGGGGCCTGCTGCATCGTGTTCAATGCCTGGGTGCCGTTCTCGCAGGTCCGGACGCTGAAGCCACGGCGCATGAAGTGCTGTTCCAGGTCCTGGCGCAGGCGCGGGTCGTCTTCGGCGAGGAGGAGCTTGGGGGGCACGGGCATGACCTTGATGAGAATTCGTTGCAAATACGAATCATCCCATTGGCGATGGTGCCGGGGCAATGGCCGGATGCTGGCATTTCGTCGCGTGGTTGAGGCCTTTGGCCCCTGTTTCAGCGACTGATGAACATCCCGCCAGCTTCGCCGCGCGCGCGCAGGCCATGGCTCTCGCTCAGCATGGCCAAGGCCAGAGGCAGGTCATCGACCGGGAAGCTGCCGGAGACCCGCAACTCGGCCACGGCCGGGTCGCAGACCAGACGCTGGTCGCTGTAGCGCATCAATTCCTGGGCCCACTGCAACAGCGGCATGTCGTCGACCACCAGCAAGCCATTGCGCCAGGCCAGCTGGGTGTCGCGGGCGATTTCCACCAGGCCGAGCCGGTCGCGGTCGAAGCGCACCTGCGAGCCTGCGTGGATGACGGTGGCACTGCCGGCCTCGGGGGTGACGCGCACGGCGCCTTCATAGACCGCGAGCTGAGTCTCGCGAGGGCGTTGGCGCACGCTGAAGCGGGTGCCCAGCGCCTGCATCAGGCCATGTTCGCTCCGCACCTGCAACGGCCGCGACGGGTCCGCGGCGGTGACGATGTACGCCTCGCCACGGCGCAGGTGCAGCAGGCGCTCCTCGGCCGAATACGCCACTCGCAGCTCGCTGTGGCTGTTTAGAGTGACCTGGGTGCCATCGCTCAGCAGCAGTTCGCGGCGCTCGCCCACTGCGGTCTGGTAGTCGATACCCTCCTGGGTCTGCCGCCATACCCACCAGCCCAGCGGGGCCGCGCCGATCAGCACCAGCAGGCCACGCAGCACGGTGCGACGGCTGCTGTCCTGCGGGCGAACGAGTGTCTGCCGGGCAAGGGTCGGTGGCAGGGTGCCGAGGCGCGTCAGCAGGCGCTCGGCGCGCTTCCAGGCGCGTTCGTGGTCCGGGTCGCGGCGCCGCCAGCGTTCCAGCTCGAGCTGTTGCGCTGGCGTCAGCGGGCCTTCCTGCATCAGCAGCAGCCAGGCGGCGGCCTTGGCGAGCACGGCCTGGGCAATGGCGGGTTGGTCACTCATCGGGCATCTGGCTCAGGCAGGCCATGTAGCCCTCGTGGATGTACTTCTTCACCGTTGGCAGCGCGATGTTCAGGGCCTGGGCAATGTCTTTCTGTTTCATGCCGTCCAGGCTGGCCATCAGGAACGCCTGCCTGACCCGTGGGCGCAGGCTGTCGAGCACCGCGTCGATCTCATGCAGGGTCTCGAGGATGACGCTCTGCTGCTCGGGCGACGGCTGCAGCGCCTCGGGCACCAGCGCCAGCGCTTCGAGCCAGGCCTGCTCCAGCGAATGGCGGCGGCGCCAGCTGACCAGCACGCAGTTGGCGATGCGTGTCAGGTAGGCGCGCGGCTGGCGCAGGGTGTCGGGCTGGTTGCTGTCGCGGCTGGCGAGCAAGCGCACGAAGATGTCCTGGGCCAGATCGTCGGCCACGCCGCGCCCCCAGGAGCGCAACCGGTACGCCAGCCAGCCGCGCAACCAGGCGTGGTGCTCGATATACAGCGTGGTGACGGCGCAGTGCTTGGCGGGCCGCGGCGGGGACTTGAAAAGGGTCATGGCTGGGAGGCGTCAGGGCGCAAATGCAAACAATTATCACTAGATTTGGTTAAATCACAAGATCCAGTGAAAATGCGAATCGCACGCATATACCTTTTTCGCCGTCATGCGACAGAAGGGGTGCAAGCCCGCATCGAGTGCCGGGCACTGACCTCACGAGCGAGAAAAGCATGCCCGCAATTCGTCGGCTTTCCCCTGTTTCGCGTCCTTCGCAACACTTGTCCCCGATCAGCTTCGCCGTGCGTTGCGCGATGCTCGGCTGCCTGATGGGCACGGCTTCGACCCTGGCCCAGGCCGCCGATACCCCGGCCGTGGCGTCCACCCGGCTCGACGATGCCACGCCGCGCGACTACGACATCGCCCAGGGGCCGCTGGGCACCGCGCTGGGCGTGTTCGCCAGCCAATCGGGCCTGCTGTTGTCCTATGACCCCGAGCTGACCCGCGGCCGCGCGGCTCCGGCGCTCAAGGGGCGCTATACCGTGCAGGAAGGGGGCCGGCGGCTGCTGGCCAACAGCGGCCTGCAACTGCTGCCGAACGCGCGGGGCGCGTACATCCTCATCCCACAGGCCCAGGCATCGGCGACAGCGACGGAATTGACGCCGACCATGGTCGCGGCCAGCGAGCTGGTTGACCCGCAGCGCGACACCTACCGCGCGCCGCGCTCTACGGTGCACCTGTCGCGCGAAGACCTCGACCGCTTTAGCACCGTTTCGGTGGGCGACATGCTCAAGGGCGTGGCCGGCGTGCAGGTGGGCGACAGCCGCAACGGTGGCGCGCTGGACGTCAACATCCGCGGCATCCAGGGGCAGAGCCGGGTGGCGGTCAGGGTCGATGGCTCGGAGCAGGCGGTGGATGTCTACCGGGGCTACGGCGGTACCCAGCAGCGCAGCTACATCGACCCCGACCTGATCAGCAGCGTCACCGTGAACAAGGGCCCCAGCACCCGCTCGGGAGCGATCGGCGGCTCTGTGGAGATGAAGACCATCGGCGTCGAGGACATCCTGGTCGATGGCAAGGATGTCGGCGTGCGCCTGACCGGCAACTTGTGGAACAACGGCGTGGAGCCCGAGCACCGCAACCGCAACGCCAGGGACGAGGACCTGAGCGCGGTACCGCGCGACCAACGCGGCAGCCTGTTCGGCTCCAAGGCCGAGTCCGGCAGCGCCGCCTTCGGCTACTCCCATGAACGCTTCGACCTGGTGGCGGCCTATGCGCACCGCAACCAGGGCAACTACTTTTCCGGCAAGAAGGGCCAGGACCGCTACCGGCTCTACGACCGCGACGGTGACGAACAGCCGAGCGTCGCCAACACCTACAACGCCGGCGAGGAGGTGCTCAATTCGTCGTCCGAGACCGACTCCTACCTGCTCAAGACCACTTGGCGGCTGGCCGACGACCATACCCTGGACCTGGGCTACCGCCGGTTCGACGGACACATGGGCGAGATCATGCCGTCGGACATCTTCCGCTACGGTACCGCCGGCATCTACCAGTACCCCACCAGCGAAATCCGGATCGACACCTACACCGCCCGCTATCACTACCTGCCCGAAGGCAATCCGTGGGTAGACCTCACCAGCAGGCTGTGGCTGACCGACTCGAAGACCAGTACCTTGAGCGCGGCCTGGATGGCGCCCAAGTCGCAGCTGTACCGTACCGACCGCGCCTGGTCCCGCCAGGACAATCGCCGCATCGGCGGCGACCTGAACAACGTTTCGCGCTTCACCACGGCCCATGGCGATTTCAAGCTCGACCTGGGCGGCGCCTTCCAGCTCGAAGACCTGCAGCCGCAGAAGAGCGTGGTCTCCACCCAGCATGACATCAACGCCAACCGCATGCTGCGTGACGCGTCGCGCCAGGAGTTCAGCTTCAACGGCAACCTGGAATTCAAGCCCACTGAAACGCTGACGCTGTGGGGCGGCGGTCGCTATGCCCACTACCAGACCAAGGACAACACCGTGCTGGCCGAGGCGCGCCGCGAGGAGCGGGAAATGCGCTGGATCACCGCCAGCAGCCCGGGGCACTGGGGCAGCATGATGTGGTTCCCCGACCAGAACGGCCAGTACACCGACGCCACCGATCCACGCCTGAACAACGGCATCGTCTTCGAGAACAGCAACGAGCCGTTCAATGGCGTGCCGTTCAACGAGTCCGGCGCGACCAACGTGGAGGTCCACCCCGAAGGCATCAGCAACGTGGTCACCGGCTACGACTATACCCCGCAGGGCAAAAGCCGCGGCGGTGGCTTCGCACCGGCCTTCGGTATCAATGTCGAGTTCCTCCCGGACACCTTCGTCTATGCCTCCTACACCGAAGGCCTGCGCCTGCCGTCGCTGTTCGAGACCAGCCAGGGCACCCAGCAGGTCACCCCGGGCAAGCACCTCAAGCCCGAGCGCTCGCGCAGCTGGGAAGTGGGGGTGAGCGCCTTGCGCAGCGACCTGCTGATCGCCGGCGACGAGGCGTCGGCCAAGCTGGCCTGGTTCGACAACGACATCAAGAACTACATCACTCGTTACTACGACCCGAGCCCAGGCCTGTGGGGCCAGATGACCTTCAGCAACACCGACAGCTTCCATACCCGTGGCCTGGAACTGCAGTCGCACTACGATGCCGGGCGCGTGTTCGCCGACCTTTCGGCCACCTACTACCTGATGACCGAGACCTGCGACGCGGCCTTCGCCGCCAAGCTACGCGCCAGCGCCAATCGGTATCAGCGCACCCACGACACCCCGGACTGCACGTCGGGCAGCTACATGGGGTCGTACACCAACACCCAGAACCCGCCGCGCTTCTCGGCCAACCTGCTCGGCGGGATGCGTTTCTTCGACGAGGCACTGACCGTGGGCGGGCGCATGACCTACAGCTCGGGGCCCACCGCGCAGATGGATAAGCCCTGGCAGACCGGCGCGACCACGCCGCAGATCGACTACCGCTCGGTGGCGTTGTTCGACCTGTTCCTCAAGTACAAGCTGCTGGAGCACACCGAGCTGAATGTATCGGTGCAGAACCTGACGGATCGTTACTACCTGGACCCGCTGGCGCAGAGCTTCATGCCTGCACCGGGGCGGACCTGGCGGGTGGGGATGGTGGCGCGTTTCTGAGGGGCGCGCAGCTGCTCGGCAGGCATTAAAAAGCCGGCTTGTGGCCGGCTTCTCGGGGACGGTCTTGGCTCATTTTTGATAAGCCGCAACCGCCTTAAACGGTTGGCAACATGGCCTGAAAAAGATGGCGGACGGCTGTGTGAGGCGTCGCCAGGCCCTCTGGAATGCGGCTTGCACCATCAGGGGGCGTGATGTGCGGCGTAGCATACCCGTGTGTGCGACACATGCCCAGCAAAAAGTGAGGTGCTTCAGGCGGGGCGTGCCGGGCGCAGGCTTGACCACCAGAACACCCAGCCGAGGATTTCCACGTTCTGCACCCGGCGCTGATAGGCCGTATAGCGTTCGCTGGGGTGGTTGAGGCGGTCATGGCTGTGCAGGCACAGCGTGCCGTTGTGGCCAAGGGTGAGGTGCTGTACCCGCAGGCGGCCGTTGTGCAGCAGGGCGTAGCATTCGCCGTCGACCACCCGGGTGCAGTCGCGGTCGATGGCCAACAGGGCGCCCTGGGGCAGCAGCGGTGTCATGTTGTTGCCCGGCATGCCGAGGCAGATGGCCATTTCGGCGCTGACCTGCACGCACTCCAGGGCTCTCCGGGGTATTGGCTGGTAGTGCCCTGGTACGGCTATCAGTTTGCCTTCCCGTACCTGGTGCAATGGCAGGTGGAGCAGATCTGTGTCAAGGGCTTGCAGCGGCGGCGGCAGGGCCAGGTTTGGCGTTGCCGTTGATGCGGGGGCCAGTGGCGTCGGATGTTTCGCTCCCTCGCCACTGCGCAGCCAGCGCCTGCGTACGCAAAACAGGTCGGCGATTTCATCGAGCCGGGCCTGGGGTACGCCGCGCTTGAACCAGTTGTTGACGTGTTGCGGTGTAACTTTGCGCTGTGCGGCAAAGTCGGAGGGGGTCAGGTTGCACTCCAGTAGGAGGGCTTTGAGACGGTCACCGGATGTTTTCATGGTGCCGAGTCTATAGGCCCTCGAACGGTGTGGAAATCAACCCGATGTCGAGGGAGTTTGTAGGAAAAATGGCGGTTTGTAGGGTGGTGCCTAGGACTAGGTGAGAAGTTTCGCTTTATGTCTGGGTGATGGTTGATTCTCTTGGCGAGCGCCCACAAAAAACCCTGCAGAAGCAGGGCTTTTCGTGTTTCAGGCTCAGCCCTTGTAGGCAGCGACCGATTTGGTGATCGCGGCGCGGGCGGCGTCGGCGCCTTCCCAACCTTCGATCTTGACCCACTTGCCCTTCTCGAGATCCTTGTAGTTCGCGAAGAAGTGTTCGATCTGCTGGATCAGCAGGGCTGGCAGGTCGGTGTATTCCTTCACGTCGACGTACAGCTGGCTCAGCTTGTCGTGCGGTACGGCGATGACCTTGGCGTCGCCGCCGCCGTCGTCGGTCATGTTCAGCACGCCGACCGGACGGGCGCGGATCACCGAGCCTGGAGCGACTGGGTACGGGGTCACGACCAGCACGTCCAGCGGATCACCGTCGTCGGCCAGGGTGTTGGGGATGTAGCCGTAGTTGGCCGGGTAGAACATCGGGGTGGCCATGAAACGGTCGACGAACAGGGCATCGCTGTCCTTGTCGATCTCGTACTTGATCGGCGCGTGGTTGGCCGGGATTTCGATGGCGACGTAGATGTCGTTCGGCAGGTCTTTGCCGGCTGGAATCTTGCTGTAGCTCATTGGGCAATGCCCCCGTGTTTGATCAAAAAAGTGGCGGCGATTATAGGCATATTCCCACGGTGGGTGCCACGCCCGGCCTGATGTGCGGGCGTTCAGGCGTGGCGTTCCCGGTAGTCCGGGTGTTCGGCCTGCAGTCGCGTCAGGCGCTCGAGCGGGTCCTGGCGGTAGAACAGCGTCAGCTGCTGGTAGACCTGCGGCCAGGCCTGGTGCAGCAGGTCGGGGGCGCTGAAGAAGTATTCGCTGGTAACGGCGAAGAATTCGGCCGGGTTTTCCGCGGCGTAGGGGTCGATGGCCGTTTCGGCGTCCGGGTCGGCATCGAGCTGGCGATTCATCGCGTCATAGGCCTGTTGCATGGCCTGGGCCCAGTCTTCGACACGCATGCCGTGGTGCAGCGGCGGCAGGCCGTTGGCATCGCCGTTGAGCATGTCCAGCTTGTGCGCCAGTTCGTGGATCACCAGGTTGTAGGCTTCCCAGCCGCCGCTGGCCAGCACGCCGGGCCAGGCCAGGATCACCGGGCCCTGCTGCCAGGCCTCGCCGCTGTGCTCGGCGTCCCAGACATGTTCGACGCCGCTGGCATCGCGATGGCGCTGGGGGCTCTTGAAATCGTCGGGGTAGAGGATGATCTCGTGGAAGCCCTGGTACCAGTTCAACTCGCCCAGGTGCAGCAGCGGCAGCTGGGCCTGGGCGGCGAGGAACAGGCGCTGCTCGTCGTCCAGCTCGACGCCCGCCAGGGTGGTCAGGTGTTTGTCGTGCAGGAACAGCACGCTGGCTTCACGCAGCCAGCGGTCTTCATCGTCGCTGATGCCGTCCAGCAGCGGCAGGCGATCGCGGATCACCTGCCACATGTGCGGATCGACTGGATAGCGGGCCAGGGTGCGCCGGCGGCGCCAGGCGCTGAACGACCACATGCGCCGGTCAGTGGGCCTTGGCCGTGCGGCCGAAGCGACCGCGCAGCAGGCCGAGGATCATCGGCACCAGCGACAGGATGATGATGCCGACCACCATCAGCGACAGGTGCTGCTTGATGAACGGCACGTTGCCGAAGAAGTAGCCCAGGGTCACCAGGCCGCCGACCCATAGCAGCGAGCCGGCCACGCTGAACGCCAGGAAACGCGGGTAGTGCATGTGGGCGATGCCGGCGACGAACGGCGCGAACGTGCGCAGGATCGGCAGGAAGCGCGCCAGGGTGACGGTCTTGCCGCCGTGGCGTTCATAGAACTCGTGGGTGCGCTGCAGGTAGTCCCGGCGGAAGATCTTCGAGTTGGGGTTGCGGAACAGGCGTTCGCCTGCGGTGCGCCCGATCACGTAGTTGGTGCTGTCGCCGAGGATCGCCGCGGCCATCAGCAGGCCGGCCAGCAGCACCGGATCCATGCCGCCACCGGCGGCCACGGCGCCGGCGATGAACAGCAGCGAGTCGCCCGGCAGGAACGGCATGACCACCAGGCCGGTCTCGCAGAAGATCACGGCGAAAAGGATGGCGTAGATCCAGGGACCGTAGTTGTTGACCAGCAGGTCGAGGTAGGCATCGAGATGCAGGATGAGGTCCAGCGGGTTGAAATCCATGTACAGCACCTGTGTTCTTGACCCGCTTCTACGGGCGCGCGATGACGGACAGTGCCATGGTTGGGGACGGTTTACCGGCTAGGCGGGTAACTTTTCGCACATGACAGGAGGGGGATTATACGGCGAAGTCCGGATTGTGCCCGGAGAGTTTGTAGCGGAGCGTTACGACAGAGTCACTGGGCGTCGTGGGGGAGCGTTTGCTGTAACGCGGTTCCTGTGGGAGCGGTCGTGTGTCGCGACCCATCGCGACACACGACCGCTCCCACAGCGAGCACAAGAGCGCCAGGCATCAATCCTGACTGATCGGCAGGATGTAGTTCTCGAACTCGGTGTCCTTGCGAAAGCCCATGGATTCATAGGTCTTGCGCGCCACCTCGTTGTCGCTGCTGGTGGACACGCGCATTCGCACGGCGTTGGATTGCTTGGCCATCTTCTTGGCCTCGCGCATCAGGTTGTCGGCGACCAGCATGCGGCGTGAGTCCTCGGCCACGTAGATGTCGTTGAGGATCCACACGCGCTTGAGCGACAGCGAGGAGAAGCTCGGATACAGCTGGCAGAAGCCCAGCAGGCGGTCGTCGCCGTCATCCGGCAGCGCCAGGTAGATGATCGACTCCTTGCGCTTGAGGCGCTTCTCGAGAAAGGCCCGCGAACTGTCCGGGTAAGGCAGTTGCCCATAGAACTCGCGGTATTTCACGAACAAAGGGGTGAGCAGGTCGAGGTGTTCCAAGGTTGCCTGGATGATGCGCATGGGCGGGCCTCTGAGTCCATTGGGGATACGGCGGATTGCCTGCAGCGTCCTCTGGCATGCTGCCTAAAGCAGGCTAGAAGCGCAATCCGCCTTCCGTGACATGTTTTTTACCCTTCGCCGAGTAGGAAGTTTCCGTTTTTGCCGGCGGATTCTTCACTGTCGATGCTGTGGACCTCCGCTTCGTCCTTCAGATTCACCCCCGACAGCTGACGCCTGCACGCCTCGCGCATCAGGTACAGCAGGCGGTGGGCGGCCAGGCCGTAGCTCAGCCCTTCCAGGCGCACGTTGGAGATGCAGTTGCGGTAGGCATCGGTCAGGCCGACCTTGGGCGCGTAGGTGAAGTACAGCCCCAGGCTGTCGGGTGAACTCAGGCCTGGGCGTTCGCCGATCAACATGACGGTCATGCGCGCGCCAAGCAGTTCGCCCACTTCGTCGGCCACCGCGACCCGGCCTTGCTCCACCAGGATCACCGGAGCGCTGCTCCAGCCATCGGCGGCGGCCTGCTCCTCGAAACGGCTCAGGAAGGGCAGGGTGTGGCGGTGCACGGCCAGCGCCGACAGCCCATCGGCGACGACGATCGCCAGGTCGACGCCGCCGGGGTTGGCCTGGGCGTGCTCGCGCAGGCGCTGGGCCGAGTCCTCATGCAGGCGCCGGCCAAGATCCGGGCGTTGCAGGTACTGGTGGCGGTCGCTGGCGGCGCTGTGCAGCAGCAGGCTGTCGCGGCCGCGCTCGCCGAGTTGCTGGCGCAGGCCGACATGGTCGAATGGCAGATGCACGGCATCGCGGGCCTGGGCATGGGCGAACTGGAAGTCCAGCTGGGCGCCGGTGGGCAGGCTGATGCCGGTGCGGCCGAGGGCGATGCGCGCCGGGGTGAGGTTGCGCAGGGCCAGCCAGGGGTTCTCTGGGGTGGGGGTGTGTCGGTCCATGGTCATCCCTATGCAAGCTGCGCCAGGGCCTGGCGGAAGGCCGGCGGCAGGTTGTCGCCGAAGCGGATGCGGCCGTCGGCCTGGGTGAAGATGCCGGTGCGCTCCAGCCACGCCTCGAATTCCGGCCCGGGCTTCAGCCCCAGGGTCTGGCGCGCGTAGAGCGCGTCGTGGAACGAGGTGGTCTGGTAGTTGAGCATGATGTCGTCCGAGCCGGGGATGCCCATGATGAAGTTGATCCCGGCCACGCCCAGCAGGGTCAGCAGGGTGTCCATGTCGTCCTGGTCGGCTTCGGCGTGGTTGGTGTAGCAGATGTCGCAGCCCATCGGCACGCCCAGCAGCTTGCCGCAGAAATGGTCCTCGAGGCCGGCGCGGATGATCTGCTTGCCGTTGTACAGGTATTCCGGGCCGATGAAACCAACCACGGTGTTGACCAGGAACGGCTTGAAGTGGCGGGCCACGGCGTAGGCGCGGGTCTCGCAGGTCTGCTGGTCGACGCCATGGTGCGCGTTGGACGACAGCGCGCTGCCCTGGCCGGTCTCGAAGTACATCAGGTTCTGCCCGACCTTGCCGCGCTTGAGCGACAGGCCTGCCTCGTAGCCTTCCTGAAGCACGTTGAGGTTGATGCCGAAGCCGGCGTTGGCCGCCTCGGTGCCGGCGATGGACTGGAACACCAGGTCCAGCGGCATGCCACGGTTGATCGCCTCGATCGAGGTGGTGACGTGGGTCAGCACGCAGGATTGGGTGGGAATGTCGTAGCGCTGGATGATCGCATCGAGCATCTCCAGCAGCGCGCAGATCGAGGCGATACTGTCGGTGGCCGGGTTGATGCCGATCATGGCATCGCCATTGCCGTACAGCAGGCCGTCAAGGATGCTTGCGGCGATGCCGGCCGGCTCGTCGGTCGGGTGGTTGGGCTGCAGGCGCGTCGACAGCCGTCCGCGCAGCCCCATGGTGCCGCGAAAGGCGGTGACCACGCGGATTTTCTGCGCCACCAGCACCAGGTCCTGCACGCGCATGATTTTCGAAACCGCCGCCGCCATTTCCGGCGTCAGGCCCGGCGCCAGGGCGCGCAAGCTGTGCTCGTCGGCTTGCTCGCTGAGCAGCCAGTCGCGCAGCCCACCGACGGTCAGATGGCTGACCGCAGCGAAAGCTTGCGGGTCGTGGGTGTCGACGATCAGGCGGGTGACTTCGTCCTGTTCATAGGGAATCAGCGCCTCGTTGAGGAAGTGCTTGAGCGGGATGTTGGCCAGGGCCATCTGCGCCGCCACCCGCTCGCCGTCGTTGCTGGCGGCGACCCCTGCCAGGTAGTCGCCAGAGCGCGCCGGACTGGCCTTGGCCATCACCTCTTTGAGGCTGTCGAAGCGGTAGACCTGGTGGCCCACCGTATGCGTGAAACTTGCCATACAGAATCTCCAGGGCGCCGCAGGCCTGGCCTGCGGCGCAAGTCGGCAATCAGTGCAGGGCCTCTTCGGCCTTCTGGATCGCGGCGAATTCCTCTTCCGGGGTACCGGCCACCAGGTGGTGACGGCTGTAGAAAGCAAAGTAGGCAATTAATACTGCATAGATCACTGCAGCGCCAATCACCACCCTTGGATCGACCAGGAACCCGGCGACCACGGCGATGCAGGCCAGCACCAGGGCAACGCCCGAGGTGAAGATGCCGCCGGGCGTGCGATACGGACGCTCCATTTTCGGGCGGCGGATGCGCAGGGTGATGTGCGCGGCCATCATCAGCACGTAGGACAACGTCGCGCCGAACACCGCCACCAGGATCAGCAGGTCGCCCTGGCCGGTCAGTGACAGGGCGAAGCCGATGATGCCGGGGATCACCAGGGCCAGCACCGGGGCCTTGCTCTTGTTGGTTTCCGACAGCTTGCGCGGCAGGTAGCCGGCACGGGAAAGCGCGAAGATCTGCCGCGAATAGGCGTAGATGATCGAGAAGAAACTAGCGATCAGGCCGGCCAGGCCCACCAGGTTGACGAAGCCGCCCATCCAGGTGGAGCCGCCGTAGGCCTTGGACAGTGCCTCGACCAGCGGGTTGCCCGAGGCCTTGAGGGCTTCGGAGCCGGCGCCGCCGGGGCCGACCACCAGAATCAGCAGGGCGAAGGCCAGCAGCACCAGCATCGCGCCGATCAGGCCGCGGGGCAGATCGCGTTTCGGGTTCTTGGTCTCTTCAGCGGCCAGCGGCACGCCCTCGACCGCGAGGAAGAACCAGATCGCGTAGGGAATCGCCGCCCACACCCCCACATAGCCGAACGGCAGGAAGCTGCTGGCACCGACTGCGTCGGTCTTGGCGATGTCGAACAGGTTGGCTGCATCGAAATGGGGCACCATGCCGATCAGGAACACCGCCAGGGCGATGGCGGCGACGGCGGTGATGATGAACATCAGCTTCAGCGCCTCGCCCACCCCGAAGATATGGATGCCGATGAACACGATGTAGAAGGCCAGGTAGATCATCCAGCCGCCGATGCCGAACAACGACTGGCAGTAGGCGCCGATGAACACGGCGATGGCCGCGGGGGCAATAGCGTACTCGATGAGGATCGCCGTGCCGGTGAGGAACCCGCCCCAGGGACCGAAGGCGCTGCGGGCGAAGCCATAGCCGCCGCCAGCGGTGGGGATCATCGACGACAGTTCGGCCAGGGAGAAGCACATGCACAAATACATCGTGGCCATCAGCAGGGTGGCGAGGAACATGCCGCCCCAGCCGCCCTGGGCCAAGCCGAAGTTCCACCCGGCGTAGTCGCCGGAAATCACGTAGGCCACGCCCAGGCCCACCAGCAGGACCCAGCCGGCGGCGCCTTTTTTCAGTTCACGTTGCTGGAAATAGTCCGATCCGACTTTTTCGAAGTCGACGGAGGAGCTCGCCGGCGCGCTGCCGGAATGATCGCTTGGCATAGGGTTCACCTGTTGTTTTTCTTAGGTTGCCGGAGGGACTGCCGGCCACTGGTGATTCGTTTTGCAGAAAGCGGGCCAAGGGGCAGCTGCAAGCCCCAAGCCGCAAGCTTCAAGAAAAAGCAGCCCGCATTCGGCCTGCTTTTCTTGTCGTTTGAAGCTTGGAACTTGAAGCTGCTCTTGTTAGAAGAAGCCCAGCGGGTTGATGTCGTAGCTCACCAGCAGGTTCTTGGTCTGCTGGTAGTGGTCGAGCATCATCTTGTGGGTTTCGCGGCCGACGCCGGACTTCTTGTAGCCACCGAACGCGGCATGCGCCGGGTACAGGTGGTAGCAGTTGGTCCACACGCGGCCGGCCTTGATACCGCGGCCCATGCGATAGGCGCGGTTGATGTCGCGGGTCCACACGCCGGCACCGAGGCCGAACTCGGTGTCGTTGGCGATGGCCAGGGCCTCGGCTTCGTCCTTGAAGGTGGTGACGCTGACCACCGGGCCGAAGATCTCTTCCTGGAACACACGCATCTTGTTGTTGCCCTTGAGCAGGGTCGGCTGGATGTAGTACCCGCTGGCCAGCGCGCCTTCGAGCTGCTCCACCTTGCCGCCGGTGAGCAGCTCGGCGCCTTCTTCCTGGGCAATCTTCAGGTACGACTGGATCTTCTCGAACTGCTGCTGGGATGCCTGGGCGCCGACCATGGTGTCGGTGTCCAGCGGGTCGCCGCGCTTGATCTGCAGGACCTTCTTCATCACCACTTCCATGAACTGCGGGTAGATCGACTCCTGCACCAGGGCGCGCGACGGGCAGGTGCACACCTCGCCCTGGTTGAAGAACGCCAGCACCATGCCTTCGGCGGCCTTGTCGATGAAGGCAGGCTCGGCCTGCATGATGTCCTCGAAGTAGACGTTGGGCGACTTGCCGCCCAGTTCGACGGTGGACGGGATGATGTTTTCGGCCGCGCATTTCATGATGTGCGCGCCGACCGGGGTGGAGCCGGTGAAGGCGATCTTGGCGATGCGCTTGCTGGTGGCCAGGGCTTCACCCGCCTCGCGGCCATAGCCTTGCACCACGTTGAGCACGCCCTTGGGCAACAGGTCGCCGATCAGCTCCAGCAGCACGGTGATGCCCAGCGGCGTCTGCTCGGCGGGCTTGAGCACCACGCAGTTGCCGGCGGCCAGGGCCGGGGCCAGCTTCCAGGCGGCCATCAGCAGCGGGAAGTTCCACGGGATGATCTGCCCGACCACGCCCAGTGGCTCGTGGATGTGGTAGGCCACGGTGGTTTCGTTGATCTCGGCGGCGCCGCCTTCCTGGGCGCGGATGCAGCCGGCGAAGTAGCGGAAGTGATCGACCGCCAGCGGGATGTCGGCGTTGAGGGTTTCGCGGATCGGCTTGCCGTTGTCCCAGGTCTCGGTGATGGCCAGCAGTTCGAGGTTCTGCTCGATGCGGTCGGCGATGCGCAGCAGGACGTTGGAGCGGTCCTGTACCGAGGTGCGGCCCCAGGCGTCGGCGGCGGCATGGGCGGCGTCGAGGGCCTTTTCGATGTCTTCGGCGCCGGAACGGGGGAATTCGGCGATCGGCTGGCCGTTCACTGGCGAGGTGTTGGTGAAGTACTCACCCTTTACCGGAGGAACGAACTCACCACCGATGTAGTTGCCGTAGCGGCTCTTGAAGGAAACCTTCGCGCCCTCGGTACCGGGATGTGCGTAACGCATGGTGTGTCTCCTGGTCATTGTGATTGTTGCGGAGTTTCCTAGCGTAGAGCAAAGGTCGGGCCAGTGCCTGGAGGGCCTTGTGTATCAATGACTTGGGTCAAGATCGGGCAGTGGCTGGCGCCGCCCTGTGCCAGGGCCGACACGGCCTGGGTGACACTTTGTACCGTTTACGACACAACCTGTGACCACAGGGTCAGTGCAGCATTGCAAAGCGTTGCCGCCTGGAGGATGCTGGCAACACGCTCTATCTGCGGAGAACAACTACAAATGCAGAGCAACCCGTTCAGTCGCCATGCCCAGCAAGTGCTCACGGTCGCCCACGGCCAGGCCAGCGGGCCGGGCAGCGACCCGTCGATCGCCCGCTCCTGGCTGCGCTGCCTCGAAGATTACCACCTCGATCCGGCCCGGGCCCAGGCCCCGGTGGTGCTCGAGCACGGCCGCCTGCTGGAGAGCCGCGAGCGTCTGCACCAGGTGCTGCAGATCGCCGACAACGAGATGAACAGCCTGCACCAGCAGCTCTCAGGCAGCGGTCACGCGGTGCTGCTGACCGACGCCCGCGGGGTGATCCTCAACTGCGTCTGCGCCCCCGGCGAGCGGCGTATTTTCGAGCGCGCCGGGCTGTGGTTGGGCGCCGACTGGAGCGAAGCCCGCGAGGGCACCAACGGCATCGGCACCTGCCTGGTCGAGCGCCAGGCCCTGACCATTCACCGGGACGAACATTTCCGTGGCCGACACACCGGCCTGACCTGCTCGGCCAGCCCGGTATTCGACCCCCATGGCGAGCTGCTGGCGGTGCTCGACGTATCGTCGGCACGGCCGGATGTGTCGCGCCAGAGCCAGTTCCACACCATGGCCCTGGTCAACCTGTCGGCGAAGATGATCGAAAGCTGCTATTTCCTGCGTCATTTCGAGCAGCAGTGGTTGCTGCGCTTCCACCTGCAGGCGGAGTCGGTCGGCCTGTTCAGCGAAGGGTTGCTGGCCTTTGACGGTGACGGGCGGATCTGCGCCGCCAACCAGAGCGCCTTGAACCTGCTGGGCACCATCCGTGGCGGCGTGCTGGGCAAGCCGCTGGACAGGTTCTTCGCCTGCAGCCACGACGAGCTGTTCAGTCGCGCCACGCCCCAGGGCAGCAGCGCCTGGCCGCTGCACACCCGCGATGGCCGCCAGGTGTTCGCCAGCCTGCGTGGCCAGGCCCGTGCGCCGGTGTGGTCGGTGCCGGTGGCCTTGCCCCACGCCAGTGCCCCCGGCATTTGCCTGCTCGACCCAGCCCTGCGCGAGGACTTTCGTCGTGCCGTGCGGGTGTTCGAGCGCGATGTGCCCCTGCTGCTGCGCGGCGAGACCGGCTGCGGCAAGGAGGCCTTCGCCCAGGCCGTGCACCAGGCCAGCTCGCGTCGGCACAAGCCGTTCGTGGCAATCAACTGCGCGTCGATTCCCGAGAGCTTGATCGAAAGCGAGCTGTTCGGCTATCGCGGCGGCAGCTTCACCGGCGCGCGCAAGGAGGGCATGCGCGGCAAGCTGTTGCAGGCCGATGGCGGCACCTTGCTGCTGGACGAGATCGGCGACATGCCGCTGGCGCTGCAGACCCGCCTGTTGCGGGTGCTCGAGGAGCGTCAGGTGGTGCCCATTGGCGGCGAGCCGCAGGCGGTGGATGTGCGGATCGTCAGCGCCACCCACCGTGACCTGCTGGAACGGGTGGCGCAGGGCGGTTTCCGCGAAGACCTCTACTACCGCCTCAATGGCCTGGAAGTCGCCCTGCCGGCGCTGCGCGAGCGCAGCGACAAGGCGCAGTTGCTGGACTTCCTGCTGGCGCAGGAGACCGAGGGCCAGGCCATCGGCCTCGACCCGGCCACCCGCCAGGCGCTGTTGGACTTCACCTGGCCGGGTAACGTGCGGCAGATGAGGAATGTGCTGCGTACCTTGGTGGCGTTGTGCGAAGGCGCGCACATCGAGTTTTCCGATCTCCCGGCAATTGTTCGCAATGGCGCGGCCTCCGCAGGAGCGGCCTTGTGTCGCGAAAGGGCCGCAGAGCGGCCCCAGGATCCCGAAAACGCCGGGGCTGCTGCGCAGCCCTGTCGCGGCACAAGGCCGCTCCTATACGCCGAGCGCGATGCACTGCTCACCGTACTGGAGGCAAACCGCTGGCACTTGACCCATGTCGCCGAGCAGTTGGGCATCAGCCGCAATACCTTGTATCGAAAACTGCGCAAACACGGCATCGCCAGGGTCGGATGAGCGAAACAGCGAGTGCGATTTCCCTCGCCCTGGGCTACCCTGCCTCGACGTTTTGCGAGGTCGATCATGCACATTCATATTCTCGGTATTTGCGGCACTTTCATGGGTTCGCTGGCCGTGCTGGCCAAGGAGCTGGGCCACCGCGTCACCGGCTCCGACGCCAACGTCTATCCCCCGATGAGCACCCAGCTCGAGGCCCAGGGCATCGAGCTGACCCAGGGCTACGACCCGGCCCAGCTGGAGCCGGCACCTGACCTGGTGGTGATCGGCAACGCCATGTCGCGGGGCAACCCGGCGGTGGAGTACGTGCTGAACAAAGGCCTGACCTATGTGTCCGGCCCGCAGTGGCTGGCCGACCATGTGCTGCAGGGCCGCTGGGTATTGGCCGTGGCCGGTACCCACGGCAAGACCACCACCAGCAGCATGCTGGCCTGGGTTCTGGAACACGCTGGCATGAGCCCGGGCTTCCTGATCGGCGGCGTGCCGCAGAACTTCTCGGTGTCGGCGCGCCTGGGCGCAACGCCGTTCTTCGTGGTCGAGGCCGACGAATACGACAGCGCCTTCTTCGACAAACGCTCCAAGTTCGTCCACTACCACCCGCGCACCGCGATCCTCAACAACCTGGAGTTCGATCACGCGGATATCTTCCCCGACCTGGCGTCCATCGAGCGGCAGTTCCACCATCTGGTGCGCACCATCCCCAGCGAAGGCCTGGTCATCCACCCGACCACCGAGCAGGCGCTGGAGCGGGTCATCGGCATGGGCTGCTGGACCCCGGTGCAGACCACCGGCGAAGGCGGGCAATGGCAGGCGCGGCTGCTCAGCGCCGACGGCTCGCGTTTCGAGGTGCTGTTCGAAGGTCAGGCGCAGGGTGTGGTGGATTGGGCGTTGACCGGTCAGCACAACGTCGCCAACGCCCTGGCTACCTTGGCCGCCGCCCGTCATGTCGGCGTGGCGCCGGCCATGGGCATCGAAGGCCTGAGCGCGTTCAAGAGCGTCAAGCGGCGCATGGAGAAGGTCGCCGAAGTGCAGGGCGTGACCATCTATGACGACTTCGCTCACCACCCGACCGCCATCGCCACCACCCTCGACGGTCTGCGCAAGCGCGTCGGCGAGGCACCGGTGATTGCGGTGATCGAGCCGCGCTCCAACTCCATGAAGCTCGGTGCCCACCGCGATGGCCTGCCGGAAAGCGTCAACGACGCCGACCAGGTGATCTGGTACGCGCCGCCCAACCTGGGCTGGGACCTGGCGGGCACCGCCGCGCAGTGCAAGGTGCCGAGCGTGGTGGCCGACAGCCTTGAAGCCATCATCGAGCGCATCAAGGGCCAGGCCCGTCCGGGCACCCATGTGGTGATCATGAGCAACGGCGGCTTCGGTGGCCTGCACGGCAAGCTGGCCGAGGCGCTGAAGTGAGCGGGCCGGAACGCATCACCCTGGCCATGACCGGCGCCTCCGGCGCGCAGTATGGCCTGCGTCTGCTCGACTGCCTGGTGCGTGAGGAGCGCGAGGTGCACTTCCTCGTCTCCAAGGCCGCGCAACTGGTGATGGCCACCGAGACCGACGTGCTGCTGCCGGCCAAGCCCCAGGCCATGCAGGCGTTCCTCACCGAGTACACTGGCGCGGCCGACGGACAGATCCGCGTGTACGGCAAGGAAGACTGGATGTCGCCGGTGGCCTCGGGCTCCGGCGCGCCGGCGGCGATGGTGGTGGTGCCCTGTTCCACCGGGACCCTTTCGGCGATCGCCACGGGCGCCTGCAACAACCTGATCGAGCGCGCCGCCGACGTGACCCTCAAGGAGCGTCGGCAATTGATCCTGGTGCCGCGCGAGGCGCCGTTCTCCACCATCCACCTGGAGAACATGCTCAAGCTGTCGCAGATGGGCGCGGTGATCCTGCCGGCGGCACCGGGGTTCTACCACCAGCCGCAGAGCATCGACGACCTGGTCGATTTCGTCGTGGCGCGCATCCTCAATCTGCTGAACATCCCGCAGGACATGCTGCCGCGCTGGGGCGAGCATCACTATGGGGTCGATGATTGAAGCGGGTGCTGGCGGGGCTGGTGATACTGGTCCAGCTCGGCGGCTGCGCCACGGTGCGCACCCTCGACGCCAACAAGCCGGGGGCGCCGGTGGTGTATGCCGGGACGCGCCTGGACCTGTACGTGATCAACGGCGGTTGTTGTCCCCTGGACCGCTTTGGCGCCGAAGCGCCGGCCTATCCGGGGCTGGACCTGCCGGGCAGTGCGTTGCTGGATACCTTGCTGCTGCCGTTGTCGTTGTTGACGGCGGCGGGGGTGGGCTTTAACGCCACCGGTGGTCTTTGATAGCCAAGGGCTGCTGTGCAGCACAATCGCCGGCTTGCCGGCGATTGGCGTGGTTCAGGACTGACTATTTCTTCCCCAGCTTGCGCAGCTCGTCGGACTCAACCACCCGAATCCCATCTTCCTCTTCCAGCGCCAGACGCCACAGCGCCCGAGCCAGGGTGCAGGCCTCGATGCCCCGGTACTTGCCCGGTATCAGGCGGGCGAAGGGCGCCGCCATCCGTTCCCCCAGACGCGGCTCGATCCGCTCGCCCAGCAACAGCGAAGGCCGCACGATGGTCAACTGCGGCCAGTCCTGCTGCTTGAGCGCCTCTTCCATCTCGCCCTTGACCCGGTTGTAGAAGACCGACGATTTCGGATCGGCGCCCAAGGCGCTGATTACCAGCAGGTGGCGGGCGCCCATCTCGCGGGCACGCTTGCTGAAGGCCACGACCATGTCCAGGTCGACGGCGCGGAACGCATTTTCCGAGCCGGCCTGCTTGAGCGTGGTGCCCAGGCAGCAGAAGGCGATATCGACACGGCCGGCCAGTTGCGGGAGAAACACAGCCGGGTCGCCCACCGGGTTTTCCAGGTGCGGGTGCTCGGCCAGGGGGCGGCGGGTCGGTGCCAGAACGCGGCTGATGGTGGGCTCGTTGAGCAGGCGGTCGAGCAGGTGTTCACCCGTCAGACCCGTGGCACCGGCAAGCAGGACATGTTGAGGCGTCAGGTACATGATGTCTCTCCCTCGTTACTACACAGCTTAGTGGGCACCAGGTGTTTTTGCCTGTTGCCCAGAAGCTGGCTGGGCTTCATTGCGCAGGGCTTGCTCGGCCTGTTGGCGGCGCAGGCGCTGCCAGTGGCTGATCACTGCTGGCGGCGCCCAGAGCTGCGGCTCCGAGGCTTCGAAGCCCTCCCTTCGTTCTCTTTCGGCAACGCTTTGACGCGCCAGTTCAAACGCCTGTTTCAAGTCGTCAGTCTGGTTCAGCGCCTGGGCGAACAGGGCGTCGCCGAAATAGGTGAAGTCGGCTTCTTCGGAGCAGCCGAACGACACCCGGTCGGGGCGCGCGGCGGTCATGACCAGGGTGCGGTCGTCCTTGAGCGGAGCGATGTAGCCACCCGAATAGCAGGCCGAGATGACGATTACCTTGTCGCGGTCTTTCAGCGGGGCCAGGGCGCTGGCCAGCTCGTCCGCGGAGAGGTCGGCCAGTTGCAGGCGCGGCTGGTCGAGGACCAGTTGGTGGTCATGGCTGCCATGGCTGGTCAGGTAGATGAACACCAGGTCCTCGGGGCCGCTGCGCTCGGCCAGGGTGCGGGCGGCGCGGGTGAGGTTCTCGCGGGTGGCCATCGGGCGGTCGGCCAGGTGGTCGCGATGGTTGACCAGGGTCACCTGGCCGTGGGCGCCGAAGCGCACCTTGAGCATGTTGCTGACATAGTCGGCTTCGCGCAGGAATACGCTCTGCTGGCCGTCGCCGGCTACCACCAGGCTGTACAGCTGCACCGGCGGCACCGACGCCGGCACCTTGGCCAGGGCATCGGCCAGCAGCTTGCCCTGGTTGAGCAAGGCCAGGTCCAGTGGGTCGGGCAGCAGTTTGCCCTGGGCATCGCGCACGCGCACGCCGTTGACCCAGGTGCCGCTCTCGATCCGTCCGTCCGGGTGGGTCAGCTTGCCGCGACCGTGGTAGGTGTCGTCGGCGAAACCGCCGACGTACTGGCTGCCGTCGGCCAGCTGCAAGGTACCGCTGCCGGCGAAGCGCCAGTCGCGAAAACCTCCCTTGTAGCGGCTGCCGTCGCTGCCCAGCAGTTCGCCCTGGCCGACCAGTGATCCATCCTTGAAGTCGCCGATCCAGACGTCGCCGTCGGCGCTCTCGTAGCGCCCCCGGCCTTCGAGGCGGTTGTCCTTGAATTCGCCGATGTACTGCTCGCCGTCGGCGCTATCATAGGTGCCGGCGCCTTGCAACTGCCCGTCGATGAAGTGGCCGCTGAACTGGTTGCCGCTGGCGTCGCTGCGCACCCCGGCGCCATTGGGCTTGCCCTTGGCGAACAGCCCCTGGTAGCGGCTGCCGTCGGCCAGTTCGAGTTGGCCGGCGCCTTCGTACTGGTCGTCCTTGAACTGGCCGCGGTAGGTCTGGTCGTTCTGCTTGAGCGTGCCCTCGCCGTCGCGTCGGCCATGCTTGAAGGTGCCTGCATAATGGCTTCCGGGGGTGGTCAGGTCGCCCAGCCCCTGGAACAGGCCTGCACTGAACTGGCCGCGATAGACCTCGCCGTTGCTGCCATGCCATTCGCCTTGGCCATGCCACTGGCCGTCCTTGAAGGTGCCGGCATACCAGCTGCCGTTGGGGTAGTCGATGCGTCCCTCGCCTTGCAGCAGCCCATCGACCACCTGGCCGCGGTAGCGGCCGCCGTCGGGCAACCGGGCGTCCGGAGGCGACAACGGTTCACCTTCGCCGCAGGCGGCAAGCAACAGGATCAAGGTCAGGGGAAGCAGGGGGCGCATGGCGGGTTCCGCGGCAATCGATGCGCCGAGTATGCCGCAGAATGCGCGGGTGCGTGAATCGGGGCCGCGTGGCGGCCCCAGGGGCGTATCAAACGAAGCAGAGCGACAGCGGTTCGGCGATGTAGGCGGGTTTTTCTTCGCCTTCGATCTCGAGGGTGACGGTGGCCTTGAGCAGCCACTGCCCCGGTTTCTTCTCGGTGGCGTCGGTCAGGTCGACCTTCAGTCGCACCTGGCTGTCGACCTTCACCGGTTGAATGAAGCGCACACTGTCCAGGCCGTAGTTGACCACCATCTTCAGTCCTTCGGGCAGCACGAGGATGTCTTCCATCAGCTTGGGGATCAGCGACAGGGTGAGGAAACCATGGGCGATGGTGGTACCGAACGGCGTTTTCTTCGCCTTTTCGGGATCGACATGGATGAACTGGAAATCGCCAGTGGCCTCGGCGAACAGGTTGATGCGTTGCTGATCGATCTTCAGCCAGGCGGAACGTCCCAGTTCCTTGCCAACGTACTGCGAAAGCTCTGTAACGGGTACATAGGGCATCGCGACATCTCCAGATTGTCATTTGGTACGAGTGTGCAAGATCAGCACGGCGAACCGTTTCAGTCAAGTTGACTGCTTTTCGCCGAATATCGCCTTATAGCCAGTTGCTTAGCGTGCTTATAATGGCCGCCATGCTCTGAGGGAGGTCCATATGCTGTTGCGTGGTTTGACCTGGCTGGTGCTGTTCCAGTTGCTGGGAACGGCGATCAACCACCTGTTGCTGCCCATCCTGCCCGGGCCCATCATCGGTCTGTTGTTGTTGATGGCCTTCCTGATGACCCGTGGCGAGGTTGGCGAGCCGCTCAACGAGGCCGCTGGCAGCCTGTTGCGCTACCTGCCGCTGCTGCTGGTGCCGCCGGCGGTGGGGGTGATGGTCTACGCCAGGGACATCGCCGCCGACTTCTGGGCCATCGTCGGGGCCTTGCTGATCTCCTGCCTGCTGACCCTCGTGTTCGTCGGCGTGCTGATGCAGAAGCTGATCCACCGCCAGGGCAAGCGCGAGGAGCAGCCATGATCCTCGACTGGCACGGCGCACTCGAGGCGGTCATCCATCATCCGTTGTTCGGCATCGGCATCACGTTGGCCGCCTACCAGCTGGTGCTGGCGGGCTACGAGAAGACCCGCTGGATCTTCCTGCAACCGGTGCTGGTGTCGATGCTGGTAGTGATCGGCATCCTCCTGGCCTGCGGCATCGACTACGCCGAATACCGCAAGAGCACCGAGATCATGAACATCCTCCTGGGGCCGGCCACCGTGGCCCTGGCGGTACCGCTCTACCTCAACCTGCGGCGCATTCGGCAGCTGTTCTGGCCGACTTTTACTACGCTGGTAGTCGGAGGCCTGTTCGCCACCGTGGCGTGCCTGGCGCTGGGGTGGTGGTTCGGTGCCGAACACATGATCCTGATGACCATGGCGCCGAAATCGGTCACTTCGCCGATCGCCATGCTGGTGGCCGAGCAGATCGGCGGTGTGGCGGCCTTGGCCGCGGTGTTTGTGCTGATCACCGGGGTGATCGGTGCGATCTTCGGCCCGGCGCTGTTGACCCGATGCGGCGTGCTCAGCCCCGAGGCGCGAGGCATGGCGCTAGGGGTGACCGCCCATGCGGTGGGCACTTCGGTGGCCTTGCAGGAAAGTGATGAATGCGGCGCCTTCGCCGCGCTGGCGATGAGCCTGATGGGGGTGGCCACGGCGGTGTTCCTGCCGTTGGCGGTCAGCCTGGTGGCTTGAGGAGTCGAGATGACGTTACCGCTGTTTCCCCTCAATACCGTGCTGTTCCCCGGTTGCCTGCTCGACCTGCAGATCTTCGAGGCGCGCTACCTGGACATGATCGGCCGCTGCATGAAGCAGGGTGCCGGTTTCGGCGTGGTGTGCATCCTTGAAGGCGAGCAGGTGGGCAAGGCACCGCCGGTGGTGGCCTCGCTCGGCTGCGAGGCGCTGATCCGCGATTTCGTGCAGCAGGACAACGGCCTGCTGGGTATTCGCGTCGAGGGCGTGCGGCGGTTTCGTGTCGAGCAGACCGAGGTGCAGAAGGACCAGCTGATGCTCGCCGAGGTGCAATGGCTGGCGGACCTGCCGGACAGTCCGTTGGTGGAGCAGGACGACGACCTGCTGGCCTTGCTGCTGGCGTTGGGCGAGCACCCGATGGTCGAGGCGCTGGACATGCCACGCGACGTGGACGGGCGCCAGTCGCTGGGCAACCAGCTGGCGTACCTGCTGCCCTTCATGGAAGAGGACAAGCTCGACCTGCTGGCCATCGATTCGCCACAGCTGAGGCTGGAGGCGATCCAGGCGCTGCTCGAGCGGATCCAGGGCGAGTTGTTCGCCTGAGCTGCCCAAGCCCGCTCCAACACCTCGCGAGTGCATCAGTACTGGTAACGCAACAACGCCTTTGGCAGTGCATGCAGGGCAAAGAACGCCAGCAACGCGACGCAGGCCGGCAGCACCAGCCACCACACCCGTTGCGGCAGCGCCACCAGCGGCTGGCGATGCTGTACCAGGGTCAGGCTCGCCGCGCACACGCAGCACGCCAGCAGTGCCCCGGCCAGGATGTCGGTCGGCCAGTGCGCCCCGAGGTACACCCGCGACAAGGCGATCGCCAGTGCCGGCAGGCAGCCCAGCATGACCCAGGTCAGGCGCATGCGCGGTGGCTGCCCGCGACCGGCCAGTACCGCCAGCACCAGGAAGAAGGCGAAGGACGCCGAGCTGTGGCCGCTGGGCATGCTGTAGCTGGTCAGCGGATCGACCAGCACTTCGGGGCGGGCGCGGGCGAACAGCCATTTCAAGGTGCCATTGGCGGCGGCGGTGCCGATCAGCGTCGCCCCGGCGAACAAGGCATGGCGCCATTGCCGGGCCAGCAGCAGCAGGCCGGTGAGCAGGCCGCCCAGGAAGAACTGGGTGCGGAAGTCGCCCAGGCGGGTGATCAGCACCACGGCGCCGTCGATGACCTGGCTGCGGTGTTCCTGGACCAGGGTCATCACGCCCTGGTCGAACTCGTTCAGGTATGGCCAGCCGATGAACAACGCCGCCACGGCCAGGCCGCTGAGGGCGGCGATCAGGCGTGTGCCATGGCGCTGGTCGCGGATGCTGGTGCTCAGGCTCAGGCCGATCAGTACCGCCAGGGTGCCGACGACGATTCCGGCGTCCAGCCAGAACCCTTCCGGCAGTGGCAGGCGCATGGCCGCGCCGGTGGCCCAGCCCGGTAGCAGGTAGGCCACCGACCAGCCGGCGCCGGCCACCAGGCTCACGGCGATGAAGCGCGGCAGCGGCATGTCGAACATGCCGGCAACCATCGGCAGCATCGGCCGTAGCGGGCCGATGAAGCGGCCGACCAGCAGGCTGGCGATGCCGTAGCGCTGGAAGTACGCCTCGGCGCTGCCGATCCACTGCGGGTGGCTGCGCAGCAGCGGCAGGCGGCGGATGTTCTGGTGGAAGTACTTGCCGATGCCGTAGGAGATCGCATCGCCCAGCACGCCGCCGAGGAAGCCCAGCAGCAACGTCTCGCCGAGGCTGAAGGCACCGCTGCCGGCCAGCACGGCGACGGCGAACAGCAGCACGGTGCCGGGCACGATGATGCCGGCGATGGCCAGGCATTCAACGCAGGCCACGATGAAGATGGCCAGGCCCAGCCACTGCGGGTTGGCGCCAAGCCAGGCGGTCAGGCTGTCCAGCCATTGGCCCATGGTTCAGTTTCCTTGTTCGAGCATGAAGAAGTCTTTCCCTTCGACCTGGCCGCGGCGCAGCGGGTTTCGGGTGCAGAAGCGCGCGTAGTCGGCATCGACGAAGCGGTAGGGCAGGTGTTCATCGCGGCCGTGGGGGATGCCCAGGCGGGTGGTCTGGATCACCCTCGGCACCTGTATGGCGCAGTCCTCGACATACAGGCGCTCGGGGTCGAAGCGCCGGGCGTCCCAGTGCGGCACCTTCAGGCCCATGGCCCGGCACAGCAAGGTCTGGCCGTTGCACAGACGCTCGGGAGGGCGCAGGTTGCCGCTGGCGTCGGGATTGTTCAGTTGCATCCGGGCCAGGCTGTTAGCGTCGGACATGGCGTCGGTCCACGGGTAGGCGGACTTGATCAGCACCGCGTTGCCTGGGCCGTGGGCGCTGAAGTTCAGCGAGTCGCCGCCACGGGCGTAGTACATGTAGATGTGCCCGCCGTCGAGGAACAGCGCCTTGCGCTTCTCGGTGAAGCCCAGGGAGGCGTGGCTGCCCTTGTCGGTCAGGTAGTAGGCCTCGGTCTCGATGATCCGCGCCGCCAGCCAGAGATCGCCGTGGCGATGGCGGATGACCTTGCCCAGCAGCTCGCGGGCGAGGGTCTGGGCATCGCGGTCGAAGAAGCTGTCGGGCAAGGCCCGGGCCGGGCAGGGGGCTGGAGCGGACATACGCACGGTTCGTGGCTGTGAAGGCGGCGATGATAGCAATGAATGGCTTAATCGAGGCTGAATCAGATTGACGCCATGGCAGGGCATTTCCGCTTCCGCCATCGGGCTGCATGCCCCAAAGGGCGTGGGCGCCGGCTTTCTCCTTGCTGGGGTTGGGGTGTTTTTCGATACGGGTGGTTACATCTTTCCTACACATTCCTTCCAGCATTTTCTACCATCCGCCACCCGCCGCTGGGCGTACCCGAGCGCTCCAGTTATAATCAGCCGATTTCCCCTTTGCCAAGACATCGAGCCCATGACCGAGTCCGTTCTTGACTACATGACCCGCCTGGGTCGCGCCGCCCGTGAGGCCTCGCGGGTGATCGGCCGTGCCAGCACCGCGCAGAAGAACCGCGCCCTGCAGGCCGCCGCCGACGCCCTCGACGCGGCCCGCGACGCGCTCACCGCAGCCAACGAACAGGACTTGGCCAACGGTCGCAAGAACGGCCTGGAGCCGGCGCTGCTCGACCGCCTGGCGCTCACCCCCGCACGCATCGACGGCATGATCACCGGCCTGCGCCAGGTGGCCAGCCTGCCGGACCCGGTCGGCGCCATCCGCGACATGAGCTACCGTCCGTCGGGCATCCAGGTCGGCAAGATGCGCGTGCCGCTGGGTGTGATCGGCATCATCTACGAGTCGCGCCCCAACGTGACCATCGACGCCGCCAGCCTGTGCCTGAAGTCGGGCAACGCCACCATCCTGCGTGGCGGCTCCGAGGCCATCCACTCCAACCGCGCCATCGCCACCTGCATCCAGCGTGGCCTGGCCGAGGCCGGCCTGCCGCCGGCGGTGGTGCAGGTGGTCGAGACCACCGACCGTGAGGCCGTGGGCGCGCTGATCAGCATGCCGGAGTTCGTCGACGTGATCGTCCCGCGCGGCGGTCGTGGCCTGATCGAGCGCATCAGTCGCGATGCCCGGGTGCCAGTGATCAAGCACCTGGACGGCATCTGCCATGTCTTCGTCGATGCCCACGCCGATCTGGACAAGGCCTGGCGCGTGGCTTTCAACGCCAAGACCTACCGCTACGGCATCTGCGGCGCCATGGAAACCCTGCTGGTTGACCAGGCCGTGGCTGAGCGCTTCCTGCCGGAAATGGCCCGCCGCTTTCACGACAAGGGCGTCGAGCTGCGCGGCTGCGAGCGCACCCGGGCGATCATCGACGCCAAGCCCGCCAGCGAAGACGACTGGCACACCGAATACCTCGACGCGATCCTGTCGATCCGCGTTGTCGACGGTCTGGAGCAGGCCATCGAGCACATCAACCACTACGGTTCGCACCACACCGACTCGATCATCACCGAGCACCAGGGGCAGTCCCGGCGTTTCATCGCCGAGGTCGACTCGGCATCGGTCATGCTCAACACCCCGACCTGCTTCGCCGACGGCTTCGAGTACGGCCTGGGCGCGGAGATCGGCATCTCCACCGACAAGCTGCACGCCCGCGGCCCGGTCGGCCTGGAAGGCCTGACCTGCGAGAAGTACGTGGTGATCGGTGACGGCCAGCTGCGCGGCCAGGAGTCGTGCTGAGTTGAGCAACGCGGTGGCAGTCCGGCGTATCGGCATTCTCGGCGGGACCTTCGACCCGGTGCATATCGGCCACCTGCGCAGCGCGCTGGAAGTGGCCGAGTTCATGCGCCTCGACGAACTGCGCCTGCTGCCCAACGCCCGCCCGCCGCACCGCGACACGCCGCAGGTGTCGGCCCAGGACCGCCTGGCCATGGTGCGTAGTGCCGTGCAGGGCGTCGAGCGCCTGAGCGTGGATGACCGCGAGCTGGCCCGCGACAAGCCGTCGTACACCATCGACACCCTTGAATCGATCCGTGCGCAGCTGCACGCGCACGACCAGTTGTTCCTGGTGCTGGGTTGGGACGCGTTCTGCGGCCTGCCCAGCTGGCATCGCTGGGAAGAACTGCTGCAACACTGTCACATCCTGGTGCTGCAACGCCCGGATGCCGATGTCGAACCCCCCGACGCGCTGCGCAACTTGCTGGCGGCGCGCTCGGAGAGCGATCCCACCGCCATGTCCGGCCCGGCGGGGCACATTTCGTTCGTCTGGCAGACCCCGCTCGCGGTGTCCGCCACACAGATCCGACAGCTGCTGGCCAGCGGCAAGTCGGCGCGGTTCCTGGTGCCGGACGCAGTACTGGCCTATATCGAGGCACACGACCTGTATCGTGTGTCCAACTGACGGCGCCCGCTGGTGCCTCAATCAATGAGTTGAACGAGTTTTATATGACCAAGCAGAAAATTTACGGCGAAGAACTGGTCGCAGTGACCAAGGCCGCGCTGGAAGACGTCAAGGCCCAGGACATCCAGGTCATCGACGTGCGCGAAAAGCACAGCCTGACCGACTACATGATCATTGCCACCGGTACCTCCAACCGCCAGATCAACGCCATGGCGGAAAAGGTCCGTGAGGCGGTCAAGGCCAAGGGCGCTCAACCGCTGGGCGAAGAAGGCAAGGGCGACAGTGATTGGGTGCTGCTGGACCTCAACGACGTCATCGTCCACATGATGACCGCCGCTGCCCGCCAGTTCTACGACCTGGAGCGCCTGTGGCAGGGTGCCGAGCAAAGCCGTGCCGCCGATGGCAAGCACCACAGCCCGGAACACGCCCACGAGTATTCCGAGAAGCTCAAGGACCGGGAATAAGGAAGCGCCGTGCGTCTGCGTCTGATCGCGGTCGGCTCGCGCATGCCCAAGTGGGTCGAGGAAGGCTGGCATGAGTATGCCAAGCGCCTGCCCCCGGAGCTTGCGCTGGAGCTGGTGGAAATCCCGCTGAACACCCGCGGCAAGAATGCCGATGTCGCCCGCCTGATCCGTCAGGAGGGCGAGGCGATGCTGAGCAAGGTGCAGCCTGGGGAACGCATCGTCACCCTCGAGGTCCATGGCAAGCCCTGGAGCACCGAGCAACTGGCGGGCGAGCTGGACCGTTGGCGCCTGGATGCGCGCACGGTCAACCTGATGGTGGGCGGCCCGGAGGGGCTGGCGCCGGAGGTCTGCGCGCGCAGCGAACAGCGCTGGTCGCTGTCGCCGCTGACGTTGCCGCACCCATTGGTAAGGATACTCATCGGCGAGCAGATCTACCGCGCCTGGACCGTGTTGTCCGGGCATCCCTACCACAAATGAACCTGTAAGCCTGTCCGATGCCGCAGCAGATCCGCCTCAAGGACCACGAGAAAGACGCCCGCCTGGTGCGCAACCGCGTTGTCGTGGGCGCCGTGGCGGTGGTGCTGCTCGTCTGCGTGCTGATCGCCCGGCTGTATTACCTGCAGGTCATCCAGTACGACTATCACTCGACGCTTTCGGAGAACAACCGGGTGCATGTGCAGCCGATTCCGCCGACCCGAGGGCTGATTTTCGACCGTAACGGTGTGGTGGTGGCGGACAACCGCCCCAGCTTCAGCCTGGTGATGACCCGCGAGCGCGCCGGCAATGCCGGCAAATGGCAAGACGTGCTGGATGTGATCGTCGAAGTGCTCGAACTCACCCCCGACGACCGTGCCCTGTTCGAGAAGCGCATGAAACAGGGGCGTCGGCCATTCGAGCCGGTGCCGATCCTGTTCGAGTTGAACGAGGAGCAGATTGCCCGCATCGCGGTCAACCAGTTCCGCTTGCCCGGCGTGGAAGTGGCGGCGCAACTGGTTCGCCATTATCCCCAGGGTGCGCATTTCGCCCATTCGGTGGGCTATGTCGGACGGATCAACGAGAAGGAACTCAAGACCCTTGACCCGGTGAACTACAGCGGCACCCACCACATCGGCAAGACCGGCATCGAACGCTTCTACGAAGACGAGTTGCATGGCCAGGTGGGCTACGAGGAAGTCGAGACCAACGCCCGTGGCCGCGTGCTGCGAGTGCTCAAGCGCACCGACCCGAAGCCTGGCAAGGACATCGTGCTGAGTCTGGACATCAAGCTGCAGGAGGCTGCCGAGCAGGCTCTGGGCGGGCGCCGTGGCGCCATCGTCGCCCTCGATCCGCGCACCGGCGAAGTGCTGGCCATGGTCAGCCAGCCGAGCTTCGACCCCAACCTGTTCGTCACCGGCATCGGCTTCAAGGCTTACGCCGAACTACGCGATTCGATCGACCGGCCACTGTTCAACCGCGTGCTGCGCGGCCTCTACCCGCCAGGCTCGACCATCAAGCCGGCGGTGGCGATCGCCGGTCTGGACAGCGGCGTGGTGACGGCGGGCAGCCGGGTGTTCGACCCGGGCTACTACCAACTGCCCAACTACGATCACAAATACCGCAACTGGAACCGCACCGGCGATGGCTGGGTCGATCTGGATGTGGCGATCATGCGATCAAACGACACGTACTTCTACGATCTTGCACACAAGATGGGGATCGATCGGTTGTCCAGCTACATGAACAAGTTCGGTATCGGGCAGAAGGTCGCCCTGGACATGTTCGAGGAGTCGCCCGGGTTGATGCCTTCCCGTGAATGGAAGCGCGCCACCCGCCGCCAAGCCTGGTTCCCCGGCGAAACCCTGATCCTCGGCATCGGCCAGGGCTATATGCAGACCACGCCGCTGCAGTTGGCCCAGGCCACCGCGCTGATTGCCAACAAAGGCGTGTGGAACCGTCCACACCTGGCCAAGACCATCGAAGGCCAGCCCCCAGTGGACGAGAACCCCATGGAAAACATCGTCCTGCGCGACAAGTCGGACTGGGCCAGGGTCACTCACGGCATGGAGCAGGTGATGCACGGCGCCCGCGGCACCGCTCGCAAGGCCGCCATTGGTTCGCAGTACCGCATCGCCGGCAAGAGCGGTACCGCTCAGGTGGTGGCGATCAAGCAGGGGGAGAAGTACGACCGCAACAAACTCCAGGAACGCCACCGCGACCATGCGCTGTTCGTCGCCTTTGCCCCGGCCGACGATCCGCGGATCGTGGTCTCGGTGATGGTCGAGAACGGCGAGTCCGGCTCCGGCGTCGCCGCCCCCGTGGTGCGCCAGGTCATGGATGCCTGGCTGCTTGACGAGAACGGCCGGCTCAAGCCCGAGTTCGCCCCTGCCACAGTCGCCCAGGAATCGGCCCCGTGAAGAACAACTTCGACCGCATGCTCTCCAGCGAGGACGTGATGCGCAGGCGCGCCAGCTTCCTGCAGCGCATTCATATCGACGGCCCCTTGCTGCTCATCCTGCTGACGCTCGCCGCTGGCAGCCTATTCGTGCTGTATTCGGCCAGCGGCAAGAACTGGGACCTGTTGATGAAGCAGGCCAGCTCGTTCGGCATCGGCCTGGTGTCGATGTTCATCATCGCCCAGCTCGAGCCGCGCTTCATGGCGCGCTGGGTGCCGCTGGCCTACCTGGCCGGGGTGTTCCTGCTGGTCGTGGTGGACGTCATGGGCCACAACGCCATGGGCGCGACGCGCTGGATCAACATTCCTGGGGTGATCCGCTTCCAGCCCTCGGAATTCATGAAGATCATCATGCCGGCGACCATCGCTTGGTACCTGTCCAAGCGCACCTTGCCGCCTCACCTCAAGCATGTGGCGATCAGCCTGGTCCTGATTGGCGTGCCGTTCATCCTCATCGTGCGCCAGCCGGACCTGGGCACGGCGCTGTTGATCCTCGCCTCCGGCGCTTTCGTGCTGTTCATGGGCGGGCTGCGCTGGCGCTGGATCGTCAGCGTGATCGCCGCGGCGGTGCCGGTGGCGGTGGCGATGTGGTTCTTCGTCATGCACGACTACCAGAAGCAGCGCGTACTGACCTTTCTCGACCCGGAAAGCGACCCGCTGGGCACCGGCTGGAACATCATCCAGTCCAAGGCGGCGATCGGTTCGGGCGGGGTGTTTGGCAAGGGCTGGCTGCTGGGCACCCAGTCGCACCTGGACTTCCTGCCGGAAAGCCACACCGACTTCATCATCGCCGTGCTCGGCGAGGAGTTCGGCCTGGTCGGCATCTGTCTGCTGCTGCTGATCTACATCCTGCTGATTGGCCGCGGGCTGATGATCACGGCCCAGGCCCAGACCCTGTTCGGCAAGCTGCTCGCGGGCAGCCTGACCATGACCTTCTTTGTTTATGTGTTCGTCAATATCGGTATGGTCAGCGGCCTCCTGCCCGTGGTGGGCGTGCCGCTGCCCTTCATCAGCTATGGCGGAACTTCGTTGGTGACGCTGCTGTCAGCGTTTGGCGTTCTCATGTCGATCCATACGCACCGCAAGTGGATTGCACAGGTTTGAAAAAGGTGAAGAATTTCATGCAAGCAGTGCGTGGCTGGGCTGCCCGCCTGGCGCCGTGGTTCGGCGCGATGGGGCTTTTCGGCGCAATCCAGCAGGCCAATGCCGGCGACTACGATGGCTCGCCGCAGGTGGCCGAGTTCGTTGGCGAGATGACCCGCGACTACGGCTTTGCCGGGGAGCAGCTGATGGGCGTGTTCCGCGAGGTGCAACGCAAGCAGGCGATCCTCGACGCGATTTCGCGGCCGGCCGAGCGCGTCAAACCGTGGAAGGAGTACCGCCCGATGTTCATCACCGACGCGCGCATCGCCCGCGGTGTGGACTTCTGGCGCCAGCACGAAGCCGTGCTGGCCCGCGCCGAGCAGGAATACGGTGTGCCGGCGCAATACATCGTCGCGATCATCGGCGTGGAGACCTTCTTCGGCCGCAACACCGGCAACTACCGGGTCATCGATGCCCTGTCCACGCTCGGTTTCGACTACCCGCCGCGGGCCGAATTCTTCCGCAAGGAGCTACGCGAGTTCCTCCTGCTGGCCCGCGAGGAACAGCTCGATCCGCTTACGCTCAAAGGCTCCTACGCCGGCGCCATGGGCCTGCCGCAGTTCATGCCGAGTAGCTTCCGCGCCTATGCCGTGGACTTCGACGGCGACGGCCACATCAATATCTGGAACAACCCGGACGATGCCATCGGCAGTGTCGCCAGCTACTTCAAGCGCCACGGCTGGGTGCCCGGGGAGCCTGTGGTCAGCCGCGCCGACGTGGCCGGCGCGCGGGCCGACGAAGGCCTGACCACCGGCATCGAGCCGACCAGGACTGTCGCGCAGTTGCGGGCGCTGGGCTGGTCGGGTCATGATGCGTTGCGCGATGATCTGCCGGTCACCGCCTTCCGCCTGGAAGGCGCGGATGGCCCCGAGTACTGGATGGGCCTGAAAAACTTCTACGCGATCACTCGCTACAACCGCAGCGTGATGTATGCCATGGCGGTGCATCAGCTTTCGGAACAGCTGGTTCTGGCACGGGGCGTCAAGTAAATGCGCGAACTCTTCACCGTCAATACCGCAAAACTGCTCACCTGCGTCGCCGTCGGCCTGGTACTGGCCAGTTGCTCGTCGAGCCGGCCCTCCACCCCGCAGAGCGGCAACACCGTGCGTGCGCAGCCGGGCCTGGACATCAACCGCGCGCACAAGGACGGCGCGCCTTGGTGGGATGTGGACGTGAACAAGATCCCCGACGCCACGCCGACCGTGCATACCGGCAACTACAAGGCCAACCCCTACACGGTGCTGGGCAAGACCTACTACCCGATGCAGGACTCGCGCAACTACCGCGCCGAGGGTACTGCCTCCTGGTACGGCACCAAGTTCCATGGGCAGAACACCGCCAACGGTGAGCTGTACGACCTGTATGGCATGAGCGCGGCGCACAAGACCCTGCCGCTGCCGGCCTACGTGCGGGTGACCAACCTGGCCAACGGCCGTAGCGTGATCCTGCGGGTCAATGACCGTGGCCCGTTCTACTCCGACCGCATCATCGACCTGTCCTACGCCGCGGCCAAGAAGCTCGGCTATGCCGAGATCGGCACTGCCCATGTACGCGTCGAAGGCATCGATCCGCAGCAATGGTGGGCCCAGCGTGGCCAGCAGCCGCCGATGGTGCTCAAGGAGCCGCAGGTGGCCCAGGCCCAGCCGCTTCCTGCCAGCACCGGTCGGGTCGAGCAGTGGACCCCGCCGCCGCAACAGCACGCGGCGCCGGTGGTGCCGGTGCAGGTGGGTGGCAACAACGTGCCGAACGCCAGCGGTGGCAGCATCCTGCAAGTGGGCGCGTTTGCCAACCCGGATGCTGCCGAGTTGCTGCGCTCGAAGCTGAGCACCATGGTCAGCGCACCGGTGTTCATCAGCTCGGTGGTGCGCAACCAGCAGACCTTGCACCGGGTGCGCCTGGGGCCGATCAACAGCCAGGGTGAGATCCAGCAGGCGCAGGACAGCATTCGCCTGGCCAATCTCGGCCAGGCCAAGGTCGTCACTGATTGAGACCAATCGCGGGGCAAGCCCGCTCCCACGTTCCGCCTTGCAGATGGCGTGGGAGCGGGCTTGCCCCGCGATGAATCGACACGCCGACCTGTCGGTTTGTTCATGAATTGCCGGGCAATGACATGTACAATGCCCGCTTTTGCCCGCAGCGGCATTACGTCGCACTGTCGGGCCAGGCCATCGGCCATAAAACTAGACTGACGGGGCGCTGGGCAAACGAACTTGCCCACGGAACATCAGACCATTAGCGATTTACGAGAGACGGATGAACATCACCAACCTTGCCAAACGACTTTGCCTGCCCGTTCTGCTGATGATCATGCCCGCTGCGTTCGCAGCGGAGCAGATGATGCCGGCACCACCGCAACTGGCCGCCAAGTCCTATGTACTGATGGACGCGTCCAGCGGCAACGTGCTGGTCGAGAACAACGGTGACGAACGCCTGCCGCCGGCCAGCCTGACCAAGCTGATGACCGCCTACATCGCCACCCTCGACATCCGTCGCGGTCAGATCGGCGAGAACGACCCGGTGACCGTCAGCGAGAACGCCTGGCGTACCGGCGGTTCGCGCATGTTCATCAAGGTCGGCAGCCAGGTGACCGTCAGCGACCTGCTGCACGGCATCATCATCCAGTCTGGCAACGATGCCTCGGTCGCCCTGTCCGAGCACATCGCCGGCAGCGAAGACGCCTTCGCCGACATGATGAACAAGACCGCCGCCGACCTGGGCATGGCCAACAGCCACTTCATGAACCCGACCGGCCTGCCGAACCCGGAGCACTACTCCTCGGCCCACGACATGGCCCTGCTGGCGCGCGCGATCATCAACGAAGATCCGGCGCACTACGCCATCTACTCGCAGAAAGAGTTCTTCTGGAACAACATCAAGCAGCCTAACCGCAACCTGCTGCTGTGGCGCGACAAGACCGTCGATGGCCTGAAGACTGGCCACACCGACGAAGCCGGCTACTGCATGGTCGCCTCGGCCGTGCGTGACGGCCAGCGCCTGATCGCCGTGGTGTTCGGCACCAACAGCGAGCAGTCCCGCGCCGCCGAGACCCAGAAGCTGCTGACCTACGGTTTCCGCTTCTTCGAAACCCAGACCTTCTACCAGAAAGGTACCGAGCTGACCCAGGCCCAGGTATGGAAAGGCGCGACCAATCAGGTGAAAGCCGGCCTGGCCAACGACCTGACCATGACCATGCCTAAAGGCCAATTGAAACGCCTCCAGGCTTCGATGACCATGAATCCGCAACTGACCGCTCCAATCGCCAAAGGTGACGTGATCGGCAAAGTGGAAGTCAAACTGGACGAGAAAGTGGTTCACAGCGCTGACCTCATCGCCCTCGACGGCGTGGAGGAAGCTGGTTTCTTCGGCCGTATGTGGGATAGCATCCGCCTGTTCTTCTACGGTTTGTTCAACTGATACGTGACCTGCACGCCCCCTTGAACCAGGCGGGGGCGATGTTGCTGCCACGGCTTACGAGGCCGTTTCCGCCATGAGCGAAGAAGACGTCAAGTCGCACAAGATCGAATTCCCCTGCGAGGACTACCCGATCAAGGTGATCGGCGACACCGTTGTCGGTTTCCGCGACACCGTGATCGAGATCCTCAGCAAGCACGCCAAGGTCGACCTGTCGACCCTGGCCGAGCGCCAGAGCAAGGAAGGCAAGTACACCACGGTACAACTGCATATCGTTGCCGAGAGCGAGAACCAGCTGCACGACATCAACAGTGCCCTGCGTGCCACCGGCATCGTGAAAATGGTGCTGTGATGTCCGGTGTGCTCGGTATTCGCGATCTTGGCCTGCAGCCCTATGAACCGGTGCTGGAGGCCATGCGCCGCTTTACCGAGCAACGCGGCCCGGACAGCCAGGACGAAGTCTGGCTGGTCGAGCACCCGCCGGTATTCACCCAGGGCCAGGCCGGCAAGGCCGAGCACCTGCTGATCCCGGGGGAAATCCCGGTGGTGCAGACTGACCGCGGCGGCCAGGTCACCTACCACGGCCCCGGCCAACTGGTGGCCTACCTGCTGTTGGATGTGCGGCGCCTGAGCATCGGCGTGCGCGAGCTGGTCAGCCGCATCGAGCAGACGCTCATCGACCTGCTCGCCAGCTACGGTGTGCAGGCCGCGGCCAAGCCCGATGCCCCGGGCGTCTACGTCGATGGCGCGAAGATCGCGTCCCTTGGCCTTCGAATTCGCAACGGTCGTTCCTTCCACGGCCTTGCCCTGAACGTGGACATGGACCTTGCGCCATTCCGCCGAATCAACCCCTGTGGGTATGCGGGGCTGGCCATGACCCAGCTGCGTGACCTGGCAGGCCCGATCGAACTCGACGAGGTCAGGACAAGGCTGCGCGGACAGCTGGTCAGGCACCTCGACTATGCTGAGCAGACGACCCTCACGGGCGGAATCGACTGATTATGACAACTGTGCAAGAAGCCGTGCCGAACCTGATCCCCACGCAAGACGTGACTCCGCGCCCTGCGCCCAAAAAAGTCGAGGCCGGCGTGAAACTGCGCGGCGCCGAGAAGGTGGCGCGCATCCCGGTGAAAATCATCCCCACCGAAGAGCTGCCGAAAAAGCCCGACTGGATTCGCGTACGCATCCCGGTTTCGCCGGAGGTCGACCGCATCAAGCAACTGCTGCGCAAGCACAAGCTGCACAGCGTGTGCGAAGAGGCCTCCTGCCCGAACCTGGGCGAGTGCTTCTCCGGCGGCACCGCGACCTTCATGATCATGGGCGACATCTGCACCCGCCGCTGCCCGTTCTGCGACGTTGGCCACGGCCGTCCGAAGCCCCTGGACCTGGACGAGCCGAAGAACCTGGCCATCGCCATCGCCGACTTGCGTCTGAAGTACGTGGTGATCACCTCGGTGGACCGCGACGACCTGCGTGACGGCGGTGCCCAGCACTTCGCCGACTGCATCCGCGAAATCCGTGCGCTGTCGCCGGGCGTCCAGCTGGAAACCCTGGTACCGGACTACCGTGGGCGCATGGACGTGGCGCTGGAAATCACCGCGCAGACCCCGCCGGACGTGTTCAACCACAACCTCGAGACCGTGCCGCGCCTGTACAAGGCCGCGCGTCCTGGCTCGGACTACGACTGGTCGCTGGACCTGCTGCAGAAGTTCAAGCAGATGGTCCCGCACGTGCCGACCAAGTCCGGCCTGATGCTGGGCCTGGGCGAGACCGACGACGAGGTGATCGAGGTCATGCACCGGATGCGCGAGCACGACATCGACATGCTGACCCTCGGCCAGTACCTGCAGCCGTCGCGCAACCACCTGCCGGTACAGCGCTTCGTGCACCCGGACACCTTCGCCTGGTTCGCCGAGGAAGGTTACAAGATGGGCTTCAAGAACGTCGCCTCCGGCCCGCTGGTGCGCTCGTCGTACCACGCCGATCAGCAGGCCCACGAAGCCAAGATCAAGCTCTGAACCGGGCTTGAGCGGGACATGCCGATGCGCGCCGGAAGGCGGCATCGGCATTTTTGTTTTTGAGCGATCTGTTTCAAGCGACAAGCTGCAAGGAGTGGCGCGATGAACTGCCTGGAAACTGCTGAATACCTGTTGCCCAAGGCCTTGCCTGACAACGCCTGCTTCGCCATCGTCGCACCGGCTGGGCCGGCGCGGCTGGATACCGACAAGGCCCGTCAATGGTTCGAAGAGCGTGGTCAGCAATGCCGCATCTACCCTGGAGTGCTGCAGGCGGACGGTTACCTTGCCGGCGGCGACGAGCAGCGCCTGCGCGACCTGCACGATGCGTTCAGTGCCCCGGATATCGACGCCATCCTGTGCATGCGCGGCGGTTACGGCAGCATGCGCCTGCTGGACCGCATCGACTTCGAACTGATCCGTCGCCATCCCAAGCCGTTGGTAGGTTACAGCGACATCACCGCCCTGCATTCGGCGCTCAACCGACATGCCGGGATGCTGGCCTTCCATGGCGCCATGCTAAATGCCGACCTGCTGGGGGGCAAGCTTGAGCCGACCGTCAGCTCACTGTTCGGGCAATTGCGGGGGCGTCTGGGGGCGGGCGATGCTATTGGCCATCCTGTCGAGTTCCCGCTCACCAGCGTGGTGCCCGGGGCTGCCAGCGGGCGTCTGGTGGGTGGCAACCTGTCGCTGCTCGGTGCCACGCTGGGGACGCTGGCGCAAGTCGATACCCAGGACAGCATCCTGTTTATCGAGGACGTCAACGAGCCGCTCTACCGTGTCGACCGGCTACTGACCCAGCTGCGCCTGGCCGGCAAGCTGGAAGGGGTGCGAGGAGTGCTGGTGGGGGACTTTGCCGGGATCACGGTGGCGGCGTTGACGCCGCTGCTGTTGGATATCTTCGGTCCGCTCGGGGTGCCGGTGCTGGCCGGGTGGCGCAGTGGGCACTGTGATCCGAATGTGTGCTTGCCGTTGGGTGCAAAAGTGCGGCTGGATGCCGAAGAGCAGAGTCTGGTGCTGTTGCAGGATCTGTTCAGGGGTTGAGATCGCTTGGGCTGCTTGGCAGCCCAATTCGGTCTGTACCGCGAATGGGGCGCAGAGCGCCCCCGCGTTCCTCTAGCGACGCAGGCTATCGAGCAGCTTGTGCGTCGGATACCCATCCGCTGGCCAACCCTGCGCCTGCTGGGCAGTGCGGATCGCCTTGCGGGTATTGGCGCCGATGATCCCATCCGGATTGCCTGCTTCATGCCCCTTGGCATTGAGCAAGGTCTGCAGCTCGATTCGTTCGCTGCGGCTCAATGGCAGGTCTTCTTTCGGCCAGCTGCCGGCAATGAACCCCCACCCGTAGAAGCGATCTCCCAGCAGGCTGACCGCCAGCGCGTAGGACGACGAATTGTTGTACTTGAGGATGGCGCGGAAGTTGTCCAGCACCAGGAACGCCGGCCCACGGGCGCCCGCAGGCAGCAGCAGGGCGGCGGACAGCTGGCTGCTGCCGGCGGGCAGCGTGGTACCGGCAGGCAGTTTCACGCCCAGCTGCAGCCATTCGCTGACACTCTTGCGCTGGCTGCCATCGGCCAGCCAGTAGTCGAAGCCGGCGGGCACCTGCACTTCGAAGCCCCAAGGCTGGCCACGCTTCCAGCCGGACGCCTGCAGGTAGTGCGCGGTGGATGCCAGGGCGTCGGCGGTGCTGTTCCAGATGTCGCGGCGGCCGTCACCGTCGAAGTCCACCGCGTGGGTAAGATAGGTGGTCGGGATGAACTGGGTCTGACCCATGGCGCCGGCCCAGGAGCCGCGCATCGCGTCGGGCTGGATGTCGCCGTTCTGCAGGATCTGCAGGGCGGCGATCAGCTGGTCCTGGGCGAACTGTGGGCGGCGGCCCTCATAGGCCAGGGTGGCCAGTGAGCGGATCACCGACTTGCTGCCCTGGAACTGGCCGAAGTTGCTTTCCATGCCCCATACCGAGACCAGGACCTGGCGATCGACACCGTAGCGCTGCTCGATGCGGGCCAGCAGCTCGGCATTTTGCTCGAGCAGTTTCTTGCCGTTGCGCACGCGCAGTGGCGACAGGGCGCCGTCCAGGTATTCCCAGACCGGGCGGGTGAACTCGGGCTGGCTGCGGTCGGCCTTGATCACGTCCATGTCCGGGGTGACGCCGAGGAAGGCGCGGTCGAACAGGTTGGCACTGATACCGGCCTGCAGGGCTTGCTGGCGGAAGCCGGCCTGCCATTGGGCGAAGGTCTGCAGGGGCTGGATTTCACTGCTTGCCTCGGGCGCGGTGCCGGGCAGGGTGACGACGGGAGCGGGCTGGGCGGGCGCCAGCGGCAGGGCGTCGGCGGCGGTGGGTTTCTCGGCGCAGGCGACGAGCAGGATGAAGCTTGTGGCCGCGATCAGCTGGCGGGGTTGCCAGCGGAGAGTGAGACGAGAGGGCATGCACGGATCCAGAATTGCAGGTCAGGTGCCGACCATACCATGCCTGCGCATTTCATGCCTTTCATGCCGCCATAAAGCAGGAAGCCTCCCAATCTCTCGATTGGAAGGCTTCGCGGCGGTAGCTGCCTTTGCCTTTTTCCGGCCGTTCCTGGCGGCAGCGGAACAGCGGTTGGGCGACGATGGACTTGGCCTTGTTGGGGCCGTGCTTTTTCGGCTTCTTGCTCATGGCGGGTTCCCGGTCTGGGTGGATGGCGGGCGCACTTTAGGCCTGTCGCGCTACGTGAGCCAATTGATTGTGTTTATGGCGGCGGACTGCCCGCGATGCGCTTTATTCGGCAGGCAGTGCCAAGCGCTGTCCGGCCATGAGCAGGGACAAGCGAGCCAGGCTGGTCCACGGCGAGCCCTCGGCCTGTCCCTTAATCTGCGCATCGATACGCTGGGCATCCTGCAGCAGCATGGCCCAGCGCTGCGCGGAGAGGCGCTGCAAGGCCTTGCTCACCAACGGACGACGTTTGTCCCACACCGGCGGGCGGGCCTGGCTGAATGCCTTGTCCAGCGGTACGCCCTGGCTGAACTGCTGTGCAAGCCCCGCCAGCAGGCGCAGCTCGCGGGCCAGGGCCCAGAGAATCACCGGCGGCTCCACGCCTTCGCCGCGCAACCCTTCGAGCATGCGCAAGGCATGGGCCGCCTCGCCGTTGAGAATGGCGTCAACCAGACCGAAGACATCAAAACGGGCACTGTCGGCGACGGCGGCCTGGACGGTCTCCACGGTGATCTGGTTGCCTTCGGCCAGCAGCTTGAGCTTTTCGATCTCCTGGGCGGCCGCCAGCAGGTTGCCCTCGACCCGAGCGGCAATCAGGTCGACAGCATCACGCTGGGCTGACAGGCCGGCCTGTGACAGGCGCTGGTTGATCCACTGCGGTAACTGCTGGGCGTCCACCGGCCAGATCTGTATGAACTGACAGTGCGCGCCTTCGATCAGCGCCTTGCCCCACTTGGTCTTCTGCGCGCTGCCGTCGAGCTTGGGCAGGCTGATCAGCAGCAGTGTGTCTTCGGCCGGATTGGCGCAGTATTCCATTAGCGCGGCGGCGCCCTTGTCGCCGGGCTTGCCCGAGGGCAGGCGCAGTTCCAGCAATCGGCGCTGGGCAAAGAGCGACAGGCTGGCGCCGGCCAGCAGCAGGTTGCCCCAGTCGAAATTGGCGTCGGCGCTGAACACCTGGCGTTCGTCATAGCCCTGCTGGCGCGCGGCGCTGCGGATGGCGTCGGCGGCTTCCTGGCACAGCAGCGGATCGTCGCCGCTGACGATATAGACAGGTGCCAACGGGCCTTGCAGGTGTTTGTTGAGTTGGGCGGGCGTGAGCTTCATGGGGAGAGGCGGGGCACCTCAGGTGCCCCGTTCAGGCTCAGGGAGCCGGGACTTCCAGTGGCGATTGCTGAGGTGTCTCGTCCTGGATACGCTGGGCTTCCTGCAGGGCGCGTGCCTCGGCTTTGGCGCGCTCGTCAGCCTTGCGCTGAAGGTCGTCCAGACGTGCCGGGGTAAGCTGCTGCAGGCGAACCATCATGCCCTGCACCAGGTCGCGACGCATTTCCTGGCGGACCTGCGCTGCCTCCTGGCCTGAGCCGTTGATGTTGTTGCCGTCATACACGTAGTACTTTTGCACTTGCAGCTTGTCTTCCAGCAGCACGGTGTCGTTCTGGCCTTCGACCACATAGTTCAGCACGGTGGTCAGCTCGTATTCGGCCGAGCGGTTACCGCCCGTGTAGGTCGCAGCGCGCTGGGTCTCCTGCTCATTGGTAAGCACGAGCTTGTATGGTGCACCGGCGTAGACCTTCACGCCGCTGTTCTGCAGCGTGCGGCGCAGTTGGGTGACGGTTTCGCCATAGGCGTTGCGTGCGCTGAGGTCCAGTTCCTTGATGGTCAGCTCGGTGGTGCCTGTGCCGCGCAGCTGGAAACCGCAGGCGCTGAGCAGGACAGCCAGGCCCATTACCAGCAGATTGCGTTTGATCATGTGTGTAGCTCCCTCGTGGACCGATTACGCCCGCCTGCAGGGTGTGCAGGCGGGCGTTGCCATCAGTTGGCGACGATGTTGACCAGTTTGCCCGGTACGACGATGACCTTGCGGATGGTCAGGCCGTCGGTGAAGCGCAGGACGTTCTCGTTGCTGCGGGCGGCGGCTTCGATGTCCTCGCGGCTGGCGGCGGCCGGCATTTCGACCTGGCCACGCAGCTTGCCGTTGACCTGCACCACCAGGGTCACGGTGTCCTGCACCAGGGCGCTTTCGTCGACGGTCGGCCAGGCCGCGTCGATCGCCGCCTGATCATGGCCCAGCGCCTTCCACAGCTCGTGGGAGATGTGCGGGGTGATCGGTGCCAGCAGCAGGGTGACGGCCTCGAGGCCTTCGTGCAGCAGCGCGCGGTCCTGGGCGGTGGCCTGTGGGGCCTTTTCCAGCACGTTCATCACGGTCATCACCTGGGCGATGGCGGTATTGAACTTGTGGTACTGGCCCACGTCGGTGCTGGCTTGCTTGATGGCGGCGTGGATGGCGCGGCGGATGACCTTCTGCTCGTCGCTCAGGGCGGCGATGTCCAGCGGGCCCGGCAGGCCCTGGGCCACATGGGCCTGGGCCAGGCGCCAGACGCGGCGCAGGAAGCGGCTGGCACCCTCGACGCCGGAGTCGGACCACTCCAGGCTCATGTCGGGCGGCGAGGCGAACATCATGAACAGGCGGCAGGTATCGGCGCCGTACTGCTCGATCATCGATTGCGGGTCGACGCCGTTGTTCTTCGACTTCGACATCTTCTCGGTGCCGCCGATTTCCACCGGCAGGCCGTCGGTCTTCAGGCGCGCGCCGATGATCTTGGCCTTGGCGTCACGCTCGACCTCGACGTCGGCCGGGTTGAACCAGTCCTTGCCACCGTTGCTGGCGACACGGTAGTAGGTTTCGGCGACGACCATGCCCTGGGTCAGCAGGTTCTTGAACGGCTCGTTGGAGGTCACCAGGCCTTCGTCGCGCATCAGCTTGTGGAAGAAGCGTGCGTACAGCAGGTGCAGGATTGCGTGTTCGATCCCGCCGATATACTGGTCCACCGGCAGCCAGTGGTTGGCGGCTTTGGGGTCGACCAGGCCCTTGTCGTAGTTCGGCGAGGCGTAGCGGGCGAAGTACCAGGACGACTCCACGAAGGTGTCCATGGTGTCGGTTTCGCGCTTGGCCGCGGTGCCGCATTTCGGGCAGGTGCACTCATAGAATTCGGGCATACGCGCCAGCGGCGAGCCGGCGCCGTCTGGGACAACGTTTTCCGGCAGGGTGACGGGCAGCTGGTCTTCCGGCACAGGTACGTCGCCGCAGGACGGGCAGTGGATGATCGGGATCGGGCAGCCCCAGTAGCGCTGGCGGCTGATGCCCCAGTCGCGCAGGCGGAACTGGGTGCGCGACTTGCCCAGGTCCTTGCGGATCAGCGCGGCCTCGATGGCGTCGAAGGCGCCCTGGAAGTCCAGGCCGTCGAACTCGCCGGAGTTGATCAGCTGGCCATGCTCGCCGTAGGCGGCCAGCCACTCGCTGCCGACTTCGTCGCCGACGCTGGTGCGCACCACTGCCTTGACCGGCAGGTTGTACTTGTGGGCGAACTCGAAGTCGCGCTCGTCATGGGCCGGCACGGCCATGACCGCGCCGTCGCCGTAGTGCATCAATACGTAGTTGGCGACCCACACCGGCAGTTTTTCGCCGGTCAGCGGGTGCTCGACGAACAGGGAAGTGGCCATGCCTTTCTTCTCCTGCGTGGCCATGTCGGCCTCGGCGACGCTGCCGCTCTTGCACTCGTCGATGAACGCCTGCAGCGCCGGGTTGCCCTGGGCGGCCTGGGTGGCCAGCGGGTGTTCGGCGGCGACGGCCACGTAGGTCGCGCCCATCAGGGTGTCTGGGCGGGTGGTGAAGACCTTCAGGGTGCCCGGGTGACCGATGCTGGCCTGGTCGTACGGGAACTGCACCTCCATGCCGCGGGACTTGCCGATCCAGTTGCGCTGCATGGTCTTGACCTGCTCGGGCCAGCCCGGCAGCTCATTGAGGCTTTCCAGCAACTCGTCGGCGTAGTCGGTGATGCGGAAGTAGTACATCGGGATTTCGCGCTTCTCGATCAGCGCGCCCGAACGCCAACCACGGCCGTCGATGACCTGCTCGTTGGCCAGTACGGTCTGGTCCGCCGGGTCCCAGTTCACGGTGCCGTTCTTGCGGTAGATGATGCCCTTCTCGAACAGGCGGGTGAACAGCCACTGCTCCCAGCGGTAGTAGTCCGGCTTGCAGGTGGTGACTTCACGCGACCAGTCGATGGCCAGACCCAGGCTCTTGAGCTGGGTCTTCATGTAGTCGATGTTCTCGTAGGTCCACTTGGCCGGGGCGACGTTGTTCTTCATCGCGGCGTTTTCCGCCGGCATGCCGAAAGCGTCCCAGCCCATCGGTTGCAGGACGTTCTTGCCCAGCATGCGCTGGTAGCGGGCGATCACGTCACCGATGGTGTAGTTGCGCACGTGGCCCATGTGTAGCTTGCCGCTCGGGTACGGGAACATCGATAGGCAGTAGTACGTGTCTTTGCCTGGCTGTTCGGTGACAGCGAACGATTGTTGCTCGTCCCAGGCATTCTGGGCGGCGGCTTCTACATCACGGGGCGTGTATTGTTCGTGCATGGCTACTTTGTATTGAGAGGAATAAGAGACATGTTCCAGGCAGCTCGACCTCGCTGCGTCCGGCACTCCGGTATCTTATGAGAGTGAACGCCGTAGCATACATGAGCGCCGCGCGTCGTGGGAAACCCTGATTGCATTGCCCGTCGCCCGGGCCGTTGGTCGCGGCGCCCGGTCGCTTTTGCGAGTGACGCTAAGCTCATCTGTGGGGGGAGATATTCTTACCTTCAATGAGGTGAACGGATGGGAGAGTCGCAACTAACCGCAAACAAGCCGGAGCTATATGAACGCCTGATCGACCGCCTTGGCCTGGCACTGGAAGTGGCCAGGACCTCGGTGCGATTGCGCGACGAGATGCCTGCCGAACTGGAGTTGCGTGGCCTGAGTCATGCCGAGTTCGAGGTCATCAAGGCCTATCTGGAAACCCTTCCGGAGAGCCGTTTTGCCAGTGCCGGTGCCTACCCGCAACCGGAGCCTTCCTCGGCCAGGATCGTCTGGCTCAAGGACCGCAAGCGCTCCGGCGCTCCAGCCAGCTCCAGGACGTTGCCGTTCCGATAGCCGTTCAGGGTTGCAGGCGCGGATCGACGCGCCGGTTTTACGCAATGCATGCATCGATCGGCGCCGGTTGCCCTTGAGGCCCGGTGCCGATCCTCTTAGGCTGCACGCCTTCCATGGAGGTGTGTGATGCCGCTGCGCTTTTTCATCAAACAATGGCTGATGCCGCCCGGCATCCTGTTCCTGCTGTTGCTGGCTGCCTGGTGGTGGCGCCGTCGCCGTCCGCGTCTGGCGGCGGCCTGTTTTGCCCTGGGCTTGGGGGGCTTGTGGTTGATGAGCCTGCCGTTGACTGTCGAGCAGGTTGCCCGGGCCCTTGAAACAGAGCCAGCGTTGAGGGCCGATGAATGGTCGAGTCTGGCGACCAGGGCCGATGCCATCGTGATCCTGGGGGCCGGGCGCGAGCGCGGTGATCCAGCGTGGGAAGGCACCGACCAGCCGACCTACATCGCGCTGGAGCGCATGCGCTATGCCGCCCAGCTGGCCAAGGCCTCGGGGTTGCCGGTGCTGACCAGCGGTGGCTTGCACTATGGCACGCCGCCCAGTGAAGCTCAGCTGATGGCTGACCGGCTGCTGGCCGACTTTGCTGTGAAGGTCACCTGGAAGGAGGAGGCTAGCCGTACCACCTGGGAAAACGCCGAGTTCAGCGCCAAGGTGTTGCAGCCACTGGGCATCAGGCGCGTGGTGGTGGTGACCCAGGCCTGGCACATGCAGCGTTCGCGCTGGAGCTTCGAGCGGGCCGGGTTCGAGGTGGTGTCGGCGCCGGTGGGCTTCCTCGGGCGCGATCATGCGCGACCGTTCGCCGGGTTGCTGCCGGAAAGCCGGGCCATGTGGCAGAGCGGGCAGTTGCTGAACGAGGCGGTGGGGTTGCTGGGGTATCGGTTGTTCTACTGATGTCCAGTGTACACACCCTCTGAGCGGCCTTGTGTCGCGAAAGGGCCGCAAGGCGGCCCCAGGATCTCATTGTCGACGCAAAGACCGCTGGGGCTGCTTCGCAGCCCTTTCGCGACACAAGGCCGCTCCTACAGGGGGGCGTCGATCAGACTGTCTTGGCAATCCGCCCGGCCAGCAGCGCCCAACCCAGCAATAGCACGCAGACGATCGCCAGCGGCCACGAGCGCCATTGCAGGTAGGGCGTCAGCTGTTGCATCGGCACCACTTCGCCGTACAGCACGCCCCGCTGGAACTGCGGGATTTGCGCGGTGATCCTGCCGAACGGGTCGATCAGTGCCGTCACGCCGTTGTTGGTGGCGCGGATCATCCAGCGACCGGCCTCCAAGGCACGCATCTGGGCCATCTGTAGGTGCTGCAGCGGGCCGATCGATGTACCGAACCAGGTGTCGTTGCTGATGGTCAGCAACAGGTCGCTGCGTGCGGCAAGGCTGGCGGCGAACTCGGGATAGACCACTTCGTAGCAGATGTACGGGGCGACCTGGTAACCCTTGGCCTGCAGCAGGGGCTGGTCCTCGGGGCCGCGGGCGAAGTCCGACATCGGCAGGTTGAAGAACTCGATCAGGCCGCGCAGCATGTCCTGCAGTGGCACGTACTCACCGAACGGCACAAGTTTCTGCTTGAGGTAGGTGCCGTCGCCTTCGCCGGTCACGGTGACGCCGTTGAAGTAGCGGCGCTGATGGCGGACCATCTGCCGCACCGGTACCCCGGTGATCAGCGCCGAGTGCCGTTCGGCGGCAAAGCTGCCCATCATGTCGATGTAGCCCTGGGCCTGGTCCTTGAGCACCGGCACGGCGGTTTCCGGCCAGACCAGCAGGTCGACGGGTTTCGAGCTGAAGCTCATGTCGCGGTACAGCGCCAGTTGCGCATTGACGTGCGCCGGGTCCCATTTCAAGTCTTGCTCGACATTGCCCTGCAGGGCGGCGACCTTCAGCGGATCGCCCACCGGCTGGGTCCAGGCATGGTCCTTGAGGGCCAGGCCGAGGATCCACGGCGCCACCAGCAACACCGCGCCGACCGCCAGGAACGAACGGCGTTCACGCAGGCGGTACAGGTTGCACAGCAAGGCGGCGCTCAAGGCCAGGACGAAGGACACCAGCCAGACGCCGCCCAACGGGGCGAGGCCGGCGAGTGGACCGTCGAGCTGGCTGTAGCCAGCGTACAGCCAGGGAAAGCCGGTGAGGAACCAGCCACGGAAGGCCTCCTGCAGCAACCACAGGGCGGCGAAGCACAGGGCATCGGCCAGTGGCGCCTCGTCGCGGCGCAGCCAGCGCGCCCAGAGCCAGGCGGGCAAGGCGAAGAAGAACGCCAGGCAGGCGAAGAACGCCAGCAGCAGGGCGATCGCCAGCAGTGGCGAGGCGCCCCCGTAGGTGTTCATGCTGACGTAGATCCACCAGGTGCCGGCGCCGTAGAGGCCGAAGCCGAAGCACCAGCCACGGCCCAAGGCCTGGCGCGGCGTCATTTCGCGCAGGCCGGCGTAGAACAGGGCGATGGAGAGGATGGCCAGCGGCCAGACGTCGAACGGTGCCAGGGCCAGCAGGGTGGAAGCGCCGGCCGCCATGGCCAGCAGGTTACCGGGCCAGCCGGGGCGGGTGATCCAGCGCATTTTCGTCCTTAACGGTTGATCGGGGTCAGGCGCAGCAGGTGTACCCGCCGGCTGTCTGCGTTGAGAATACGGAAGCGGTAGCCGCCGATCTCGGTGGTTTCATTGCGCTTGGGCAGATGGCCGAAAGCGCTCATCACCAAACCGCCGACGGTGTCGAACTCGTCATCGGAGAATTCGCTGTCGAAGAACCCGTTGAAGTTCTCGATCGGCGTCAGCGCCTTGACCAGGAAGTCGCCGCTGGGCAGCGGCTTGATGTAGCTGTCTTCCTCGACATCGTGCTCGTCCTCGATATCACCGACGATCTGCTCGAGCACGTCCTCGATGGTCACCAGGCCCGCCACGCCGCCGTACTCGTCGATGACGATGGCCATGTGGTTGTGGTTGGCGCGGAACTCGCGCAGCAGCACGTTCAGACGCTTGGACTCGGGCACGAAGGTGGCCGGGCGCAGCAGGTCCTTGATGTTGAAGCTGTCGCCGTTCTCCTTGAGGATCAGCGGCAGCAGGTCCTTGGCGAGCAGGATGCCGAGCACATCGTCATGGCTCTCGCCGATCACCGGGTAGCGCGAGTGCGCGGCGTCGATCACCGCCGGCAGGAACTCGCGCGGCGACTGGCTGGCCTTGATGCTGATCATCTGCGAGCGCGGCACCATGATGTCGCGCACCTGCAGGTCGGCGACCTGAATGGCGCCTTCGACGATGGTCAGCGCTTCGCTGTCGAGCAGCTTGTTCTGATGGGCTTCGCGCAGCAGCTCGAGGAGCTCCTGGCGGTTTTTCGGCTCATGGGCAAAAGCCTGGGTCAGTTTACCCAGCCAGGACTTCTGCCCGTTGCTCGATCGGTCTTCGCTCATGGCGGTTACTCGTGATCCTTGCAGTATCAGTGTGTGATTGTTTCGGTTTCGTCGTCGGCGTAAGGGTCCGGATGACCCAGTTCCGCCAGCAATTGCCGTTCCAGCGCTTCCATTTCCTCGGCTTCATCCTCTTCGATGTGGTCGTAGCCGAGCAGGTGCAGGCAGCCGTGGATGACCAGGTGCGCCCAGTGCGCCTCCAGGGCCTTGCCCTGTTCGGCGGCCTCGCGCTCGACCACCGGCACGCAGATCACCAGGTCGCCCAGCAGCGGGATGTCGAGCAGCTCGTCGGGCACGTCGGCGGGGAAGGACAGCACGTTGGTTGCGTAGTCCTTGTGCCGATAGGTGTGGTTCAGCTCGCGACCTTCGGCTTCGTCGACCAGGCGAATGGTCATTTCCGAGTCGGCGCTGCGCTGGCGCAGGGCAAGTTCGCACCAGCGGCGCAAGGCGGCGTCATCGGGGGTAGCGGCGTCCGTGGCCCGTTGCAGGTCGAGTTCAAGCATCTTTGCCGGGTGCCTCGGGCTTGGCCTGACGGGCGTCGAAGCGGTCGTAGGCTTCGACGATACGCTGCACCAACGGGTGGCGTACCACGTCCTTGGGCTGGAAATGGGTGAAGCTGATACCCGGGACGTCCTTGAGCACCTCGATCACATGGGCCAGACCCGACTTGGTGCCGCGGGGCAGGTCGACCTGGGTGATGTCGCCGGTGATCACCGCGGTCGAGCCGAAGCCGATGCGGGTGAGGAACATCTTCATCTGCTCGAGGGTAGTGTTCTGGCTCTCGTCGAGGATGATGAAGCTGTTGTTCAGGGTACGGCCGCGCATGTAGGCCAATGGCGCGATCTCGATCACCTGGCGCTCGATGAGCTTGGCCACGTGCTCGAAGCCGAGCATTTCGTAGAGCGCGTCGTAGAGAGGGCGCAGGTACGGGTCGATCTTCTGGGCGAGATCGCCGGGCAGGAAGCCGAGCTTTTCGCCGGCCTCGACCGCCGGGCGCACCAGCAGGATGCGGCGCACCTGTTCGCGCTCCAGCGCATCGACCGCGCAGGCCACGGCCAGGTAGGTCTTGCCGGTACCGGCCGGGCCAATGCCGAAGTTGATGTCGTTGGCCAGGATCTCTTTGACGTAGCGTTGCTGGTTGACGCCGCGCGGACGGATGTTGCCCTTGCGCGTGCGCAGCGAAACGCTGACTTCGTTGACCGCCGGGTTCTCGAGGGTCTCGACCGTCGACTCCTGGAGATAGAGATGGACCGTTTCCGGCGACAGGTCGGTGGCCTTGGCCTCGCGATAGAGGCGGCGCAGCAACTGTTCGGCGGCGAAGGTGGTCTTGGGTTCGCCAATCAGTTCGAATTGATTGCCGCGGTTGCGGATCTCGATGGCCAGGCGTTGTTCGATCAGGCGCAGGTGCTCGTCGAACTGGCCGCACAGGTTGGCGAAACGATGGGCCTCGAAGGGTTCGAGGATGAAACGATGGGGTTGTATGGGTGCGTTCAAGGTCGTTTTTAGCCGCTCGACGGCAATGAATGTGAACTCAAGAATAACCCTTGAGTGGCAGTGGCGAAAGCACTGAAACGATCAAGGGTCGGTGCGACGCTTCCGATCCGCGTGCCGATCATGGCAGGGCAAGTTGACGAAACGGTGATGCCGGTGGGCCGTGCAGGGGCCGGGGCGGCTTAGGGCAGGGGCGAGAAAGGCGTGCGACCTTCGGCGTTCTGCAGTTCCAGCAGGTATTTGCGGAAGATCTGGCCGAGCACCTGGGTGGCGTGCTCGAGCTCGTCGCGGGGCATCTGCTCGGTAACTTCGTCGGCCATGTCCAGGGCGTCTTCGGCGCCGTTGACCGCGGCGATCTTGAGCAGGATGTAGGCCTGCACGTTATTGGCCTTGACCCCTTCGCCATGGAAGAACATCGAGCCCAGGCGGTACTGGGCCTGGCCCTGGCCCTGCAGCGAGGCCTTTTCGAACCACTTGAGCGCCTTGTCGAGATGGCGCGGCGTGCCGCTGTAGTAGAACTCGCCCAGCTCGTACTGCGCTTCGGCATCCCCGGATTCCGCCGTCTGCTCGCAGGCCTTCAGGGCGTTCTGCAGGTCTTCGGGTGCGGTATCGAGCGTGCAGCGGCCCGTCGTTGGAATCAGCAACGAGTTTCCGCCCTCCGCCAAGGCCAGCAGAGGCTGAAGAAGCAACAGGCAGCCCAGGGTCAGGGCGCGGCCGGTGCGGTTCATGGGGATCGACTTACCTCTGCAAAGCTACGGCCAATGTCTCTGGTGGCACATTATGGGATAAGCAGCGCCTACCTTACAAAGTTTTACTCAGATTTCTACTGGGTTGGGGGAGCCAACTGATTGCGCATGGGGATTTATTGATGGTACTGACCTTTGCGGGAGCGGCAAGGCAGCTCCCACAAAGGGGGGGCCGCTATTTACTTCAGCGCAGCGAAGGCCTTTTCGGCGGCGTCCAGGGTGATCTGCAGTTCCTTGTCGCCATGGGCGATGGAGGTGAAGCCCGCCTCGAAGGCGCTTGGCGCCAGGTACACGCCGCCGTCGAGCATCAGGTGGAAGAAACGCTTGAAACGCTCGGCATCGCTGGCCATCACGTCGTCGAAGGTGACGATGTCGTCGGCACCGCTGAAGTACAGGCCGAACATGGCGCCCGCCTGGGTGGTGACGAATGGGATGCCGGCGGCATCGGCGCGTTGTTGCAGGCCATCGAGCATGCGGCTGGTGAAGGCGCTCAGCTCGTCATGGAAGCCCGGGCGGCTGATCAGCTTCAGGGTGGTCAGGCCCGCGGCCATCGCCAGCGGGTTGCCCGACAGGGTGCCGGCCTGGTAGACCGGACCCAGCGGGGCGATGCAACCCATGATTTCACGCTTGCCGCCGAAGCAGCCGACCGGCATGCCGCCGCCGACGATCTTGCCGAAGGTCGACAGGTCCGGGGTGATGCCGTAGTGGCCCTGGGCGCCACCCAGCGACACACGGAAGCCGGTCATCACTTCATCGAAGATCAGGACCACGCCGTGCTGGTCGCACAGCGTACGCAGGCCTTCGAGGAAGCCCGGCGCCGGGGGGACGCAGTTCATGTTGCCGGCCACGGGCTCGACGATGATGCAGGCGACGCTCTGGCCGACGTCGGCCAGGGTCTTCTCGACGGCGGCGATGTCGTTGAACGGCAGGGTCAGGGTGTGCTTGGCGAAGTCCGCCGGCACCCCGGCCGAGCTTGGCACGCCTTGGGTCAGCAGGCCGGAACCGGCCTTGACCAGCAGGCTGTCGGAGTGACCGTGGTAGCAGCCCTCGAACTTGATGATGGCGTCGCGGCCGGTGTAGCCACGGGCCAGGCGGATGGCGCTCATGGTCGCCTCGGTGCCGGAGCTGACCATGCGCACCATCTCCATCGACGGCACGATCGAGCAGACCAGGTCGGCCATCTCGGTTTCCATGGCGGTCGGCGCGCCGTAGGACAGGCCGTGCTCGAGTTGTCTGCGCACGGCATCCAGCACGTCGGGGTGGCCGTGGCCGAGAATCATCGGGCCCCAGGAACCGACATAGTCGACATAACGCTTGTCGTCCTCGTCGATGACGTAGGCGCCTTCGGCGTGCTTGAAGAACAACGGGGTGCCGCCGACGCTCTTGAAGGCGCGCACCGGCGAGTTGACGCCGCCGGGGATGTGTTTCTGGGCTTGGGCGAACAGGGCTTCGGAACGGGACATGGAGTCTTCTCTCGAAATCAGGAAACGAACAGGGCGTTGAAGGCGCGGGCGCGGCGGGTGACTTCCTGCGCGCTGTCGGCACCGAACAGGCCGTGGATCACCGCCAGCAGGTCGGCGCCATGGGCGACCAGCGGGGCGGCGTTGTCGAGGGTGATGCCGCCGATGACGGCGATCGGCAGCTTGACCTGGGCGCGGGCTTGTTCCAGCAGTTCGACGCTGGCGGCGGGCGCGCCCGGTTTGGTGACGGAATTGAAGAAGCGACCGAAGGCGACATAGCTGGCGCCTTCGCTGGCGGCCTGCTGCGCGAGGTCGAGGCTGGCGTGGCAGGTCGAGCCGATGATCGCCTGGCGGCCGAGCAGGGCGCGTGCCGGGGTGAGCGGGCCGTCGGTCTGGCCCAGGTGCACGCCGACGCCCAGGCGCGCGGCCAGTTCGGCGTCGTCGTTGATGATCAACTGGGTGCCGTAGCGTTCGCAAAGCTTGGTCAGCGCTTCAGCTTCGCGCAGGCGACGTCCGGCGTCTTCGCTCTTGTCGCGGTACTGCAGCAGGCAGACACCGCCTTCGAGTGCTGCCTCGACATGGCTCAGAAAACGGCCGGCGAGCAGCTGGCTGTCGGTGATGGCATACAGACCGCGGAGCGTCATCGGGTAGCCTCGAGTCAGGAACAGAAATCCAGGGGCAGGCGGCGCGGCACGTACTGGCCCTTGCCCAGTTGTTCGGCGTCGCGCAGGGTCCGCCAGGTGTAGTCCAGGGCGCTGCGCACGGCGCTGGTCAAATTTTCGCCCAGGGCCAGGCGGCCGGCCAGGGCGCTGGCCAGGGTGCAGCCCGAGCCGTGGTAGCTGCCAGGCAGGCGCTGGCAAGTCCAGGTGTGCTGCTGGTCGTCGCGGCTATACAGGCGGTTGTGAATTTCCACTTCGTCGCCGTGACCGCCGGTGATCAGCAGGTGTCTACAGAACGGCAGCAGCTTTTCGGCGCATTCGTCCGCGGTGCCTTCAGGCAGTTCCGCCAGGATACGCGCCTCCGGCAGGTTCGGCGTGGCAATGGTGGCCAGCGGCAGCAGGCGTTCGCGCAGCGCGTAGCCGACCTCGTCCTTGCCCAGGCGACCGCCGCCGCCGGCGCGCAGCACCGGGTCGCAGACCAGTGGCAGGTGCGGATGGGCGCCGAGCAGTTCGGCGACGGTGTCGACCATCTCGATCGAGCCGAGCATGCCCAGCTTCACCGCGGCCACCGTGGAATCGGCCAGCACGGCGTTGGCCTGGGCCAAGACCCACTCGCGGTCGAGCACGCGGAAGTCGGAAACGTTGACGGTATCCTGCACGGTCAGGGCTGTCACGGCGGGCGCGGCGTGACAGCCCTGGGCGATCAGGGCTTCGATATCTGCCTGCAGCCCGGCGCCACCACTGGGGTCGTGGCCGGAGAGACAGAGGACAACGGGGCGGGAGCTGTAGGTATTCATGGTCGGCGAGCTTATCACCAAACCTTTTTCTGCGGTTCGCTCGCGGCGAGAGAATTGCTGATCAAGTGGTCAGTTTGGCCTGGCTGTATATTCTGAAATATGCATTCTAGAGCCTCTGCATTCAAATTCTGGGTGGCTCATTGCCAGTGCTGGAGGCTATGCTAGAGTGCTCGGATAACTCGATAAATGGGTTCTGCTGGATCACGTCGTCTCAAAGGGATGGGAGGCAACCGCGACGCGACCGGACAGGCCATGCTGGGGCTGTATGCGCTATTTGCTGATTGTGCTTCTGGGCTGCTTGCCCGTGCTGGCCGGAGCGGTCGAATTCGACGACGCCACCGGACGCCTGCCGCTGGGTCGGTACATGCAGGTCTATGAAGACCACGATGGCAGCGCCAGCATCGCCCAGGTCAGTTCCGCGGCGTTCGCCGGGCGCTTCCAGGCGCATCAGGACGACGTGCTCAATGCGGGCTACTCCACGTCGGTGTTCTGGCTGCGGGTCGATCTTGCCTATGCCGCCGCCCCTTCGGCTGCGCCACGCCAGTGGCTGCTGGAACTCGCCTATCCGCCGCTGGATCACCTGGAACTCTACCTGCCGGATGCTCAGGGCACCTATCGCCTGGCCCGGCGCACCGGTGACGCGCTGCCCTATGCCAGCCGGGAGATTCGCCAGAACAACTACCTGTTCGAATTGCCGCTGCAGCCCGGCCAGGCGACCACCGCCTACCTGCGCCTGCACAGCCAGGGCTCGATCCAGGCGCCGCTGACTTTGTGGTCGGCCGAGGCCTACCTGGAAGACCAGCCCACACGCCTTTACGTGCTGGGCATGATTTACGGCGTGCTGCTGGTGATGCTGGTGTACAACCTGTTCATCTACCTCAGCGTGCGTGATGTCAGCTACCTGTACTACATCCTTTATATCGCTTCGTTCGGTCTCTACCAGGTGTCGGTCAACGGCGCTGGCATCGCCTATTTCTGGCCCGACAGCCCGTGGTGGGCCAACGCCGCCACTCCGTTGTTCATCGGTGCCGCCGGGCTGTTCGGCTGCCAGTTCGCCCGCCACTTCCTGCAACTTGGCAGCCTCAGCCGGGGCTTCGACCGCCTGCTCAAGGGGTTGATGGCCGGCGGCGCGCTGGTCATGGTGCTGGCAGTGAGCTTGCGCTACGGTGTGGCGCTGCGCATGGCCACGGTGTTGGCGCTGCTGTTCACCGTCAGTATCTTCAGCGCCGGGCTCTATGCCTGGTGGCGCGGTTTGCGCGTGGCGCGCTGGTTCATCATCGCCTGGACCGCCTTCCTCGTTGGCGGGTTGGTCAACACCCTGATGGTGTTGGGCTACCTGCCCAACGTGTTCATTACCATGTACGCCAGCCAGCTCGGCTCGGCACTGGAGGTAGCGCTGCTGTCGCTGGCCCTGGCCGACCGCATCAACAGCCTGCGCGAGCAGCAGGCACAGACCCTGCGCGAGACCGGGCGCACCCTGGAACAACTGAACCTGCAACTGGCGCGTAGCAACCGGCTCAAGGACGAGTTCCTGGCCACCGTGACCCATGAACTGCGCACGCCGATGAACGGCGTGATTGGATCGCTGGAGCTGCTGCATACCTTGCCCATGAGCGCCGAGCAGGCCCAGTACCATCGCACCGCCACAGGTTCCGCCCAGGACATGATGGCGATGGTCGATGACATCCTGATCCTCACCGAACTGCAGGCCGGGCGCCTGCGCAACCAGGGCATGGCGTTCAGCCTGCGACGCCTGCTCCAGGAGCTGCGCGCCGGCTATGCCAGCCAGGCGCTGGCCAAGGGCCTGTACCTGAGCCTGGACATCCCCGCCGACCTGCCCGACAGCCTCGTCGGCGATGCGCAGAAGCTCGCCCGCTGCCTCGTCTGCCTGGTGGATAACGGGCTGAAGTTCACCCATCAGGGCGGTGTCACCGTGCAGGCCCGTGGCCGGCGCACCGGGCCGGACAGCTTGGTCCTGAGCCTCACGGTCAGCGACAGCGGCATCGGCTTCGACGACCTGGACCAGGCGGTGCTGTACCAGCGCTTTTCGCAGGTGGACGGCTCGATGACCCGGTGTTACGGCGGGCTGGGCATCGGCCTGTCGATCTGCCGGCAACTGGGCGAGTTGATCGGTGCGCAGCTGTCCCATGAGTCGACGCCGGGGCTGGGCAGCCGCTTCGAGCTGACCCTGGCCCTCGCGGTGGCGCAGGTGCAGATACCGCCGACGCGTGCCGTTTCGGGGATGGAGCGCTTCTGACGAGTCCGTTGGTTACAGTGACTGCGCAGGGTTTGAGGGCGCGAAGCGCCCCCATGTAGTCCGTTTTGTCACTTTGACTCGAGGGCCTGCGGTGCTTCACTGGGTTATCCAGGCATGACCCGATCCAGGAGGCCGCCGATGAACCTGCACCAGTTCGCTGAAACCCACGAAGTCACCAACCAGCCGCCGTCCCTGGACGGCGCCAACCTGTATCGCCTCGATCAGCCCCTGCAGGAGTGGTCGCGCCGGTTCGGCGCCGGCTGGGCCGAATCGCGGATCGACGCCTACGGCGCCCTGGCCGGTGGTCCGCTGATGGCTGCGGGTTTCCTGGCCAATGCCCACAAACCCGAGTTCAGCAGCCATGACCGCTATGGCCACCGTATCGACCTGGTGGAGTTTCATCCCGCCTATCATCAGCTGATGCGCACCGCCGTCGAGCACGGCCTGCCCTCGCTACCCTGGGCCGAGCCAAGGGACGGCGCCCATGTGGCGCGGGCCTCGATGACCTACCTGCACAGCCAGGCCGAAGCCGGTACCGGCTGTCCGCTGACCATGACCTTCGCCGCCGTGCCGGCCCTGCGCTTGCAACCCGAGCTTGCCGGCTACTGGCTGCCGAAGGTCCTGGCCCGTGAATACGACCCGCGCAACGTCGGCGACCGGCACAAGGCCGGTGTCACCATCGGCATGGCGATGACAGAGAAACAGGGCGGCACCGATGTTCGCGCCAACACCACCCGCGCCTACCCGGTGGGCACGCCCGGCCCGGGCCAGCCCTATGAGCTGGTGGGGCACAAGTGGTTCTGTTCGGCGCCCATGTGCGACGCCTTCCTCACCCTGGCCCAGACCGACAAGGGCCTGAGCTGCTTCCTGCTGCCGCGCCACCGGCCCGACGACAACCGCAACCAGTTCTACATCCAGCGCCTGAAGAACAAGCTGGGCAACTGTTCCAACGCCTCCAGCGAGGTGGAGTTCCGCGGTGCCCTGGCCTGGATGATCGGCGAGGAGGGGCGCGGCGTGCCGACCATCATCGAGATGGTGGCCATGACCCGCTTCGACTGCATGGTCGGCTCCAGCGCCCTGATGCGCCAGGCCCTGACCCAGGCCGCGCACCACTGCGCCCACCGCAAGGTCGGCGGGCGCGTGCTGGCCGAGCAGCCGCTGATGCAGAACGTGCTCGCTGACTTGGCCCTGGAGAGCGAGGCCGCCCTGGCCCTGAGCCTGCGCATGGGCCAGGCCCTGGACCGCCTCGACGACCCGCAGCAGGCGCACTTTGCCCGCCTGGTCACGGCCGTGGGCAAGTACTGGATCTGCAAGCGCGCCCCCGGGATGATCAACGAGGCCGCCGAGTGCCTGGGCGGCGCCGGCTATGTCGAGGACAGCATCCTGCCGCGGCTGTACCGCGAGGCGCCGGTCAACTCGACCTGGGAGGGTTCGGGCAACGTGCAGTGCCTGGACGTGCTGCGGGCCTTGTCGAAGGAGCCGGGCGTGCTCGAGGCGCTGTTCTGTGAGTTGGGCGACGGCCATGGCGATCCGCGGCTGGCGGCGTTCATCGGCAACCTCAAGGGTGCCTTCGCCGATACCGGTGATATCCAGTACCGCGCCCGGCAACTGACCGAGGACATCGCCGTGGCGCTGCAGGCCAAGCTGCTGCTCGAGGCGGGCAATGCCACGGTGAGCGATGCGTTCATCGGCAGTCGCCTGGGCGGCGGCGGGCGGGTGTATGGCGCGTTGCCACGCGGCGTGGACGCCGAGGCGCTGGTGGCCAGGGCCACGCCTGCGTGGGCCGGGTAACGCCCTCGTGGGGGTGTATTTGCCCGGCAACGCAGGCAAGATGGCTGTCATGCATCCCCTAAGACAGGAAGCCCAGTGTGAGCCAAGCGTTTGTAGTCGTTGATACCCCCGAACAGGCCGTCGACCGTCTGGCGGCCCTGCATGAACAGGCCACCGGGGCCTTGAGCCAGGCCCTCAAGCGCTACCTCAAGGACCGCACCGAGCCGGGCGACGAGGAGCGTGCGTTGTTCCGCTACCCGGCACTGCGCCTGACCTACTCCAGCCAGGGCGAAGTCGCCGCCACCACCCGCGCCTACGCCAAGGTCCAGGTGGACGGCACCTACAGCGTCACCGTCACCCAGCCCGCGGCGTTCCGTGGCTACCTGCTCGAGCAACTGCGCCCGCTGATGCACGACTACACCGTGACCGTGGAAGTCGGCGTCAGCGAGCAGAACATCCCGTACCCCTACGTGGTCGACCAGGGCGACGAACTGGCCGGCAGCGGTATCACCGCCGCGCAACTGGCGCGGGTGTTCCCCAGCACCGACCTGTCGGCTGCCACCGACAACATCGCCGATGGCCTGTACGACTGGGAAAGCGCCGAGACCCTGCCGCTGGCGCTGTTCGACGCCGCCCGCGTGGACTTCTCCCTGCGCCGCCTGGTGCACTACACCGGCAGCGACTGGCGGCACATGCAGCCGTGGATCCTGCTGACCAACTACCACCGCTACGTCGACCAGTTCATCGCCCATGGCCTTGAGCAGTTGCGCGAGGACCCACGCTTCGTGCGCATGGTCCTGCCGGGCAACGTGGTCATCGAGAAGGGCATGGACAACGGCGAGGCCCAGGCCCTGGTCGCCAGCGTGGTCTGGCACCGCTACCAGATGCCGGCCTACCACCTGATCGCCGCCGACGGCGATGGCGTGACCCTGGTCAACATCGGCGTCGGCCCGTCCAACGCCAAGAACATCACCGACCACTTGGCGGTGCTGCGCCCGCACTGCTGGCTGATGATCGGCCACTGCGGCGGCCTGCGCCAGTCGCAGACCATCGGCGACTACGTGTTGGCCCACGCCTACATGCGTCGCGACGGCATCCTCGACCGCGTGGTGCCGCCGAACATCCCGATTCCGGCCCTGGCCGAGGTGCAGCTGGCGTTGCAGGAGGCGGCCGCGCAGGTCACCGGCGAGCGTGGCGAGCAGCTCAAGAAGCGCCTGCGCACCGGCACCGTGCTCACCTATGACGACCGCAACTGGGAACTGCGCTGGGCCCAGGAACGTCCGTTGATCAACCTGTCCCGCGCCGTGGCGGTGGACATGGAAAGCGGCACCATCGCGGCCCAGGGCTACCGCCTGCGCGTGCCGTACGGCACCTTGCTGTGTGTCTCCGACAAGCCGCTGCACAGCGAGATCAAGCTGCCGGGGTCGGCCAACGCCTTCTACAACCGCGCGGTCAGCCAGCACCTGAAGATCGGCATCGCCGCCCTTGATCTGCTGCGTACCGAGCTCAACTCGCTGCACTCGCGTAAACTGCGCAGCTTCGATGAGCCGCCGTTCCGCTGAGGATCCATGTCCCTGCCACCCCGTAGCACACCGCGCCGCCCTGCGGCGCGGCCCACCGGCCCGCGTCGCCAGCCCAAGGCGCCGCCGGCCGAGCCGCGCTTGATCCTGTTCAACAAACCGTTCGATGTGCTCACCCAGTTCAGCGACGGCGAGGGGCGGGCCACGCTCAAGGACTTCATCGACATCCCCGGCATCTATCCGGCCGGGCGCCTGGACCGGGACAGCGAAGGCCTGCTGCTGCTGACCAACGACGGGCGCCTGCAGGCGCGCATCGCCGATCCGAAGCACAAGCTGGCCAAGACCTACTGGGTGCAGGTTGAGGGTGAGCCGAGCGAGGAGCAGCTAAAGCGCCTGCGTGATGGCGTCGAGCTCAACGACGGGCCCACGTTGCCGGCCCAGGCGCGTCTGCTCGAGGAGCCCGAGCTGTGGCCGCGCAATCCGCCGGTGCGTTTTCGCAAGAGTGTGCCGACCGCCTGGCTGGAGCTGGTGATTCGTGAAGGACGCAATCGCCAGGTGCGGCGGATGACGGCGGCGGTGGGATTGCCCACCTTGCGCCTGGTGCGAGTGCGGATTGGCGACTGGACGATCGAGGGACTGGAGCAGGGCTGCTGGCGCGAGGTGCCGGCGCAGCTGTAACTGCAATTGGGGGGCATGTCGCGGGAGCAGGCTTGCTTCGCGAGGCCCCCTCAACGCCGCTACACCCCTTCGATAAACCCCACCACCACGCTCTTGATGATGAACGCCAGCACGCCAAGGCCCAGCACAAAGAACAGGATCAGCGTGCCAAAGCGCCCGGCCTTGGACTTCTTCGCCAGGTCCCAGACGATGAAGCCCATGAAACCGATCAGCACGGTGACCAGGACGATCATCATCCATTCTTCGAATACTGCGGGATCCATCGGTTCACTCCAGGCAGGTTGAGCCCCCGATCATACGCTGCACGCGCGAGGATTCAACGCAGGTGGGTCAATGGCAGTTCGGTGCTGGCCAGCACCTGGTTGAGCACGAAGCTCGAGCGCACGCTGGTCACCCCTTCGATACGGGTCAGGCTGCCCAGCAGCAGCTTTTGGTAGTGGTCCATGTCCGGCACCACTACCTTGAGCTGGTAGTCGGCGTCCATCCCGGTGACCAGGCTGCACTCGAGTACCTGAGGCAGGCTGCGAATCGCCGCCTCGAAGGTCTCGAAGCGCTCGGGCGTGTGCCGGTCCATGCCGATCAGCACATAGGCGGTCAGGCTCAGGCCGAGCTTCTTGCGGTCCAGCAGGGCCACCTGGCGCGAGATGTAGCCGTCGTCCTCGAGCTGCTTGACCCGACGTGAGCACGGGGAAGGCGACAGGCCGATGCGTTCGGCCAGTTCCTGGTTGGAGATGCGCGCATCGCGCTGCAATTCGGCGAGGATGCTCAGGTCGTAGCGGTCGAGCTTGCTCATGGAAAAGGCCTTTTCTGTTCGGATTGCTGCGAATTATCGATCCTGAGTGAAAAATTGCGCAAGCGCTATTTATCAGAGCAATCTTCGCAATCCTCTGCCCCGGCGTCTGGCCTATCTTTATCACCAGAATCACTGCCCGGACATCAGTCCACGGCGACGCGCCCTAGGCGGGCGGTCGCGGCCAGCCATCCAACAGGATCCGCCAGGCCCCCGGGCTACGCACTGTCCAGAAGACGGCGCGAGGTGAGCCGGTGCCACAAGCGCCGAGCACGGACGACAATTCCCGAAGGGAGGCCGCAGGCCTCCCTTTTTTATTGCGCCGCAGGCTACGCTTGCCAGGCCAGCGAGCAACCCATTCAGGCCTTTGAGCAATTGGCGCACCAGAATGTCGGCTAATTTAATCTGCCGGTCGCGTTCTGCGGAGTAGACTGCCGACGATAATGGCGGGTGTTTGCATCGAGAGGAACAACATGAGTTCGCGCATCTGGCGGTTGGCAGGTGTTGGTTTGCTGGGCCTGGGCATCAGCCTGGGCGCCTTGGCCGAAGGGCCTGGAGAAGGGCATGACGGTCATGGTGGCCAGCAGGAGCAGGGCGGTGGCGAACGGCGTGGCTCGCCGCTCAATTCGCGTGACGAAGTGCGTCAGACGCAACCGCCACGCCAGGGCTATTACCAGGACATTCCCCGTCGCTACGGCGATAACCGTCACTGGGAAGCGGGCGGTCCGGGTCAGCGCCCCGGTGGCGACTGGTCAGGTCGGCCCGATGGTCATGGCAATGGCTGGGGGCCAGGGCCGCAGTACCATCCCGGGCATACCGTCGACCGCTTCCCGGATCGCTATTGGAAGGTGCCGTACCGCGGACAGGACTACTTCTACTCCGGCGGCTACTGGTACCGCCCCCATGGCGGCGGCTACGTGGTGGTCACACCGCCCTACGGCGTGCGGGTCGGCTACCTGCCGCCCTACGCCCGTGAAGTGTGGCTGAGCGGTGCGCTGTTCTTCCTGGTGGCCGACACCTACTACCAGTACCTGGCCGACAGCCGCGAGTACGTGGTGGTCAACCCGCCCGCTGTGGCGCCTGCGCCAATACCGCAGCAGGGCGGCGGCTACGATGTGATCGCCTATCCGATGTATGGCCAGGGGCCGGAGCAGCAGGAGCAGGACCGCTATCAATGCCATCGCTGGGCGGTGAGCCAGTCGGGATTCGATCCGGCGACCGCCACCTATGCGCCGCCGGCCAATGTGGCGGACAACTATCGACGGGCCTTGGGGGCGTGCCTGAGCGGGCGTGGCTACAGCATCAATTGATGGCGCTTTTGCGATAACCGGCTACACCGGGTCGGCGTGGACCATCACATCGGCCCGTGGATAGCGCTGGCGAATGACCTGCGAGGCCTGCATGCACAGTTCATGAGCGGCATGCAGCGGCATGTCGCCGGGCAGCTCCAGATGCAGTTGCACGAACCACTGGCTGCCGGAGACCCGTGTGCGCAGGTCATGCACCCCCCTTACCCCGGGGATCGCCAGCACCACTTCGAGCATGCGCTCGCCGATATCGGCGGGCAGTTCCTTGTCCATCAGGATCGCCGTGCTCTCGCGGGCGATCTGCAGCGCGCTCCACAGGATGTACAGGGCGATCCCCAGGCCGAACAGGGCGTCGAGCTGAGGCCAGCCGTAGCGGGCCAGGAGCAGCGCCAACAGGATGCTGGCATTGAGCAGCAGGTCGGAGCGGTAGTGCAGCGAGTCCGCGCGCACGGCGGTGGAGCCGGTCAGGCGGATGACCTTGCGCTGGAGCGCCAGCAGCGCCACGGTCAGCGCCAGGGAAAGCAACATCACCGCGATGCCGACCGCGGTATCGCCCAGGGGCTCCGGCGACTTCAGCCGCTCCACCGCCTGCGCCCCGATCAGCACCGCGCTGACCCCGATGAACAGCGCCTGGGCCATGCCGGCCAGGGCTTCGGCCTTACCATGGCCGAAACGGTGGTCGTCATCGGCCGGGCGCAGCGCGTAATGCACCGCCAGCAGGTTGAGGAAGGAGGCGGCGGCATCCAGCGCCGAGTCGGTCAGCCCGGCCAGCAGGCTGACCGAGCCGCTCAGCCACCAGGCCACGGCCTTGCTCAGCACCAGGATACAGGCGACGCTCAGCGAGGCGCGGGTGGCCAGGCGCAGCAGGCGTTGGTGTTCGGCGGTGGCGGTCATGCGCAGGGGATCATCCGGATCAGGTCAGGCCGCGGGTACCAGGCCGTAGCTGGCCAGTTGCTCGACACTGCCGCGGTGCTGGATCAGCCGCGGGTCGTTCAGCGGCAGGCGCTGGCCCAGTTCGCTCTCCAGGATAGCCTGCAGCTTGGTCCTGTCGACCTGCCCGTCGGCATTGATCGCCGGCTTGAGCTTGGCCGGGTCGATCTGCGCGCTCTTGCCGCCAGGGTAGTAGATGGCGCCGGTGGCAAAATCGATGCCGAAGGCGATCAGGCCGGGAATCACATAGAACAGGATACCGATGGCGTCCATGGCCGCGACCACGGGGTCGATCTTGCCTTCGATCTGGCCGCGACGGTCAGGGTAGAACAGGGTGCCGCAGGCCGTCAGCTGGGTCAGCAAGGTGGCGATCAGGGCGCCACCGATGACGCGGGAAGGGATGCGCATGTGAATCTCCGGAAGATAACGACAAACAAGGGCGCGGCAATCGTGCACGCCTGAGGTTAAGACCATGATAGGGCAGCCTCGGTTCGCCGTTATACTCGGTCGATTGTTCGAGGACCACCATGATTTCATTACCGATCGATGCCGTACTGTCCGACCTGCGCCAGGCCCTGGCCCAACGTGACGAAGCGGTGCTCGAGGCGCCTCCCGGCGCTGGCAAGACCACCCGCGTGCCCCTGGCCCTGCTTGATGAGCCCTGGCTGCAAGGACAGAGCATCCTCATGCTCGAGCCCCGGCGCCTGGCCGCCCGTGCCGCTGCCGAGCGCCTGGCCAGCGAATTGGGCGAGAAGGTCGGCGAAACCGTGGGCTACCGCATCCGCCTGGACAGCAAGGTCGGCCCGAACACGCGCATCGAAGTGGTCACCGAGGGCATCCTCACCCGCCGCCTGCAGGCGGATCCTGCGCTGGAGGGGGTGGGGCTGCTGATCTTCGACGAGTTCCACGAACGCAGCCTGGATGCCGACCTGGCCCTGGCCCTGAGCCTCAACGGCCGGGCGCTGCTGCGCGACGAGCCGCCGCTGAAGATCCTGCTGATGTCGGCGACGCTGGAGGGCGAGCGGCTCTCGCGCCTGCTCGACGACGCGCCGATCATCAGCAGCCAGGGACGCATGCATCCGGTGGAGATCCGCTGGAGCCGGCCCTGGCAGCCTGGCGAGTTCGTCGAGCCGCGGGTGGTCGACTGCGTGCTCCAGGCCTTGGCCGACGAGTCCGGCAGCCTGCTGGTGTTCCTCCCCGGGCAGGCCGAGATCCGCCGCGTGCACCAGGCCCTGCAGGAGGCCGTGGGCGAGCGCCCGGACATGCTGCTCTGCCCGTTGCACGGCGAGCTTGAGCTGAGCGCCCAGCGCGCCGCCATCGAGCCGGCGCCCAAGGGCCAACGCAAGGTGGTGCTGGCCACCAATATCGCGGAAACCAGCCTGACCATCGACGGTGTGCGCGTGGTGATCGACGCAGGTCTGGCGCGGGTGCCGCGCTTCGATCCCGGCCGCGGCATGACCCGCCTGGACACCCAGCGCATTTCCCGCGCCAGTGCCACCCAGCGTGCTGGGCGTGCCGGTCGCCTCGAGCCCGGCGTGTGCTATCGACTGTGGTCTGAGGCGCAGCACGATCAGTTGGCGGCCCATGGCAGCGCCGAGATCCTCCAGGCCGACTTGGCCGGGCTGGCCCTGCAGCTGGCGCGCTGGGGTGTGCCACCGGAGCAGCTCAGCTGGCTCGACCAGCCACCGGCCGCTGCTTACGGCCAGGCCCAGGACCTGCTGGCCCGGCTCGGTGCCTTCAAACCCGGTTGCCGCGACAACTTGAGTTCACATGGCCAGGCCATGGCCGAGCTGCCTGCGCATCCGCGCATCGCCCATCTGCTGCTGCGCGGGCAGGATCTCGGATTGACCGACATGGCCTGCGATGTCGCCGCGCTGCTGGGCGAGCGCGACATCCTGCGCGGCGGCGGTGCCGACCTGCACAGCCGGCTGGCGCTGCTCAGCGGTGAAAGCCGCGCCTCCCGTGGCGGGCAGGGCGGCGTGCAGCGCGCCCGGCAACTGGCTCGGCAGTACCGCGGCCAGTTGCGTGGCAAACCGCGCAGCCCGGTCGCCGACCCCGACCATCCCCGCTGGCTGGGCGCCGTGCTGGCGCTGGCCTACCCCGACCGGGTGGCGCAGCAGCGTCGCGAAGGCGGCGCCGAGTACCGCCTGGCCAATGGCCGGGCGGCGTTGTTCGCCGAAGCCGATGCGCTGATGAAAAGCCCGTGGTTGGTGATTGCCGACCTGGGCAGCCGCCAGGGACAGCGTGAGGAACGCATCTACCTGGCCGCCGAATTCGATCCGGCGCTGTTCGACGGTGTGCTGGCCGAGCAGGTGGAGCAACTCGACCTGCTCGACTGGGACGAACGTGAACAGGTGCTGCGCGCCGAGCGCCAGCGCAAGGTCGGTGAGCTGGTGCTCAGCCGTGAACCGTTGCCGGGGCTGGATGACGACGCACGGGCCAGGGCATTGCTGGGGCTGGTGCGGCGCAAGGGCCTGAACCTGCTGACCTGGACCCCGGAACTTCGCCAGTGGCAGGCCCGCGTCGCGCTGCTGCGTCAGCTGGATCTGGAAAAGGACGGCCACAGCGAGTGGCCGGATCTGGGCGACGACGCCTTGCTCGCCAGCCTGGAAGACTGGTTGCAACCTTATCTGGGCAAGGTGTCCCGGCTGAGCCACTTCGCCAACCTGGACCTGCCCTCGATGCTGCGCAACCTGCTGCCCTGGCCGCTGCCCCAGCGCCTGGACGAGCTGGCGCCATCGCACCTGGCCGTGCCCTCGGGCTCCAGCATTCGCCTGGACTACAGCGAGCAGCCACCGATCCTTGCCGTGCGCCTGCAGGAGCTGTTCGGCCTGGCCGACACCCCGCGCATTGCCAATGGCCGCCAGCAGGTCAAACTGCACCTGCTGTCACCGGCGCGCCGGCCGGTGCAGGTGACCCAGGACCTGGCCAACTTCTGGCGGACCACCTATGCCGAAGTGAAGAAGGACCTGAAAGGGCGCTATCCCAAGCACTACTGGCCGGACGATCCACTGGTGGCGGAAGCCACGGCCAGGGCCAAGCCAAGGAAAGCCTGACGCTTGGTGAATGCCGGTCTCAAGCGCCGGCTTCACCTTCGAGCAGCATGAACAGGCGGTACAGCACCACGGTGCTGAACAGCTGCAGGAAGCCGCTGAGACTGTCCAGGGCCAGTTGCACGCCGGGCTGCGGCTCGGGGAACAACTGCAGCAGCAGACCGTCGATCAACCACAATGGCGCCAGCACCGAAAGCATGCAGACCATGATGCGCAGGAAATGCCCAGTGGTCATGCGCGCGCTGGTGCGCATCGACTCGATCACCGGCAGGCCGCGCAGCACCAGCAGGTACTCGGCGAACACCAGGTTCACCATGATCCACACGCCGGGGAAGATCAGCAGCGCCAGGCCCGCCATGATCAGCAGCGAGCTGATCACGATCAGCAGGGCCAGCATCGGCCAAAGCTGCAGCGCGCGGGCGAACAGGTCGCGCTTGGCGGTGTCCTGGCCGTTGCTGCGGGTGTCGAGGTAAAGGATCAGTGCGGCGCTATACAGCGGGTAGAACAGCAGGCTGACAAGCATGCCGTAGACCGGCGAGGCCTGCTCGCCCAGCTGGCTGTAGAGCAATTGGGTGCCGAGGGCCTCAAGCACGACCAACGGCAGGCACAGTTGCAGGATGCTCGTCAGGTGACGGCGGAAGAAGTACAAGGAGTCGCGCAGAACGCTCAGCGGATTCATCGGTCAACATCGCATGGCAGAAAAAGCAGGGCGTAACTTTAGCCCAGTCGGCCCGCTTGCTGAAAAAAGTTTCATGGCCCGGACAATTGAATCGCGACATCCGGGCCTCCATCTTTGACGCTGTCCGATGTCCTGTTCAGCGCACGAGGTTGCCCCGATGAACACTGAAGAACAAACCCTGATCGACGGCCTGTTCGGCCGTCTCAAGCAAGCCGAGGACCCGGCCCAGCCGCGCGATGCCCAGGCCCAGGCGCGCATCGAGGAGCACCTGCGCCAGCAGCCGGCGGCGCCTTACTACATGGCCCAGGCGATCCTGGTCCAGGAGGCGGCGATCAAGCGCCTGGACGAGCAGAACAAGCAGCTCGAGGCCGAGCTGCGCCAGGCGCGTGCGCAAGTGGATGCGAGCCGCCCCAGCAGTGGCGGTGGTTTCCTCTCCAGTATCTTCGGCGCGGGAGCCCGCAATCCAGAGCCGCAGCGCCCGGCCGCGCCGCCTACTTCCTCGGGAGGCTGGCGTGAACCGGCGCCCCAGGCGTATGCCCCGCCACCGCAGCAGCAGGGTTTCGGTGCGCCACCCGCGCCGGCGCGCAGCGGCGCCAGCAGCTTTCTCGGTGGCGCCATGCAGACCGCCGCGGGCGTGGCCGGTGGCGTGTTGCTGGCCCAGGGCATCAGCAGCCTGTTCAACCATCACTCGCAGCCTGAAGAAATCGTCGAGGTGATCAAGGAGGAGCCGGCGCCAGCCAGCGACGCTGGCGGCTGGAACGACCAGGACAGCCAGCGTCAGGTGGCGGACAACGGTGGCTGGGGCAATGACCAGGGTGGTTATGCCGATGCCGATTACAGCGGTGACGATGGCGGCTTCTTCTCGGACGACGATTACGTCTGAGGGCTCTGGCATACTGCTGCTTCCTATCGCGGGGCAAGCCCGCTCCCACCATGGCGTGGGAGCGGGCTTGCCCCGCGAGCGTTTACCACTGCCAGTGAGAGGCTCCAGGTGAAGAAAATCGCGCTGTTCGCCGATGTGCAGAACCTCTACTACACGGTTCGCCAAGGTCATGGCTGCCACTTCAACTACGCCGCGCTGTGGGCCGAGGTCAGCCGCGAAGGGCAGATTGTCGAAGCCGTGGCCTATGCCATCGACCGTGGCGACAGCAAGCAGCAGCAGTTCCAGCAGATCCTGCGCAACCTGGGGTTCGAGGTGCGCCTGAAACCCTTCATCCAACGCGCCGATGGCTCGGCCAAGGGCGATTGGGACGTGGGCATCACCCTCGATGTCATCGAGGCGGCGGCGCGGGTCGACCAAGTGGTGCTGGCCTCGGGCGACGGTGATTTTGACTTGTTGCTGGAGCGAGCGATGCAACGCCATGGCGTGGAAACCGTCGTATACGGTGTGCCGGGCTTGACCGCGTTGTCGGTGATCCGCGCCGCAAACCGTTACGTGCCTATCGAAGGCCGGCTACTGCTGCGCCACTGATCTGTGATGCTGCGAGCCGCGCACGTATAAGGGAGTGGGCTTCAGCCTTTCTTGCCGTTGCTGTCCAGATGCCCCAGCGGCACCCGTCGCGCCACCGCGCTCGACAGGATGATCGACGTCTTTGTGAAGCCCAACTGAGATACGCGGTTGATCAGCGCCTCCAGCTCGCCCATCGAGGTGACGGCCGCCTGCATGATCACGCACGGGTCGCCGGTCACCCGATGGCATTCGGTGAGTTCGGGGATTTTCTCCAGGGCCTCGTAGGCCTGCTGATTGCCATGGCTGGCCAGGCGCAGTTCCATCACGCACTGGATCGGCAGGCCGATCTTCTCCAGGTCGACCTTGGCCGTGTAGCCGCTGATCACGCCGCAGGCCTCAAGCTTGGCCACCCGCTCGGCCACTGCCGGGGCCGAGAGATTGACCTGGCGCGCCAACTGCGCGTATGTGGCCCGCCCGTTTTCCAGCAGGGCGGCGAGGAGCATGCGGTCGTACTTGTCCATGGGGACTCCTGCTGACTTTGTAATCGATTGGAAAGGCGCCACATAACCATGCATTACAAAGTGTTTCGGTATTTTAAACGTGTTTTGTAACTTAAGTTTGCGCCTGGGCCTTTCTAAACTAATCCACCCGTAAACGGATTTCGAGCCCTTGCCATGTCCTCCTCCCGTCGCTTCCCGTTGTTGCTTGTCGGCGCCTTTCTCGCCCTGTACCTGGTCTGGGGCTCGACCTATCTGTTTATCCGCATCGGCGTGGAATCCTGGCCGCCAATGTTGATGGCCGGGGTGCGTTTCCTGATTGCCGGCAGCCTGTTGTACGGCTTTCTGCGCTGGCGCGGCGCGCCTGCGCCGACCTGGCCTCAGTGGCGTGCGGCCGGAGCGATCGGTTTCCTGCTGCTCAGTTGCGGCAACGGCGGGGTGACCCTGGCCGAGCACGCCGGGGTCGCCTCGGGCGTGGCGGCACTGGCGGTGGCCACGGTGCCGCTGTTCACCCTGGTGTTCGGCCTGTTCTTCGGCCATCGCAACTCGCGCCTGGAGTGGGCGGGGATCGCTCTTGGGCTGGTCGGCATCGGCATGCTCAACATGGGTTCGAACCTGCAGGCCAGCCCCATGGGCGCGGCGCTGATCCTGTTCGCCGCGGCGGCCTGGGCCTTCGGTTCGGTGTGGAGCAAGAGCCTGCCACTGCCCCAGGGCCCGATGGCCAGCGCCGCTGAAATGCTGGTGGGCGGTGCCGCGCTGCTGATCGGCAGCGCCGTCAGCGGCGAGCGCCTGACTCAGATGCCCACCGCCGCTGGCTGGGGCGCGCTGGCCTACCTGGTGTTCTTTGGCTCGATCCTGGCGTTCAGTTCCTACATGTACCTGCTCAAGCACGTGCGTCCGGCGGCGGCCACCAGCTATGCCTACGTCAACCCTGCGGTGGCGGTGCTGCTGGGGATCGTCTTCGCCGGCGAGCAGATCGGCGCCGAGGAATGCGTGGCGATGGCGGTGATCATCGGCGCGGTAGTGCTGATCGGCCTGCCGCAGTGGCGCAAGGCGCCGGAGTCGCCCGTGCCGCTTAAAGAAGGGGTGTGCAAGTAAATACCGGCCACCGTGGCACTGGGGTAAACTTGCCGCCTTCGCTGAACCCCCTGACGGTATTGCCATGAATTTCGCCCAACTCGGCCTGATTGAACCGCTGCTGCGCACCCTGCAGACGCTGGACTACACCACGCCCACCCCGGTCCAGGCCAAGGCCATCCCCGCCGTGCTCGCCGGCCGCGACCTGATGGCCGCCGCCCAGACCGGCACCGGCAAGACCGCCGGCTTCGCCCTGCCGGTGCTGCAGCGCCTGGCGCTGGAAGGGGAGAAGGTCGCCAGCAACTCGGTGCGTGCGCTGGTGCTGGTGCCGACCCGCGAACTGGCCGAGCAGGTCCACGCCAACGTGCGTGAGTACGCCGAGAACCTGCCACTGTCCACCTACGCGGTGTACGGCGGCGTCAGCATCAACCCGCAGATGATGCGCCTGCGCCGCGGCGTCGACCTGCTGGTGGCCACCCCGGGCCGTCTGCTCGACCTGTTCCGCCAGAACGCCATCAAGTTCGGCCAGGTGCGGACCCTGGTGCTCGACGAAGCCGACCGCATGCTCGACCTGGGCTTCGCCGAGGAGCTGCAGGCGGTGTATGCGGCGTTGCCGCGCAAGCGCCAGACGCTGCTGTTCTCCGCCACTTTCTCCGACCAGATCCGCCTGCTCGCGGGCCTGGCGCTGAACGACCCGCTGAGCATCGAAGTCAGCCCGCGAAATGCCGCTGCCAACACGGTCAAGCAATGGCTGGTGCCGGTGGACAAGAAGCGCAAGGCCGACTTGTTCTGCCACCTGCTGCGCAAGCAGCGCTGGAAGCAGGTGCTGGTGTTCGCCAAGACCCGCAATGGCGTGGACCAACTGGTCGAGCGCCTGCTAGCCGAAGGCGTGAACGCCGACGGCATCCACGGCGATCGCCCGCAGGCTACCCGCCAGCGCGCCCTGGACAGCTTCAAGGCCCGTGAGGTCCAGGTGCTGGTGGCCACCGACGTGGCCGCCCGCGGCCTGGATATCGATGACTTGCCACTGGTGGTCAACCTCGACCTGCCGATCGTCGCCGAGGACTATGTGCACCGTATCGGCCGCACCGGCCGCGCGGGCAACAAGGGCGAGGCGATCTCGCTGGTGTGCGCCGACGAGGTGCAACTGCTGGCGTCGATAGAGACCCTGATCCGCCAGGTGCTGCCGCGCCATGAGGAGCCGGACTTCATCCCCGATCACCGGGTGCCGGTGACCGACGCCAGTGGTCAGGTGCTGAAGAAACCGAAGAAACCCAAGAAGCCGAAAGAGAACAGTGCCAAGCGCGGCCTGGGGCGTTGGATGGACAGCGAGGAGGCGGGGGCTTCGGCACCGGCGGTCAAGGCGGTGCGCAAGGTGCCGAGCTTTGGCGGCAAGCCTGGCAAGCGCAAACCTTGAAGTCACCGGGGCTGCGTAGCAGCCCCGGCATTGCTCAGGCCAGGCGCGCCAGCCAATCCGCCGCCGCATTTCCCGCCCGCAAACCACTGGCGAAACACGCCGTCAGCAGGTAGCCCCCCGTCGGCGCTTCCCAATCCAGCATCTCGCCCGCGCAGAAGACCCCAGGCAGGTTGCGCACCATCAGCCCTTCATCCAACCCTTCGAAGCGCACGCCACCGGCACTGCTGATCGCCTCGTCCAATGGCCGGGTCCGCACCAGCATGATCGGCAACGCCTTGATCGCCGCCGCCAGGCGCTCGGGGTCGGCAAAGGTCGCCTGGTCGGTCAGCTCGCGCAACAAGGCCGCCTTCACCCCGTCGATCCCCAGCTGGCCGTGCAGGTGCTTGGCCATCGAGCGCGATCCCCTGGGCTTGGCCAGGGCCTGTGCAATCTTGTCCACAGGCCGGTCCGGCAGCAGGTCGAGCAGCAGCGTCGCCCGCCCGTCGCGTTCGATCGCTTCGCGCAGCGCCGCCGACCAGGCATACACCAGGCTGCCCTCCACCCCTTGGGCGGTGAGGATGAATTCGCCCTTGCGCGAGGCGGTGCCGGGCATGCCGAGGGCGATGTTTTTCAGCGGGGCGCCGGCGAACTTGTCCTTGAGCAGATCGCTCCAACCCTCGACCTCGAAACCGCAGTTGCTCGCCCGCAGCGCAGAGATATCCACACCCCGCTCAGCCAGCAGCGGCACCCAGGCGCCGTCCGAGCCCAGGCGCGCCCAGCTGCCGCCACCCAGGGCCAGTATCACGGCATCGGCCCGTACCTGCAGCTCGCCTTGTGGATAACTCATCCGCAGGGCGCCTTCGGCTGTCCAGCCCAGCCAGCGGTGCCGGGTGTGGATAACCACGCCGGACTCGCGCAGGCGCTTGAGCCAGGCGCGCAGCAGTGGCGCGGCCTTCATGTCGCGAGGGAACACGCGGCCCGAGGTGCCGACGAAGGTTTCGATGCCCAGGCCGTGAATCCACTGGCGCAGGGCCTGGCCATCGAAGTCGCGCAGGAGGGTGTCGATCTCGCCCTGGCGCGCGCCGTAGCGGCCGACGAAGGCGGGGTAGGGCTCGGAATGGGTGATGTTCATGCCACCGACGCCGGCCAGCAGGAACTTGCGGCCCACCGAGGGCATGGCGTCGAACACTTGCACCGCCATCCCGCGCCGGGCCAGGGTCTCGGCGGCCATCAGGCCGGCAGGGCCGCCGCCGATCACGGCGACAAGGGGGCTGGAAGCGGGGCGGGGATCGTTCATGGCGGGCGACAGGCTGTGGAAAAGGCCGCGCATTCTACCTCAGCGGGGCCTGCCACGACACAGCTCAAAAAACGATCAATTTTCTGCAGCTCAGGAAGCTAGAGGGCTGGAGCGGCTTTCCCGCAGGTTATCCACAAGCGGTTCCACAGTCATTGTGAACAACCGAGCACCCGCGCCGCGCTGTGGTGGAGGATACCGTGGCGCCGGGCGAGGGCTTCGCGGTCCTTGCTGTAGCCGCCGCCGATCACGCCCACCACCGGGATGTCGCGGCCCAGGCACTGGCGCAACACGTGTTCGTCGCGGGCGGCCAGGCCTGCGTCGGTCAGGTTCAGATAGCCCAGGGCGTCGTCCTTGTGCACATCGACGCCGGCGTCGTACAGCACCAGGTCGGGCTGGTACAGCGGCAGCAGGTAGTTCAGCGCGTCCTCGACCACCTTGAGGTAGGCGCTGTCGTGCATGCCGCGGGGCAGGGGGATGTCCCAGTCGCTCTGGGCCTTGCGTGCCGGGAAGTTCTGCTCGCAGTGCAGTGACACGGTGATCGCTTCCGGAGTGTCCTGGAGTATGCGCGCGGTACCGTCGCCCTGGTGCACGTCGCAGTCGAAGATCAGCACCCGGTGCACGCGACCGGCCTCCAGCAAATAACGGCTGATCACCGCCAGGTCGTTGAAGATGCAGAAACCGGCCGGGTGGTCATAGTGGGCGTGATGGGTGCCGCCGGCCAGGTGGCAGGCGATGCCGTGTTGCAGCGCCTGCTCGGCGGTCAACAGCGAACCGCCCACGGCGCGCACGGTGCGCCGGGCCAGGGCTTCGCTCCAGGGCAGGCCGAGGCGGCGCTGGTCCTCGCGGGACAATTCGCCGTTCATGTAGCGCTCGATGTAGTCGCGGTCATGGGCCAGGGCGAGGATGTCGTTGGGGCAGATCTCCGGGCGCAGCAAGGCGGCGTCGGTGGTCAGGCCGCTGTCCACCAAGTGGTCGCGCAACAGGCGGAACTTGTCCATCGGGAAGCGATGGTCCGGCGGGAACTCCGGGCTGTAGTCGTCGTGGTAGATCAGCGGCAGGGGCATGGTGTCGACGCGATGGGGGCGAGCACCGATCTTGCCAGCTTTGGTGGCTCCGATGCCAACCGAATCTGGGCCTGCTATTCGCTCATTGACCTGCCGATGCCAGCACCCTCTGCCAGTCCGGCTCGTTCATCCGCCCGAGGATCCGCGCCTTGCCGTTGCCATCCACCGACACGAACAGCGCACTGACGTAGCCGCTCTCCCGTTCGCCGCCCGGTACATGCTGCTGGCGGGCGAAGTGATCGATGCAACCGTTGTGAGTCACCAGCACCAGGTTGTGCCCGGGCCGTTTGCGGGCCATGGCCTCGGCCGGGAACGGGTGCTCGCAGCGCTCCAGCCAGTCTTCGCTGGTCACGGCCTGGCCGAGGATGAAGTGCGCGGTCTGGCGGGTGCGCAGCTTCGGGCTGCTAAGCAGGTCGGCGCCGGCCAACCCCAGTTGCTGCAGGCCCTGGCCGACCCGTTGCGCCGCCTGGCTGCCGGACACGGTGATGCCGGTCGGATCGTCCAGGCACGGCCCAGGGGCACTGTCGCAGCGTTCGGCGTGGCGGATCATCACGATCACCGCACCTTCCTTCCAATCCTGCAGCAGGCCGCTGTCGCTCAACTGTTGCTCGTTGCCAAGGTTCACGATGTGCGTCCTCGTCGCTAGCCAGGTGCTGGCCCCGGCCAGTGCCAGGAGCAGGCCGATGGCGGCGCCGACCGCGGTGCGCGAGCGGCGGCGTTTGCGGGGGGCCAGCAGGGCCGGATTGTGCAGGGTGTTGCTGGGGTGCATGCGTCACTCCGATGGCAGTGCGGCGTCGACGAAGGCCGCGGTATGTGCCGGCATTGTGCGAAGCGGCCTGTCGGGGGGCGGTGAAGCCGATGTGAAAAAAGCATCGGTTGACTGATGCGCGCGGCCTACGCTGTACACTGCCAGACCGTGATTTCGGAGCCGTGCCCATGACCCCCCTTCTCGAACTGGAAAGTCCGCGCCTGGTGTTGCGCCAATGGCAGGACGACGACCTGCGCGAGTTCGCTGCCCTGTGCGCCGACCCGCAGGTGATGCGCTACTTCCCCGCGCCGATGACCCGGGTCGAGGCGGCGGCGCTGATTGGCCGGATCCGTGGCCATTTCAACGAGTACGGCTTTGGCCTGTGGGCCCTGGAGCGCAAGGACAGCGGCGCCTTCATCGGCATGACCGGCCTGCTCCACGTCAACTTCGACGCCCCGTTCGGCCCGGCGGTCGAGATCGGCTGGCGCCTGGCCCGCCGCCACTGGGGGCTGGGCTTCGCCAGCGAGGCGGCCTGGGCCTGCCTGCGCTGTGCCTTCGCCCAGTTGCACCTGGACGAGGTGGTGTCGTTCACCACCGAGGGCAATCTGCCGTCGCAGAAGGTGATGCAAGCCATTGGCATGGTCCAGGACCTGGCGGGCAGCTTCGAGCATCCGCGCCTGCCCGTCGGCGATCCACTGCGCCCCCATGTGCTGTACCGCATCGACCGTGATCGCTGGCAACAGAACCTGCGCGGCTGAATAGGTCGCCATTCGTACGACGGGACGAACGGCAAAACCCTGTATCATTCGCCGGTATAACCGCGCCGTATTGCCTTGCCAGGAGAACCCCATGAGCCATGTACTCGACGATCTGGTCGACTTGCTGAGCCTCGAGTCCATCGAGGAGAACCTGTTCCGCGGACGCAGCCAGGACCTGGGCTTCCGCCAGCTGTACGGTGGCCAGGTGCTCGGCCAGTCGCTGTCGGCGGCCAGCCAGACGGTCGAGGACGCCCGCCATGTGCATTCGCTGCACGGTTACTTCCTGCGCCCGGGCGATGCCAGCATGCCGGTGGTCTATTCGGTGGACCGTGTGCGCGACGGCGGCAGCTTCAGCACCCGGCGGGTCACGGCGATCCAGAAGGGCCAGCCGATCTTCACCTGCAGCGCGTCGTTCCAGTACGACGAGGAGGGTTTCGAGCATCAGGCGCAGATGCCGGACGTTGTCGGCCCGGAAAACCTGCCCAGCGAAGTCGAGCTGGCCAGCGCCATGGCCGACAAGCTGCCCGAGCGCATCCGCGAAAAGGTGCTGTGCGCGAAGCCCATCGAGATCCGCCCGGTCACCGAGCGCGATCCGTTCGATCCCAAGCCCGGCGAGCCGATCAAGTACGCCTGGTTCCGTGCCGACGGCAACCTCCCGGACATCCCGGCGCTGCACAAGTACCTGCTGGCCTACGCCTCGGACTTCGGCCTGCTGACCACCTCCCTGCTGCCCCATGGCAAGTCGGTGTGGCGCAAGGACATGCAGATCGCCAGCCTCGACCATTCGCTGTGGTTCCACCGCAACCTGCGCGCCGACGAGTGGCTGCTGTACGCCACCGACAGCCCTTGGGCCGGCAATGCCCGTGGTTTCTGCCGTGGCAGCATCTTCAACCGCGCCGGGCAACTGGTGGCCTCGTCCACCCAGGAAGGCCTGATCCGCCATCGCAAGGACTGGGCATGAGCCTCCGGGATATTCGCCACTGGGTATTCGACATGGATGGCACCCTGACGGTCGCCGTGCATGACTTCGCGGCCATCCGCGAGGCGCTCGACATTCCGTCCGACCACGACATCCTCACCCACCTGGCCGCCTTGCCGGCGGAGGAGGCGGCGGCCAAGCATGCCTGGCTACTGGAGCACGAACGCGACCTGGCGATCGCCTCCAAGGCCGCGCACGGCGCGGTGGAGTTGGTGCGTGAGTTGGCCGGGCGTGACTGCCGGCTGGCCATCCTCACCCGCAATGCCCGCGAACTGGCCCATGTCACCCTCGAGGCCATCGGCCTGGCTGACTGCTTCCCGGTCGAGCATATTCTGGGGCGCGACGAGGCGGCGCCCAAGCCCAGCCCTGACGGGCTGCTGCAGATCGCCCGGGCCTGGGGCGTGAGCCCCGCTGAGATGGTGATGGTCGGTGACTACCGCTTCGACCTGGACTGCGGCCGGGCCGCAGGCACCCGCACTGTATTGGTCAACCTGCCGGACAACCCATGGCCGCAGTTGGCCGACTGGCATGCGGCCGATTGCCGGGCGCTGAGGGCGTTGCTCGGCTGACATCCCTCATGCCCTGCGCGCTCCCTCTGAGCGGCCTTGTGCCGCGAAAGGGCTAAGCTGCACTGCACCTTTTGCCACGATGGAGACCTCACCCATGAACACCAAGGCCCTTTATGTCCTGCCCGGCGGCGGCTACGACAAGGTCCAGGTCGGCACTTGCGAAACCGCCGCGCCCAAGGCCGGCGAGATCACCGTGCGCCTGCATGCCAGCTCCCTCAACTATCACGATTTCGCCGTGGTCAGCGGCATGTGGGGGCCGAGCGAGCGGCGCATCCCCATGGCTGACGGTGCCGGCGAAGTGGTCGCGGTGGGCGCCGGGGTCAGCGAGTTTCAGGTCGGCGATGCGGTGGTCAGCACCTTCTTCCCCGACTGGCTCGATGGTCAGGCACTGGTCGAGGGTTTTGCCAGCGTGCCGGGCGACGGCATCGACGGCTATGCCCGTGAACAGGTGACCGCCCGGGCCAGCTCCTTCACCCTGGCGCCCAGGGGCTACAGCCATGCCGAGTCGGCGACCCTGACCACCGCCGGCCTCACCGCCTGGCGCGCCTTGATGGGCGATGACCACCTCAAGCCCGGCGATAGCGTGCTGGTGCAGGGTACCGGCGGCGTGTCGATCTTCGCCCTGCAATTCGCCAAGCTGGCCGGCGCCATGGTGATCGCCACCTCGTCCAGCGATGCCAAGCTGGAGCGTCTCAAGGCACTGGGCGCGGATCACCTGATCAACTACAAGACCACGCCCGCCTGGGGCGAGAAGGTTCGTGCGCTGACCGGCGGACGCGGTGTGGATCATGTGATCGAAGTCGGCGGCCCGGCCACGCTGGAGCAGTCGATGGTTGCCGCCCGGATCGGCGGACATGTGTCGCTGATCGGCATCCTCACTGGCGTGGCCGGGCAGTTGCCGCTGGTGCAGGCGCTGGTGCGGCAGATTCGCCTGCAGGGCGTGCTGGTAGGCAGCCGCGCTCAGCAGCAGGCGATGGTTCGCGCTATCGACGCCAATGGCCTGCGGCCGGTGGTGGACAAGCATTTCGAGCTGGAGCAGATGGTCGAGGCCTTCAAGTACCAGGAGAGCAACAGGCATTTCGGCAAGATCTGCCTGACCTGGTGACGCTCTCCCCAAGGTGTTGGAGTGAGCAAGCGCCTGGTTTGGTGTGGGGGCGGGGGCGGGGGCGCGCCGATGCTCCCACGCAGCCCCAGTACCCATTCAGGTGTGGGACAGCAGCGGAAACATCAGCACCTGTCCATCGACATAGGTTTTCGATGCACCCCAGACGAACAGTGCATCATCGTTATCCACAACCCGCGCCGCGAAGCCCTCGCTGCTCAGCGGCGCAAACCCCAGCAGCACCTCCCGGGTCGTTGCCCTGACCAGTTCGGCCACCACATCGGCCAGCACCAGTTCGCGCTCGCAGAATACATCCACCAGCACCATCCGCTCGCCGTCGTGCTCCACCACCACGTATGCCTCGTGTCTTGAGGAATGGAACAAGGCTTCTCGGTAGGGGCCGTCACAGTAGAACATTGTCAACGGTACATTCGGCACGAGGCTCAACCGTGCCTGTGGGCAACTCTTCATTACCGCTGCCATGAAGTGTTCACGTTGTGTGCTGTCGCCAAGATCCACAGGATGGAACGTGCTGACCTCAGGGGGCGTCGACCTGGCTTGGAAATATTCGTGTTCGATCACCCGGCGGAAGCCGAACCGGGGATAGAGATCCAGCACGGTGCTATTGGCGAACAGGTACAACAGGTCACATTTACCTGCCCAACGCTCTACAAGCACTTCCATCAGGTAGCGGCTGTAGCCACGGCCTTGTGCCGCAGGCGCTGTCATCACCGTGCCGATCTGGACACAACGCAGAGGCTGGCCATCGAGGGTGAAGTCGAGCAGGTTGGCCGAGGCGTCGGCCAGCATTTTACCGCTGCGAACCAGTGAGCACGGCTGGTTGTCTTCTTGCCAGAAGCCAGCCTGGTACCAATCTTCGAAGTCGAAGCCGTAGGTCTGACGGGTGAGGGCATTGAGTTCGGCGCGCAGGTGCGGGTCGTCGCGATAGTGCTCGACTTGCGCGAGGGAGGGGTCGTCGGCGAGGAGTGCCATGGCGTCCATACCTGTCCGTAATTTGAGGGTGAACGTTAACCGTTGCGCGGATGAAAAGTTGTAAGGGTTTGTGCTATCGCGGTCGGGGGCAGGCGCAGAAAGGTGGCCGCCCGCACCGAGGTCAAGGGGGGGGGTCTCTGTTTACACCGCAGTTTCACCCCCTGCATACACCACCACCGCCGCCCGCAACTTGCGCCCGCCGAACAGGCTCATGCGCTGGAACGCCTGGTGGCTGACCGGCAGGTGCTGGCAGTCCAGGGCCTGGCGGTGACGAGCGTGGTCGGTGTCGGGATCGTGCAGGTAGACGAAGTCGTCGTCGCAGGCGGTGACCAGCACCCAGTGCGGTGCCTTGCTGCCGGTCAGCCGGTAGTTGCTGATCAGCACCAGCGCCAGGCCGCCTTCGGCCAGCACCCGAGGCAGGTTGGGCGCCTGCCGCGCGATGACCACGTCGCTGTCCTGCAACTCGGCGCAGAAGTCCTCATGGACCAGGCGCATGACCTCCTTCTTGCCGGGCTGGCGCACACCGTCGAGAAACAGCGGCCCTTCGGTATTGAGCAGCAGCCGTACGCGAAAGCCCCGGCGCCAGGCGGCCAGGGCCAGGCCATGGGGGCTGCAACCGCCGTGGCCGGAGGTCATGAACACGGTGGTCGCCTCGCGCCACAGGCGCAGTTCCTCGCGCCGGCTTGGCGGGCGCAGCGGTTGCAGGGCGGCCATGGCCATCAGCAGGCAGGCCGGGCCGCAGGTGAAGTCGGTGGTCTGGGCGTAGTAGGGGACCAAGCGCGTCTCGCCCGCCGGGTGTGGGAGGATGCGCTTCTCGTAACGCAGGGCGCTGGTGTGGTCCTCGTAGTAGTCATCGACCAGGGCAAAGCGGCGATAGCCATGGCGTTCATACAGGGCGATGGCCTTGGGGTTGTCGGTGCGTACCTCAAGACGCAGGTAGGCACGGTCATGCTCCAGGGCGCAGCGCTCGGCCTGTTCCAGCAGCCTGGCACCAAGGCCATGGCCACGCGCCTGTTCGGCAATGGCGATGGAATACAGCCGGGCCAGCGAGGTGCCACGGTGGAAGAGTAACAGCGCATAACCCATCAACTGGCCGTCGCGTTGCGCCACCAGCAGGCTGGCGTTGGCGTGGGACAGCATCCAGCGAAAGCTGCGCGGGGTCAGCCGGTCGAGCGCGAAGCACTGGTTCTCCAGCGCCAGCAGGGCCGGCAGGTCGTCAACAGTTGCCAGGCGAAATTCGATGTGCATAGGGCCGCCGTAAAAGTTGCGTAATGAAACGGGACATTCGAAAAACTTCGTGCTTAATAGAAACCGTGTCTACCCAACACAGGGCTTCAAATATGTCATCGTTTCAGGAACCCTTACCTGGCTGGCCCGGGGAAAGTTCACACTCACGTACGGCTGGTGTTATTTATCCACTGACCCTGGATAACAAGTCAAGTCAGCTGGTTATCATCGTGGAGCGGCGTGAGGACTGGGCTTCGTACCTGCCCAGCGAGGATGTCGTGACGGCCCAGGAATACCTGGAGGCGCCACGCGAAGCCGATAACGGCAAGCGTGTCCAGGTAATAAACCTATGTCGTAATTATAAGTATCTAGGCCACGGTTATTATTGTTCGTTGTTGGCCGAGGCGCGCGGACACAAAGTCATTCCTTCGGTCAGAAGTATCAGTGAATTGACCCGCAAGTCGTTATATGGATTGGCCCTGGACGACATGGCGCGCAGCTTGGAAAGTGCCCTGGCCAATCACCCCTACGGCGAAACCGAAGGGTTCACCCTGACCCTGTATTTCGGCCGTACCGATCTGGAACCGCTGCAAGACATTGCCCGCCAGCTGTTCGAAAGCTTCCCGTGCCCGATCCTGCTGGTGGAGTTCCGCAAGACCAGCACCTGGCATATCGCCGGGGTCAAGGTCGGCGCGCTGCACAAGTTGCGTGAAGACCAGCAGGACCCCTTCGCCAATGCCCTCGATGGCTTCAGCCGGCGGATCTGGCGTCAACCGCGCTCGCGGCGGGTGGCGCGCTACGACCTGGCGATCCTCCACGACCCTGATGAGGCGCTGCCGCCGTCGAACCCCAAGGCGCTGGAGCACTTCATTCGTGCCGGTCGCCAGCTCGGGGTCGACGTCGAGCTGATCGGCAAGAAGGACTACGCCCGCCTGGCCGAATACGACGCGCTGCTGATCCGCGAGACCACCAGCGTCGACAACCACACCTATCGCTTTGCCAAGAAGGCCGAGAGCGAAGGGCTGGTGGTGATGGACGACCCGGCGTCGATCCTGCGCTGCACCAACAAGGTCTACCTGACCGACCTGTTGCGCAGTCATCGCCTGGCCATGCCGGCCAGCGAAATCCTCTACCGCGACAACCCCCAGGCGCTGGAAGGTATTGGCGAGCGGCTGGGCTTTCCACTGGTGCTGAAGATCCCTGACGGCTGTTTCTCGCGGGGCGTGATCAAGGTCAAGGACGCCGCCGAACTCCAGGCCGCCACCGCCGAACTGTTCGAGCACTCGGTGCTGCTACTGGCCCAGGAATACCTCTACACCGAATACGACTGGCGCATCGGCGTGCTCAACCGCAAGCCGATCTTCGCCTGCCAGTACTTCATGTCCAAGGGCCACTGGCAGATCTTCAACCATCAGGCCCAGCGCGACGAGGTCAACGGCGAATGCCGCACTCTGGCTGTGCACGAAGCGCCACGCGCGGTGGTGGATTTGGCGGTGAAGGCCGCCAATCTGATCGGCGATGGCCTGTACGGCGTCGACCTCAAGCAGGTCGGTGACCGGGTGGTGGTGATCGAGGTCAACGACAACCCCAACCTCGACGCCGGCATCGAGGACGCCTACCTGCACGACGACCTCTACACCCTGGTGCTGGAGGAATTCATCCGCCGCCTGGAGCAGAAGCGCCGGGGGCAAGCCTGGTAACGAGGTGCTGGCATGATCGAAAGCTACAGCCTGGCCCATGGTCAGTTGCGCAAGCGCGAGGGGCTCGATCGCGAGGTGCTGCTGTTCGTCGAACCGGACAGTGCCGAGCGTGAGCTGCTGCAGGCCTGGTTCCACCTGGATGCCCATGCCCTGGCTTCGGCGCTGGATCCGGACGAGGTGTCGCGCATCGAATTGCATCGCGATGGCCTGTTCCTGATCTGGAAGCGTCCGCAGAGCTACACCGGTGGCGACAGCTTCGTCTTCCAGGTGTCCTCGTTCGGCATGCTGATGGTCGACGGCCACCTGGTGCTGATCGCCCCGGATGCCTCTTTACTCGACGGCCTCGGGCAGCGCCATGCGCTGCACGATCCGATGGATGTGCTGTTGGCCATCCTGCTGGACAACCTGCATCACTACCTGGGGCACCTGAAGGTGATCAAGATGGTCGCCCGCGAGCTGCAGCAACGCTTCGAGCAGTCGCTGGAGAACCACCACCTGATGCAGATGTTCAACCTCAGCGAGAGCCTGATTCACTACATCAACGCCATCCACAGCAATGGCGCGGTGCTCTCGCGCCTGCGCGCCCATGGTGAGAAGCGCCATTTCAACCCTGAGGTGCTGGCGCTGATCGACGACCTGGTCATCGAGAACGACCAGTGCCACAAGCAGGCCGAGATCTACTCGACGGTGTTCGCGGGCTTGATGGACGCCCGTGGCAACCTGGCCAACAATGCGATGAACGAGACTCTGCGCAAGCTCACCCTGATCAACGTGGTGTTCCTGCCGCTGAACCTGATCGCCAGCATTGGCGGCATGTCCGAGTTCAGCATGATGACCGCGGGCGTGCCCTGGTGGCTGGCCTATGCCTTGCTGGTGCTGGCGATGGTGCTGCTGGGCGTGCTCATGGTGCTGGCGCTCAAGCGTCTGGCCCGGGGGCGTCGCCCTGTCGCGTCCCCTGCGCAAACCGAGCGCCCTGCTGTGCGGCCCACCCCTTCATTCCCTGGAATCGCCAGTTGGAGAACACCATGAGCAATCTGCAGATCGGCCTGATGATCGTCACGGTGATCGTGGTGTTCGCGGTGGTGAACTTCTACTGGCACTACCGGCGTGACCGCGACTGACGCAAACAGGCACGTCCGGGGGCTTGACTGACGTGCGTGGGCACGCGGTGTCGTGATCGAACAGTTGTCTGACGTTTTCGAGCATTTTGCTCGCGCCGCGCCCGGCTTAAAGTGAAGCCCGCATCCCCACGGTGCGTTGCCCGGGCGCGTGAGAAGGCCGTAACAGAGCGTGCGCAACGTACTCCGCCCTTTGCCGAGGAGACCGTTTCGCCTGCCCCTGCCCGTCCCTTCCTTGTGTCAGCAAAAAGAGAACAAGACCAATGAACACCGTGGGAACTGATGGCAACCTTGCTCAAGGTTTCAAGCCACGTCACGTAACGATGCTGTCCATCGCCGGCATCATCGGCGCGGGGCTCTTCGTCGGCTCCGGGCACGCCATCGCGGCGGCCGGCCCGGCCACCATCCTCTCCTATTTCGTGGCCGGCACCCTGGTGGTGCTGGTCATGCGCATGCTCGGCGAAATGGCCGTGGCCCACCCCGACACCGGCTCGTTTTCCACCTACGCCGACCAGGCCATCGGTCGTTGGGCCGGCTACACCATCGGCTGGCTGTACTGGTGGTTCTGGGTACTGGTGATCCCCATCGAGGCGCTGGCCGCCGGGCATGTGCTCAACGCCTGGTTCCCCCAGGTGGACAGCTGGATCTTCGCCCTGGCCTCGGTGCTGCTGCTGGCCTGCACCAACCTGTTCAGCGTGGCCAAGTACGGTGAGTTCGAGTTCTGGTTCGCCATTCTCAAGGTCACCGCCATCCTCGGCTTCATCGGCCTGGGCTTCGCCGCGCTGCTGGGCTGGTTGCCTGAGCGCGAGGTCAGTGGGCTGAGCACGCTGATGGACGAGCACGGCGGTTTCGCGCCCAAGGGCTGGTCCGCGGTGGTCGGTGCCTTCATCACCGTGATGTTCAGCTTCATCGGCACCGAGGCGGTGACCATCGCCGCCTCCGAGTCCAGCGATCCGGCACGCAACATCGCCAAGGCCACCCGTTCGGTGATCTGGCGTATCAGTACGTTCTATATATTGTCGATCTTCGTGATCATCTCGGTGGTGCCGTGGAATGACCCGCAACTGGCGGTAGTGGGTTCCTACCAGCGTGCGCTGGAAATCATGAACATCCCGAACGCGGCGCTGATGGTCGACATCGTGGTATTGATCGCGGTGACCAGCTGCATGAACTCATCGATCTATATCGCTTCGCGGATGATGTACTCGCTGGCCAAGCGTGGCGATGCCCCGGCCTTGCTGAAGCACACATCCAAGGTGGGTGTACCGCGCGCCGCGGTATTCGGCAGCACCCTGATCGGCGCAGCCATCGCCATCCTCAACTACTTTGCACCCAAGGGCGTGTTCGAGTTCCTGCTCGCCAGCTCCGGCGCCATCGCGCTGCTGGTGTACCTGGTGATCGCCATTTCGCAACTGCGCATGCGTGGTCGGCTGGAGCGCGAGAACGCCAACCTCAAGTTCCGCATGTGGCTGTTCCCCTGGCTGACCTGGGCGGTGATCCTGTTCATCAGCGGTGCCCTGGCCGTGATGATGTTCACCGAGGAGCACCGCGCCGAGGTGACCGCCACCTTGAGCCTGGCGATCGTGATCTCGTTCCTGGGGATCGTCACCACCCGTGGACATTCCCGCAGGGCCGTGGGAGCGCGTTCGCTGGGTTGAGGTCATTGCGACGGCGTTGACCGCCACTCGGAGGATTTGCCGGATCCTTCGAGTCGCCCGGTTCTTCATCCAGGTGATGTATCCGTGCCATCATTTTTTGCCTTACACTCCCGGCAACCAGCTCGCAAGGGAGTGCGCAACATGCTTCACGGTATCCGTCTGGCTTTGATCTTGTGTGTGTTGCACCTGCCGCTGGCGCATGCCGACGAGTCGCCTGCCGACCCCTTGCTCGACACCGCCTCCAGCAGCAGCGCCGAACAGAATCCCCGTGGCGTGCTGCGGGCCCGTGACCAGGCCGTGTTGTCCAGTGAACTGGCCGGGCGCATCGTCGAAATGCCTTTCGCCGATGGCCAGGACTTCAAAAAGGGCAGCACCCTGGCCCGCTTCGATTGCAGCGCCTATCAAGCCCAGCTCAACGCCGCCCAGGCCGCCGTGCGTGCCGCCAGTGAGGAACTCAGGCACAACCGCCAGTTGGCTGCCCTGAAGTCAGTCGGCCAGTTCGAAGTGTCGCTGGCCGAGGCCAAGCAGGCCCAGGCCCAGGCCGAAGCTCAGGTGTACCAGGTGCAGATCAAACGCTGCGTGGTCAGCGCGCCGTTCGACGGGCGGGTTGTGCAGCGCCGAGCCCAGCCCCATGAAAGCGTGCCCAGCGGTGCGCCGTTGATCGAGGTGGTGGACAATCGCTCGCTGGAAATCCATCTGCTGGTACCCTCACGCTGGTTGGGGCGGCTCAAGCCCGGTCAGCCGTTCGAATTCGTTCCGGATGAAACCGGCAGCCCGCTGCAGGCGCAGGTCAAGCGTGTCGGCGCGCGGATCGACGAAGGCAGCCAGACCCTGCAACTGATCGGTGAACTGCCCAGCGACAGCCAAGGGCTGCTGGCCGGCATGAGCGGTACCGCCCACTTCGCGCAACAGCCATGACCGCCGCTGCCGCAGGTGTGGCCGAGCATGCCTTCGCCCACTTTCTCGGTTTGCAGCGCCAGGCGCGCCAGGCCGCCAGCACCGAGCAGTTGGCTTACAGCATGGTCAATGACGGCCAGGCGTTGTTCGGCTTTCGTCATGCCGCGCTGCTGATCGCTGGCAAGGTTCGGGCGCTGACCGGCATCAGCGTGGTGGAGCCCCATGCGCCGTTCGTGGCGTTCGTCGAGCGCGCCGCTCACCGTTTGCAAAGGGCTGGATTGGCTGCTCAGGCCGCCGTGGTAGACCCGGCCAGGCTGGATGACCAGGCACTGGCCGACTGGCAATCATTGTCGGCCGCTCATGCCTATTGGTTGCCGCTGCTCGACCGCAACGGCGACGTGTTCGGTGGCCTGTGGCTGGCCCGTGATCAAGCCTTCACCCCCGCCGAGCAGGCCCTGCTCAACCAGTTGGGCGATACCTACGCCCATGCCTGGCTGGCCCTGCACCCGGTCCGCCCCTGGCGCCTGCGCTGGCCACGGCGGCGTCTGCTGACGGTGGCCGCAGCACTGTTGCTGGTATTGCTGGTGCCGGTGCGCCAGTCGGTGCTGGCACCGGCCGAGGTCGTGCCACGGGCGGGACGGGTGGTCGCCGCGCCGCTGGACGGGGTGATCGCCGAATTTCTGGTCAAGCCCAACCAGACGGTCGCCGTTGGCGACGTGCTGGTGCGCTTCGATGCCACCACGCTCAAGGCCCAGGCCGACGTCGCCGGGCGCGCCCTTGGCGTGGCCGAGGCTGAGCTCAAGGCCAGCACCCAGCGCGCCTTCAGCGACGCCGAGTCCAACGCACGCCTTGATCTGCTGGCTGCTCGTGTGGAGCAGAAGCGTGCCGAGCTGGATTACGCCCGCCAGCTCCTCGGCCGCAGCGAGATCCGCGCCGAGCGCGCGGGGATCGCGGTGTTCGCCGATGCCGAGCGCTGGACCGGCAAGCCGGTGCAGACCGGCGAGCGGCTGATGCAACTGGCTGATCCGCAGCAGGCCGAGCTGCGCCTGGAACTGCCGGTGGGCGATGCCATCGCCTTGCAGCCTGGCGCCGAGGTGGCGCTGTTTCTCGACAGCGATCCGCTGCATCGCCATGGTGCTCGTCTGCAGCGCGCCGCCTACGAGGCCCAGGCGACTGCCGCCGGGCAGCTCGCCTACCGGCTTGATGCCGGTTTCGAGGAGGCGCCGCCGCGGATCGGCCTGCGCGGGACCGCCAAGCTGTATGGCGAGCGCGCGCCGCTGGTCTACTACCTGCTGCGTCGACCACTGGCGGCATTGCGCCAGGGGCTAGGGCTATGAACCTGCCGCCGCTGCGGGCCGACCTGCAACTGTCCGCGGCGGCGCCTGGCCACGATGGCGCGCCCCAGTGGACCCTCGCCGACCCGTTGCGCGGGCGCTACTTCAAACTCGGTGCCATTGCCGTGCGCTTGCTGCAACACTGGCGCCTGGGCGACCCGCAGCATGTGCTGGCGGCGGCCAATGCCGAACCCGGCCTGGCCGTCGACCAGCAGGCGCTGGAAGAACTGTTGCTGTTCCTCGGCCAGCACGATCTGATCAGCGCCGAGGACGCCCGCCAGCGCGACAGCTATGCGACCAAGGCCGCCGCGAGCCGTCAGAGCCTGTGGACGCGCGTGCTGCACCAGTACCTGTTCTTCCGGATTCCGTTGTGGCGTCCGGACGCTTTCCTCAATCGTGCCTGGCCGGTACTCGAACGTTATGGCGGCTGGATGGTGCGCGTGGCCCTGCCGCTGCTGCTGGCGTTGGGCGTGTTCCTGGTGGCGCGCGACTGGTCGCGCTTCATCGCCACCTTCCCGCACCTGTTCAGCCTGGGCGGCATCCTCGCCTTCGGCGTGGCGCTGGGGTTCGCCAAGCTCTGCCACGAGTTCGGCCATGCGTTCATGGCCAAGCGTGCCGGCTGCCGGGTGCAGAGCATGGGGCTGGCGTTCATGGTGCTGCTGCCGATGTTCTATACCGATGTCAGCGATGCCTGGCGGGTGCGTGACCGCCGTTCGCGGCTGCTGATCGACGCCGGCGGGGTGTTCGCCGAGCTGGTGCTGGCGGTTTTGGCGCTGCTGGCCTGGTCGCTGTTGCCCGATGGCCCGGCGCGCACGGCGGCATTCATGCTGGCCAGTGCCACCTGGATCACCACCTTGCTGGTCAACCTCAACCCGTTCATGCGCTTCGATGGCTACTTCCTGGTGAGTGACCTGTGGGGTGTCGAGAACCTGCAGCAGCGCGCCTTCGCCCTGTGTCGCTGGCGTCTGCGCGAGGCCCTGTTCGGCTATGGCGAGCCGGCTCCAGAAGCCTGGCCGCCGGTGATGCGCCGGCGATTGCTGGTCTGGGGGTATGGCGCCTGGCTATGGCGCGCGGTCTTGTTCTTCGGTATCGCCCTGGCGGTGTATCACCTGTTCTTCAAGGTGTTGGGCATCTTCCTGATGCTGGTGGAACTGGTGTGGTTCATCGGCCTGCCAGTGTGGAAGGAGCTGCAGCAGTGGTGGCTGCGCCGTGGTCAGGCGGCGCCGGGCAAGGCATTGCGGGGCGCAGCCGTGCTGGCGCTGCTGCTGGCCGTGCTGGTGGTGCCCTGGCGCGGCGCGGTGGACGTGCCGGCGATGCTCGAGGCGTCCCGGGTCAGCGCCTTGCACGCGCCCGTGGCGGCTCGGGTGAAGCGTCTGCCGGTGCGTGAAGGGCAGGTGGTCGCCCAGGGGGAGTTACTACTGGAGCTGGAGTCACCCGACCTGGCTTCGCGCCAGTCCATCGTGCGTCGCGAGATCGACATCCTGCAGTTGCTGTTGCGGCGTCAGGCCGGCCGCAGCGAGACGGCGGGCGATGCCGGCGTGCTTGAGCAGCAGTTGGCCGAGGCCGTAGCCGAATACCGCGGGCTGGCGGCCCAGCGTGAGCGCCTACAGCTGCGGGCGCCGCGTGCGGGGGTACTGCGTGACCTGCCGACCGACCTGGCCCCAGGACAATGGGTCAGCCCGGCACAGACACTCGGCCGTGTGGTCGAGCCAGGCCTGCGCCTGCGGGGCTATCTGGCCGAGGCCGATCTGTGGCGCGTGGCGGTTGGCAGCGAGGGACGTTTCATCGCCGATGACCCGGGGCGGCCGGCGTTGCCGGTGCGCGTCGAGCAGGTCGATGCCACTGGCGTGGCGGTGCTGGAGCTCGAGGCGCTGGCGTCCGATCGCCATGGGCCGGTGGCCGTGCGTCGCGATGCCCAGCAGCGCGCGGAGCCGGTGCAGGCGCAATACGGCGTACGCTTGAGCCCGCTGGCCGAGATGCCCGACGTGAACCAGCCACTGCGCGGGGTGGTGGTGCTCGATGGGGCCCGGGAGTCGCTGCTGGGCAGCGCCTGGCGTCGGCTGGCGGCATTGGGCGTGCGCGAGAGCGGTTTCTAGTAAGCATTCACTGCGAGGGCGCTGCATGAGTGAGGTCACGTTGCCGCGTTGTTCCCGACTGGCTTTGGCCACGGACTTACCGGCATTGCTGCAGGCATTGGCCCGGGTACGGGCCGAGGCCTGGCAGGCGCATTTCAACAGGGGGTATCACGAGGGGGACTGGAGTGGTGTGGCCTTGGTCACCGCCGAGGATGCCTCGGTGCCACTGGCTCCTGGCCTGGGCGCTCCCAAAGACCTGATCTGGTGGCAGGGCGAAGCAGCCTGGCAAGCAGTGCTGGCGCCGTTCCAGTCCTCGCTGCGCGCCGCCCGTCTGCTGCGCCTGGGGGAGGGTGCCAGGATCCACGAGCACCGCGACCCCGACCTGGGGCGCCCCGGCGGCTGCCTGCGCCTGCACATTCCTTTGATCAGCCCGCCCGGCGTTGAATTTCTGGTGGACGACCTGCAGGTGCCGATGTGCCCCGGCGAATGCTGGTTCATCGACCTGTCGCGACCTCACCGAGTCAACAACCCCGGGCCCGGCGAACGCATCCACCTGGTGCTCGACTGCACGCCAGCCCCTTGGCTGCTGGCACTGATCGAGGAGGGGCTGGCGCGCACGCCAACGTTGCAGGTGGGCAGGGCGGGGCAGGCATTCGAACGGTTCCGTCAGCAGGTGGCCGAGTCTGCGGCGTTGGCCGCACGCCTGCAGGCACTTGAGGACCCTCGAGCATTCGTCGCCGAGGCCGTGCGATTGGGCGCCGAGCATGGGCAGTTTTTTTCCGACGCAGAGGTCTTGGCCGCCATGCGCCGGGGCAAGCAGGCATGGAGCGATCAATGGCGCGTATGAATACTCCGCTGGACTTCCAGGGCTGGCTGCCCATTCGCCTCTGGCAAGGCGACGCCGGCTGGCGGGTGGACTGGTGCTGGTTTGGCGAGCGGCGCCTGACCCGGCCATTCTTCCGCGACGATGTCGACCTGGCGCTGCGCCTGCCGTTCAACCAGGCGATGCGCCGTGAAACCGATGTCCAGGCGCTGCTCGACGGGTATGCACGCAGTCCGGGCCTGAGCCCCACGGCCCTGCTGTTCCACGCTTCACGTTGTGGTTCGACCCTGGTCGCTCAGTTGCTGGCCAGCCAGCCCCGTAACATCGTGCTGTCCGAACCTGCGCCGCTGGACAACCTGCTGCGCGCCGCGCGCCAGGATCCAGCCGCTGCAAGCTGGCAAGCCGAGGCCCTGCGCGCACTGTGCTCGGCCTATGGCCAGCGCCGCCAGGGTGACGAGCAGCAACTGCTGATCAAGCTCGACGCCTGGAACATCTTCGACGCACCGCTGCTGACGGCGCTGTATCCCGATGCGGCCCGGGTATTCCTCTACCGCGACCCACTGGAAATCGTTGTCTCGCAACTGCGCCAGGCGGGCATGCACCGGGTGCCGGGGCTGCTTGGTGCTTCGGGCCTCGACAGCCTGCTGCCAGCCCCCCAAGCCATGGGCACGGTGGAATACACCTGCCGGATGATTGGCGAAATTCTCGCGGCTGGCCTAACGTTGTGCGAACGCCACGGCGCCATCGCCGTGAACTACAGCGAATTGCCCGACGCCGTCTGGGGACGCCTCGGGCCACTGTTCGGCATCCAGCCAGGCGATGTGGCTGACCTGCGCGCCGTCGCGGCCTTCGACGCCAAGCAGCCGGCCATGAACTTCAGCGCCGACAGCCAGCGCAAGCGCGAGGAGGCCGACGACGAAATACGGGCTGCGGTCATCCGTTGGGCCCAGGCGCCTTACAACGCGTTGGAATCCATACGGTTGCGAAACGTCTAGGAAATGGCGTCAAACGACCTCGAACGGGTGTTTGAGAAAAAAGTTGAAAAGACCCTGTTTGGGTAGTGGCTATTTGCCTTGCTCTTCGGCTACGCTGCTGCAGATTGTGTAGGACAATTCACTTGGATGTGCGCCCCTCACCATGGGGTAACCTTATGCAGGGAAGCCATACCCGATGTCCATTTCCGAGGTGAGCCTCCGTCCCATCGTGGACGTCGACCGGGCGTTCCTGCGCACCCTCTACGGCACCACCCGTGCCGCCGAAATGGCCCTGCTGCCGTGGCCCCAGGCCGCCATCGATGTGTTCCTCGACCAGCAGTTCCAAGCCCAGCACGACTATTACCAAGTCCAGTTCGCCGACGCCGACTTCTTCATCATCGAAGTGGCGGGCGAGCCCATTGGCCGCGTCTACCTGCACTGGACCGACAGCCACGTGCAGTTCATCGACATGGCCCTGCTGCCCGCCTGGTGCGGGCGCGGCATCGGCAGCCGGTTACTCGGGCAGTGGCTGGCACACGCCGATGCCGACGGCCTCAGCGCCGGCCTGCATGTCACCCCTCATAACCCGGCCTTGCGGCTTTACCAGCGCTGCGGGTTCGAGGTGGTCGGCGAGACCGGCCTGTCTCTGAAGATGCGCCGCCCGGCGTCCGCCCTTGCCATTCGTGCCTGAAGGATCAGCCGCCATGCATGCCATGCCCAGCTTCGCCGATTTGCATCAGGCCACCGGCAGCCACTTCCAGCTGTGGATCAGCGACGAACAGGCGCTCCAGGCGCAACTGCTGGCCGTGACCGAAGGACCGGCCATGTCGCCGCGTCACCAGCGTTATGCCGCGGAGTTCGCCCTGCCGGCCGGCACGGTGCTGCCGCAAGCGCTGTTTCGCCTGTCGCCACCGGGCGAGGAGGGCTGGCTACTGATGATGACCCCGGTAGGCCCCGACAGCGATGGGCGACCGGTGCTTGAAGCGATTTTCCACGTCGAGCGGCCGCTCTGAGGGCGGCTGTCATGCGTGATTTCCCGCGGGCCATGGGGCCCGCTCTTGCGGTGTTGTCAGAGGAGTGCAGCAAATGAGTGAGCCGTATCTCGGTCAGATCACCTTGTTCGCGGGCAACTTCGCCCCACGGGGCTGGGCCTTTTGCCAAGGGCAGATTCTGAGCATTGCCCAGAACACTGCGTTGTTCTCGATCCTGGGCACCACCTACGGTGGCAACGGTCAGACCACGTTCGCGCTGCCTGATCTGCGTGGTCGTGCGCCGGTCCAGCAGGGACAGGGCCCCGGATTGCCGATTGTCGACCTCGGCGAGGCGGCCGGTACGCCAACGGTCACCCTGACATCGCTGAACATGGTGCCGCAGGCGGTGAACATTCCGGCCAGTACCGTGTCGGTCGCCATTCCGGCCGCCGAAGGTGATGCCGATCTGCCCGCGCCTTCGACCACTGGCGTGTTGGCCAAACCCAAGGACACCACCGGTTCCGGCGCCGCAATCGACATCTACGCCTCGACCACCAGCAACACGACGCTCAAGCCATTCAACGTCACCATCCCGGCCTCCACGGGCGTGACCAGCGGCGGTAACCAGCCGTTCTCGATCCAGAGCCCTTACCTGGGCATCAACTTCATCATCGCCACCAGCGGTATCTTCCCGTCGCGCAACTGATGTCGGGCAGGTAGCAGGAGGACTGCGGGGCGCACATCGGCGCCCCGCCGTCTGTTCAGGATTTCCCAACAAGGACAGGCCGTCCTCATTCGCAAGGATGGCAAGCATAACCAGCCCCAGGGCTGAGCGAGGGCATCATGGCATTCTGGAAACGCGGCAAGGCCACCCACACAACCACTGTTTCCACAAGCCGCCCGAGCCTTATCCAGGCCCTGGAGCCACGCATGATGTTCGACGCCTCGGTGGGCGTGGTCGCCGACCAGGGGGCTCAGGCAGTCGAGACGGCGGCTGCCGCAGCCAAGGACACCAGCGCCGCCAGCGATGCGGCCAGCACCCGCGACAGCGCCACCCACGAGCCCGTCCACGAGGCGGCGCCCGCCACCGCGCCGGTCACGGCAGCCTCGGGCAACCACGAAGTCGTGTTCGTCGACTCCGCCGTCAGCGACTACCAGAAGCTCATTGCCGGCCTGCCCGCCGGGGTCGAAGTGGTGGTGCTGGAGAACGGCAAGGATGGTTTCAAGCAGATCGCCGATTACCTCGATGGCCGCAACGACGTGACCTCGATCGATATCATCAGCCACGGTGACAAGGGCTATGTCTACCTGGCCGGCAACGCCATCTGGGCCAACCAGCTGGCCAGCCATGGCGCGGACCTTGCGCGTATTGGCAGCAGCCTGGCGCCGGGCGGTGACATCCGGTTCTTTGCCTGCAACACCGGGGCCGGCAGCGACGGCCAGCTGTTCGTCAACGAAGTGGCGCGGCTCAGCGGTGCGGATGTAGGCGCTTCGTCCGACGCCACCGGTAACCGCGCCGGCGAGGACTGGGCGCTGGAGACCGTCTCCGGGGTGGTTGCAACGGACGTCGGCGTGCAGCGTGGCAACCTGTCGGCTTTCAACACTTCGCTTGCGACCATCACCGTCACCACCACCGATGCGTCGGCCATCACCAACGATGGCCAGGTGTCCCTGGCCGAGGCCATCCAGGCCGCGAACACCGACACCTCGGTGGACGGCTCGGCCGCAGGCAGCGGCAGCGACATCATCGTGTTCCACCAGAACCTGAAAGGGCAGACCATCCGCTGGTCCTCGGCCACGGCACTGGCGGTGACCAGCAACATCACCATCAACGGTGATGTCGACGGCGACGGCAAGGGCGACATCATCTTGAGCGGTGACGTCAACAACAACGGTACCCGCGATACCCTCGAAGCCTCGGGCCTGCAAAGCAACGGCGGGGGCGTGCTGACCGTGCGCAACCTGGATTTCCGTCATTTCTCCAGCAACATCGCTGGCGGCGCGATCCGCGCCAACGGCGGCTCGATCACCGTCGAGGACTCCAACTTCGAGAGCAACGCCGGCACGGTGATCAACTCGGCGACCACCGCAGGATCCACCGTGGTGGTGCGCAACACGACGATCCACGACAACAGCGCCAGCATTGTCGGCGGCACCGCCATGTCGACGCTCGTGCGCCTGGGCGGCGCCAACAACCACGTGCTGGAAAACGTCGCCATCTACAACAACACCGGCACCTACGGCGCCACCGGCACGGTGGCGGCCGGCTCGATCATCGTGCTGAGCAACAGCGGGGGCACGGTGCGCATCACCAACAGCACCATCGCCAACAACGTGTTCCTCAACACCAGTACCGGTAGCATCGCCTCGGGCGGCCTCGGCTGGGTCAGCGGCCAGGCCGGCACGGTGACGGTGCAGAACAGCATTTTCACCGGCAATACCGTGAACGGCACCCAGCTCGATGCGGCCACCAATGGTGGCGTTGGCGGCGGCTACACCAGCACCACCAACTTGATCGGTACCGCGGTCAACTTCGTCAACACCGCCACCGGTGACTACCGCTTGGCCAGCACCGCCAGCAACGCCATCGACCAGGGCACCCTCGCCGGCGCACCGCTCACCGACCTGCGCGGCTTCGACCGGCCCCGTGGCGGTGGCGTTGATATCGGCGCCTACGAGGTGCTGTATTCGGCGCCGCCGGTGGTCGACCTGGACACCGGCACCGGGGGCAACGACAGCACGGTCAACTTCACCGGCAGCCCGGTGGCCATCGTGCCGAACATCAGCCTCACCCAGACCGACGGCGACACCCAGGTCAGCGGTGCGACCTTGACCCTCGGTGGCGTGCTCGACGGCGGCAACGAAACCTTGTCGCTCAGCGCCGGGCAGATCGCCACCGCGGCCAGCTACGGCATCACCATCAGCGGCTCCGGCACCACGGTGCTGTCGCTCAGCGGTGTGGCCACCCTGGCCCAGTACCGCTCGATCCTCGCCGTGGTCGCCTACGGCAACAGCACCGGGGCATACACCAGCGGCACGCGCAGCGTAACGGTCAGCGTCAATGACGACATGGGCAGCACCACCCGCACCGCTTCGGTGGTGGTCCAGCCACTCAACGCCGCGCCGGTGATCGCCAACCTCAACGGCGACAGTCAGACCTTCACCCAAGGCGCAGGCTCGGTGCTGCTCGACAGCGGCGGCAATGCCACCGTCACCGACAGCGACTCGGTCGACTTCGCCGGCGGCAACCTGACCGTGGCGGTGAGCGCCAACGGCGTAGCCGGCGAAGATGTGCTGGGCATTCGCAACCAGGGCAATGGCGCCGGGCAGATCGGCGTCAGCGGCAACACGGTCAGCTACGGCGGCGTGGCCATCGGCACCTATACCGGAGGCACGGGGGGCGCAAACCTGGTGCTGACATTCAACGGCAATGCCACGGCGGCGGCGGTCCAGGCGGTGGTGCGCAACCTCACCTACGACAACAGCAATGCCGCCAACAGCATCGGCCAGGCCACCCGTACCTTGTCGGTCACGGTCAACGATGGCGATGGTGGCACTTCGAGCGCGGCATCGGTGTCGGTGGCCATCCACGAGACCGTCCCGCCCACCGCCACCATCACACTCAGCGACACGGCCCTCAAAGTGGGCGAGACCGCCACGGTGACGATCACCTTCAGCGAGGTGGTGACCGGCTTCACCAATACCGACCTGACGGTGGCCAACGGCACCTTGAGCGCGGTGTCCAGCAGCGATGGCGGCAAGACCTGGACCGCCACCTTCACCCCGACCAACAACCTCACCAATGCCAGCAACGTCATTACCCTGAACAACGCAGGCGTCACCGATCTGGCCGGCAATGCTGGCGCCGGCACCACCAGCTCGGCCAACTACAGCATCGATACCGTGCGCCCGACCGCGACCATCGTGGTCACCGACAGCAACCTGACCATCGGTGAAACTTCGCTGGTGACCATCACCTTCAGCGAGGCGGTGACCGGCTTCACCAATGCCGACCTGAACGTGGCCAACGGCACCTTGAGCGCGGTGTCCAGCAGTGATGGCGGCATCACCTGGACGGCGACGTTTACCCCGACCAGCGCCATCACCGACGCGACCAACGTCATCACCCTGGACAACACCGGCGTGACCGACCTGGCGGGTAACGCCGGCAGCGGCACCACCAACTCGAACAACTACGCCATCGATACCGTGCGCCCGACCGCGACCATCGTGGTGGCCGACAGCAGCCTGAGGATCGGTGAAACCTCGCTGGTGACCATCACCTTCAGCGAAGCGGTGACCGGCTTCACCAATGCCGACCTGAACGTGGCCAACGGTACCTTGAGCGCGGTGTCCAGCAGTGATGGCGGCATCACCTGGACGGCGACCTTCACGCCGACCAGCGCCATCACCGACGCGACCAACGTCATCACCCTGGACAACACTGGGGTGACCGATGCCGCCGGCAACGCTGGGGCCGGTACCACCGACTCGAACAACTTCGCCATCGACACCCAGCGCCCGACCGCGACCATCGCGGTGGCCGACAGCAACCTGGCCATCGGCCAGACGTCGCTGGTAACCATCACCTTCAGCGAGGCGGTGACCGGCTTCAGCAATGCCGACCTGAGCGTGGCCAACGGCACCCTGAGCGCGGTGTCCAGTAGCGATGGTGGCATCACCTGGACGGCGACCTTTACCCCGACCAGCGCCATCACCGACGCGACCAACGTCATCACCCTGGACAACACTGGGGTGACCGATGCCGCCGGCAACGCTGGCGCCGGGACCACCGACTCGAACAACTACGCCATCGACACCCAGCGCCCGACCGCGACCATCGTGTTGGCCGACAGCAACCTGACCGTGGGTGAGACCACCACGGTGACCATCACCTTCAGCGAAGCGGTGAGCGGCTTCACCCTGGCCGACCTGACGGCGCCCAACGGCACCTTGAGCGGGCTGTCCAGCAGCGACGGCGGCATCACCTGGACGGCCACCTTTACCCCGACGGTCAACGTGCAGGACACCACCAACGTCATCACCTTGAACAACACCGGGGTGGCCGACTTGGCCGGCAATGCCGGTGCCGGTACCACCAGCTCCGCCAACTACACAGTCAGTACCCTGCAGCCCACGGCGACGGTGGTGGTGAGCAACCCGGCCCTGCGCGTGGGCGACACCAGCCAGGTGACCTTCACCTTCAGCGAGGCGGTGACCGGTTTCACCAATGCCGACCTGACGGTGGCCAACGGCACCTTGAGCGCGGTGTCCAGCAGCGACGGCGGCATCACGTGGACCGCCACCTTCACCCCGACCGGCAACATCACCGACAGCACCAACCTGATCGTCCTCGACAACAGCGGCGTGGTCGGCGCGAGCAGCGGCAACGCTGGCTCCGGCACCACCAGCTCGAACAACTACGCCATCGACACCCAGCGCCCGACCGCCACCATCGTGGTGGCCGACAGCAACCTGACCATCGGCCAGACGTCACTGGTGACCATCACCTTCAGCGAGGCGGTGACCGGCTTCACCAATGCCGACCTGACGATCGCCAACGGCACCCTGAGCGCGGTGAGCAGCAGCGACGGCGGCGTGACCTGGACCGCGACCCTGACCCCGGCCGCCGGTATCACCGACACCAGCAACCTGATCACCCTGGACAACACAGGTGTGACGGATATCGCGGGCAACGCCGGCACCGGCAGCACCGATTCGAACAACTACGCCATCGACAGCCAGCGCCCGACAGCCACTATCGTGATCGCCGACCCCAATCTGACAGCGGGGGAGACCACCACGGTAACCTTCACCTTCAGCGAAGCGGTGACCGGTTTCACCAACGCCGACCTCTCGGTGGCCAATGGCACCCTGAGCGCCGTGAGCAGCAGCGACGGCGGTATCACCTGGACTGCCACCTTCACCCCGAGCAATGGGGTGAGGGACCTCAGCAATGTGATCACCCTGAACAATACCGGTGTCAGCGACCTGGCCGGCAACGCCGGTGTCGGCACTACCTCGTCGGCCAACTACACAGTCGACACCGTCGTCCCCACGGCCACCGTCGTGGTCGCCGACACGGCCCTGCGCGTTGGCGAGACATCACTGGTGACCATCACCTTCAGCGAAACGGTCAGCGGTTTTACCCTGGCCGACCTGAGCGTGGCCAACGGTACCTTGAGCGGGTTGAGCAGCAGCGATGGCGGCATCACCTGGACCGCGACCCTGACCCCAACCAGCAATGTCGAGGACACCAGCAACCTGATCACCCTGGACAATACCGGCGTCGTGGGTGCGAGCTCCGGCAACGCCGGGATAGGCAGCACCGACTCCAACAACTATGCCATCGACACCCGAGCGCCCAGCGTGACCAGCGTCGGAGGCCCGGCCGGGGTTTCCTACAACGCAGGCGACGCTCTGGTGTTCGTGGTCAACGCCAGCGAAGCTGTGCAGGTGGCGGGTTCGCCGCGCCTGGCCCTGGACATCGGCGGCCACACGGTGTTCGCCGACCTGGTGGCTGGGGCCGGCACCACGACCCTGGTGTTCCAGTACACCATCCAGCCCGGCGACAACGACAGCGATGGTGTCACCGTCACCGGTCTCACCGCCAATGGCGCGACCCTCACCGACGCTGCGGGCAACGCCATGAACCTGACCCTCAATGGTGTGTCCGACACCCATCAGGTGCTGGTCGACACCCAGGCGCCGACAGCGGTCGGTATCGTCACCCTCGACCCGTCGCCGAGCAATGCACAGAGTGTGCGTTTCACGGTGACTTTCAGTGAACAAGTCAGCGGTGTCGACCTGGCCGACTTCACGCTGGTCGGCAGTGGCTCGGCATCCGGCACGCTCAGTGGCCTGCAAGCGCTGGGCGGCGGTGTCTATGTGATCACCGTCAGCGGTGTGAGCGGGACCGGTACCTTGGGCCTGAACCTCAATGGCAGTGCGACCGGCATCACCGATGTGGCTGGCAACGCGTTGGTCGGGGGGCTCACCGGTGCCGTGTACAGCATCGACCGCGATGCCCCCACGGTGGGCAGTGTCAGTGTGCCGGTCGGCGTCCTCTACAACACCGGCGATGTGCTCACCTTCGTGGTCAACACCAGCGAAGCGGTGGTGGTCGACGGGGTACCCCGTCTTGCCTTGGATGTGGGCGGGCGCACGGTGTACGCCGACTTCGTGGCCGGCTCGGGCACGCCGACACTGGTGTTCCAATATCAAGTCCAGGCCGGTGACAACGATGCCGACGGCATCCAGGTGCTGGGGCTGTCGGCCAACGGGGCGAGCCTGAGGGACGCCGCCGGCAACGCGCTGACACCGGCTCTTGAAAATGTCGGTGACACCCATGGTGTGGTCGTCGATGGTACGCCACCCACCGTGGTGTCGATCGTGGCCAACCCCTCGCCGACACCAGGTGGCCAGTCGTTTACCGTGACCTTCAGTGAGGATGTCAGCGGTGTCGACCTGGCAGACTTCGAGCTGGTGGGCAATGGCAACGCCAGCGGCACCCTGCAATCGCTGGTGCGTCTCGACGGTCGCACCTGGCAAATCAACGTCGGCGGTGTGGCCGGCGCCGGTAGCCTGGCCCTGGCGCTCAGATCCAGTGGTACCGGCATTACCGATGCTGCGGGCAACGCGCTGGTCGGCGGCTTTATCGGGCAAGGCGTGGCCCTGCAGTCGAACGATGGTGATCCGGAGTTCCGGGCCTATCCGCCCGCGCAGCCGGTGCAGGTCAGCCCGGGCATGCCTGTGTCGGTCTCGCCCCTACCGGTGACCGCGCCATACCAGTCACCGCTGTTGCCACAACCGTTGTTCGAGGTTCCGACATCGGGTGGCGGGCTGCCGACCTTGGGCAACCTGTTCATCCACAACGGCGCGCTGGCGCCGAGCTATCTGGCCCAGGTATTCGCCGGTCACCAGGGTGACAGTGCCATCGGCAATGGTTCTGGGGCCGGCTTCCTCGGCTTTGGCGGTGGGGACGCCAATGTCTTCGGGGCCAGCAGCCTGGCCAACATCTTCGACAAGACGCTGCCGGATGACGGTGGCCAGTTCGAGCTCAGCGGCGGCAAGCCGTTCCGCCAGGGAGCGGAGGCAGAGAAGGGTTTGACCGGGGCTCCAACCCTGGGGCAGCAACTGCAGGCCTTCCGGGAGGGGGAGCAACGTCAGGCCAGGCAACTGGCGCAGGCGTTGGGGCAGGTAGAGGTACCCGCGCCGCAGGCATGAGCCAGCGGACGCAAGCTATCCATTAGAAGAACAGCAGTGCCGTACCAAGGGGGCGGACAGGGATGAGCAGAGCATCGAGGATTTTCGCGGTAAGCGTGCTGGCGTTGGCGGTGACGGGGTGCGCGGTCAAGACCCAGCCCATTGACCGCAGCGTCAGCGAGCAGCGGGCAAAGGCCGACCTGGCCAGTATGTTCAAAGGCCAGGAGGCGCTGCACGGGCCGCTGACGTTGCACCAGGCCATGGCCAGGGCGGTCAAGTACAACCTGGAAGCCCGCCTGAAAGTCATGGAGGAGGCCCTGGCCCAGCGCCAGGTTGACCTGGCCAGCTTCGACATGCTGCCACGCATGGCCCTGTCGGCCGGTTATGCCGGGCGCAGTAACGTCAGCGCGTCGAGCAGCCGTAGCGTGCTGACCAACACCCAGTCCCTGGAGCCGTCGACCTCCCAGGACCGTGACCGCGACGTGGCCGACCTGACCATGGTCTGGAACGTTCTCGACTTCGGCGTCAGCTACGTCAGCGCCAAGCAGCAGGGCGACCAGCGCCTGATCGTGCAGGAGCGTCGGCGCAAGGTGGTGCAGACCATCATCCAGGACGTGCGCTCGGCCTATTGGCGGGCCGTGGCTGCCGAACGCCTGCTCAAGCAGATCGATGCGCTGATGGTGCGCGTCGACCAGGCCAGGGACAACAGCCAGCGTCTGGGCGAGCAACGCATCGGCGATCCGATCCAGGCGCTTGGCTACCAGCGCGCGCTGATCGAGGCCACCCGCCAGTTGGAAGAGCAACGTCGGGCCTTGTCGCTGGCCAAGACCGAGCTGGGCGCGTTGATCAACCTGCCGCCCGGCACCGAGCTGACCCTCGCCGCCACCGATGACTACAGCGTGCCGGAGCTCAAGGTGGGCCTCGAAGCGCTGGAGCAGCAGGCCTTGGCGACCCGTCCCGAGCTGCGTGAGCAGGACTATCAGGCACGTATCAGTGCCGCCGAGGTGCGCAAGTCGATGCTGCGCATGTTGCCGGGGTTGGAGTTTTCGGCCGGCGGTCACTACGACAGCAACAGCTTCCTGATCAACCAGCATTGGGCCGATTATGGCGTGAAGGTCACCTGGAACCTGTTCAACGTGCTGTCGGGGCCTGCCTCCATAGATGTGGCCAAGGCCGGCGAGCAGGTGGTCGAGGCACGGCGCCAGGCCATGTCCATGGCTATCCTTGCACAGTTGTACGTGGCCAACGCCAACTACAATGAAGCCCGTCGCCAGTTCACCACCAGCCAGCAACTGGTGAGCCTCGACCAGCAGATCGTCGAGCAACTGCGTAACCGCCACCAGGCACAAGGGATCGGCGAGCTCGAGCTGATCCAGGGCGAGTTGAACGCGCTGCAGGCCGACCTGCGTCGCGATTTGGCTTATGCCGAGCTGCGCAACAGTTATGGCCAGCTGTTCGCCAGCGCCGGCCTCGACCCGTTGCCGCAGAGCCTGCCGTCCAATGAGCTGGCCGATATTGCCCAGGCCTTGAGCAACAATGAGGCGCGCTGGCAGCGTGGCGATATCGCCCCGGGCAGCTGAGCGCAACCAGCAGGCGCGGGGCCAGCCCGCGCCTACTGCGGTTGGTACAGTACCCGCTGCTGTACGTACGCCAGCAGTTGCGCCGTTGCTATCGACAGCGGCACGTGTGCCGTCTCCACCACCAGCTCCGGCCGCTCCGGTACTTCGTAGGGCGCATCGATCCCGGTAAAGGCCGCCAGCTCTCCCGCTCGGGCGCGGCGATACAGGCCTTTGGGATCGCGGGCCTCGCAGATGGCCAGATCAGCGTTGACGTGCACCTCGTGGAAGCCCGCCTTGCAGGCCTGGCGTGCGGCGGCGCGCCCCGCGCGATAAGGTGAGATCAACGCGGCGATGCATATCAGCCCGGCATCGGCGAACAGCGCCGCCACCTCGGCTGTGCGGCGGATGTTTTCATGGCGATCCTCGGGTGAGAATCCCAAGTCGGCATTTAGCCCTGTGCGTAATACATCACCGTCGAGCACGTAGCAGCCATGTCCCAGCTCATGGAGCTCTCGGGCCAGGGCCTGGGCCAGTGTCGACTTTCCCGCGCCTGAGAGTCCGGTAAGCCAGATGACCGCGCCAGATCGGGCACGTGCCGGTGGATGTTCATCGCTTCCTGCGTGATGCACCTTGGGCGTCTCCGAAAGGGGGAGGGGCCCAGTGTACTGCGCGGCGTGGTGGTATGTCAGTGGCCGGAAAACAGCAGTTGGGCAACGCTTGGATCGGTCAGCAGGTGGGCGGGGTCATGGCCAATGCCCGGCAGTACGTACTGGCTATGCGCGAGCGCTATCGACCAGCGCTGGGAAAGTAAAGCCTCGTAGCGCAGGTAGTTGAGTTGCCGCTCGACCCGGTCACGGCCCTGGGCCTGGGCTGCACAGCTGCGGTCCATGATCCGGCTGTGCGGGTGACGGTCGCGCTCGCCGACCAGGTAGGTCACGTCGCGTGCGGCGTAGCGGCTGAGCACCTGGCGGGCATCGAGATGCTGCGTGGCGAAGTAGTCCGGTGCGCCCGGCAGGCCATAGCGGTAACGGTCGTAGTCGGGGCACTGCGCGGCAGCTAAAGGGGCGAAGCCTTCGCCAAGGGGGCGGTTGGCATCCAGGTACAGGTAGGTGGAGGGGCTGGCGACAATGTAGCGCACGTGGATCCCAAGGGCTCGCAGCGCCTGGTCGCCCGTGCCGAGCAGCGTGTAGCGCTGCAACAGTTGGCCGCCGGCGGAATGACCGATCAACGTGATGTCTTCAAGGTGTGGAAATCGATGACGATCGCCAAGGTAGGCGAGAAGGTCGTCGAGCACCGCGAATGCTGAGATGCCGGTGCGTCCGGCCACGGACTCGTGGCCCTGCAGCCATTGGTTTTTTACCCACAAGGGCGCAGTGGGCGTTGTCTGGGGATCGTCTTCGCTGAAGAAGCGGGGGGCCAGCAGCAGCGTGTCGTCCTGGGTGAGTCCCGCATTGCCGAGCAGGATCAGGCCGTTGCGATAGTAGTGGTCGGCATCACGGTGCACGCCATGGAGCACGATCACTGCGTGTTGGACCGGCAGGCGGATGTCGAGCCTGACATTGGCATAGGTGAAGAAAGGGTAGGGCGCAGGCTTGCCCAGCGCCATCGTCTGCATGGCGTCGCCGGCCCACGCGGGCCAGGCCAGGCAGGCGAGCAACGCCAGCAGCACTCGATAACCGGTACGTAGTTGATCATTTGGCACCTTGGCGCACTCCTTCTATATAGCGCAGCACTGCGGGCGACTTTTCGAAGCGGCGGTGCACCAGGCTCAGCCATGAACTTGCCTGGGCGTCGGCGATGGGCCGGTAGTTGACCTGGGGCAAACTGATACGCTGGAACACCGACGCCGGTACCACGGCCACGCCCTGGCCCAGTGACACCAGGGTGAGTACCGCCACCAGGCTGCCCGGTTGCGGCCCCAGGCGCGGGGTGAAGTTGCCCTGGGTGGCAATTGCCAGTGTGCCGGAGACCTGCTCGGGCAAGATGAAGGTTTCGTCGGCCAGGCGTGAGGCCGGGATGGTCTTCAGTTCGTTGAGGCGCGAGCTGGCCGGTAGCGCCAGGACGAAACCTTCCTGATGCAAGGCGACGGCTTTCAGGGGCTGCGGCAGCTCCATCGGTGAACGCAAGTAGGCGAGGTCGAGTTGCCCCTCGTCGACAAGAGAGGGGAGCTCGAGCATGGGCACTTCGCGAATGTTCAGCTGTACGTCGGGATAGGCCTGGACAAACCGACTGACCTGTTGCTGCAGGGTACCGGAGTAAGCTGCCGAGGCAACGTAGCCGAGTTCGATCCTCCCACTGTCGCCGCGACCTGCACGCTGCGCACCCAACTGTGCTGCGTCGAACTGCTGCACCGCCTGTTCGGCCTCGGTAAGCAAGGCATGGCCGGCGGCGGTGAGGCTTACCTCGCGTTGGCTGCGTTCGAACAGCCGCACTCCCAGCTCACGCTCCATGTCCTGGATCTGCCGGCTCAGGGTCGGCGGGGCGATGCCCAGTTGCTCGGCGGCGCGGGTGAAGTGGCCGTGACGGGCGACGGCAAGGAAGTAGCGGAAGTGACGTATCTCCATGGGGCCTCGTTAGCCAGGCGCTAATGACGCGGGACGTGCTGGCTAACAAGCCAGGTGCCCGGCGGCGTTATGGTGAAGGCAACACTACAAGGCTGGCGTCGTGGCGGTAAAGCGGCGACGACCCGCCTGCTCTTTGTAACGGAGCCTTCATGCCTGCCGCCGCCTCACCGCGCTTCACCCTGTTCACCGCCTCGGCGGTGTGCGCCTTGATCATCCTCGACACCAACATCGTCGCGGTTAGCCTGCCCAGCATTGCCCGTGATCTGTCCGGCTCGTTCAGCAACATCGAATGGGTGGTCAGTGCGTATTTGCTGGCGTTCGCTGCCTGTCTGCTACCCGCTGGCAGCCTGGCCGACCGCTTCGGCAGGCGGCGCATGCTGCTGCTCGGCCTGGCGCTGTTCGGCGCTGCCTCGCTGGCGTGCGGCGCCGCGCCCAGCCTGTTGTTCCTTGATCTGGCCCGCGCAGCCAAGGGCATCGGTGCCGCGTTGTTGCTGACTGCCGCGCTGGCCGCCATCGGCCACCGTTTCCACGCACCGCAGGAACGCATGCGGGCCTGGGCCTTCTGGGGCGCCTGCATGGGCGCGACCATCACCTTCGCACCGCTGCTCGGTGGGCTGATCGCCAGTACCTTGGGCTGGCGCTGGATCTTCTATATCAACCTGCCGCTGGTGATCGTGCTGGCGTTCATGGTCGCAAGCAGTATCGAGGAGTCCCGCGACGGTTCGGCGGCGCGGTTCGATCCACTGGGCAGCCTGACTTTCGCCGGAGGCCTGGGCTACCTGACCTGGGCCTTGATCGACGCCAATCGGGTTGGTTGGGATAGCGCCCCCACGTTGGGGCGTCTGCTGATCGGCGTGTTCCTGCTTGGCTTGTTCGTGATGGTCGAGCGCAGCCAGGCGCGGCCGATGGTCGACCTCGGCCTGATGCGCAGCGGGCGTTTCATCGGGGCCTTGCTGGGGATGCTCGCCTATGCCGCCTGTGCGCAGGTGATGATGACCTTGCTGCCGCTGTACCTGCAGAGCGGCTTGCAGCTCTCGGCCCTGGTCGCGGGCGCGGGCATGCTGCCGTTCGCCGTGGCCATGCTGCTCACGCCTCGGTTGGGCATGCGCATGGCTGCGCGCCTGTCGCCGGCCCAGGTGTTCGCATTGGGGTTGGTCCTGGTCGGGGTGGGCAACCTGGCCTGCGCCTGGGCCACCGGCCAGAGTGGCTATGCCGCGTTCGCCCTGGCCAGTGTCGTGCTGGGCGCCGGAGCCGGGCTGCTCAATGGTGATACGCAGAAGAACATCATGGCCTGCGTGCCGCGTGAGCGCACCGGTATGGCTTCGGGGCTGAGCACCACCACGCGCTTCGGGGCCATCGTCCTTGCCATAGGCATTCTTGGCGGCATCCTTGCGGCGCGCAGTGGGCAACTGCTGCGCGATGCCCTGACGGTCCAGGGACCCGAGGCGTTGGGTGTGGCGGGGGAGATGGCTACGCGGGTGGCAGCGGGGGATCTGCATGCCGCGTTGGCGTTGCTCGACCCAAGGCTGAGAGAGGTGGCGGCACCACTGGCGCGCCAGGCGTTCATCGGCGGCTTCGAGGCGGTGCTGTGCAGCGCGGGTGTCGCGGCGCTGATTTTTGCGGTGCTGGTGGGGGTATTGCTGAACAAGCCCTTGCCGATCGGGGAGGCTCCTCATCAGACAGCGCCGGACATTGCAAATATATGAAATAAACGGTTGACGGGCTTTCAGATCCCCTTATAATGCGCCCCACTTCCAGCGACATCGGGACGAAAAACTCCTTGAATATCAAAGAGTTGATTGTTGAAGAGGGTGGCGGAGGTGCT